>DASZZU010000195.1:0-31931 GCA_035544855.1 Gemmatimonadaceae bacterium | reverse complement strand
GGCCGACACTTCAGTGGCCGCCGCTCCCTCGGCAAATGGAGATGGGATCGGGTCGAGCGGCTTACGGCTCACGCGCGAGGATGCTTTCAACCTAGTTCGTCGCGCTGTCAGCGAGAGCGGTCCCGCGCGAGCAAGCCAGGTCAGAGCTGCGGCGCGGGAGCTTCTCGGGCGCGACAGTGAGAGTCTGAGCGAACGGAATTTCCTCCGGATCCTGCAGGATGCGCACGACGCGGACCTCATCGATCTTCGTCGTCGCGGCACCGACTACGAGGTCGCTCCCGCCGCGCCGGCCACTCCAGTGAGTCAGCAGCTCGCCGCAGCGGAGCCTCCGAAGGTGACTGCTCCCGCAGCGCCGTCGATGCCGACGGGAATGGGAGCGCGCAGCGCACCGCCGAGTCGCGGCCGCGGGCGCGGACCGATCGGCGCCCGAGTGGGCACGCCGCCAGCGAATCTTCTCTCGGTCGGCGTGGTCGAGACATCTCGACCCGCCCCCGAGCCGGTTTTCACGGAGTTCCTGTCCGATCTGCAACTAACTGGCGAAGGCGCGCTCTCCGAGCCCGAGTCAAAGCCCAGGAGTGCAAGAAAGCGCGGCGGTGATGACGCGAAGCCGCGCCGCGGCCGTAAATCAGCGTCTGCATCAGCCGAGGGAGACAACAAGGCATCGCCGCGCCGCGCTCCCCGCAAGAGCCGCAGCAAGACCGTTAGCGAGTAGTATGAGCAGGCAAGCAACTTCGAGCCCAGCGGATTCGGAATCGACTCTTCTGGGCTCGAGGCCACGCTCGCAGTTTCACCGCGGTCACGCCTTGCCCCGCAGCTATTACGAGCGCGAGACGGAGATCGTCGCGCGCGATATGCTGGGCACCGTCCTCGAGTGCGACACCGCCGAAGGACGCGCCAGCGGAATCATCGTCGAGACCGAAGCCTACCTTGGCGAGCACGATCTCGCCTGCCATGCAGCCGCTGGACGCACCGCTCGCACCGAAGCGCTCTACGGACCACCGGGCACTTCGTACGTCTATTTCATCTACGGGATATACTGGTGCTTCAACGCGGTCACGCGCGCGGAGGGGTTGCCGAGTGCCGTCTTGGTTCGCGCTCTCGAGCCGCTCGATGGAATCTCGCTGATGCACAAGCGGCGTCCGCGCATCAAGAGCGATTTCGACCTCACGAATGGTCCTGGAAAACTCTGCACCGCCCTCGGCATAGCAGGCTCGATGAGCGGGAAGAGCCTTGAGCGCAAACCGCTCCTCATCCGCCAGGGCGAGCCTGTCCCCGACGACAGAGTCGAGGTCACGACCCGAATCGGAATCACCCGCTGCGCCGACTGGCCGCTCCGGTGGATTGTTAGAGGGAACCGGTTCGTGTCCAGGGGCAAGGTTTCGGGATAACGGCAGAATATTGAACTGCAACCGAAGACTACCTGCCAGGAGCGGTCAGCGGGGTAGCTACTGGCTACGAGCTGCCACCGCAAGACCGTCCGTTGTGCCGCGATACCAAACTCAGTTGTCCGTGCACTGATCCGCGCCGATAGGTCTCGACGCAGTAACGCTCGTAGCTGACAGCTTAAAAGCTGACAGCTCCTGGCAGGTAGTCTTCAGTTGCAGTTGGATTTGCCCACGGACCTCTTTCGCGAACAAAAAAAACGGCCCCCGAAGGGGCCGTTCGCTCTTTATCGTCGGGCGCGCCGATAGCTGCTACTCCCGATCGATCGAGCTTCCAAAGTTGTAACGAACGCCGAATTCGAAGAATGAAAGGACGCTGCTGAAGAGGAAATTGGAATTGTTCGGCAGCATCGTTTCCTGCGCGAATATCGCGGCGCGCCGGGTCTGGATCTGGACGCCCGCCATTCCCATCACTGCTCCACGACTGCGTGCGCCCTCAACTTTGTCCAGGAACGCGTTGTTCGGGAAAGTGTTGGCGCTATCCACGAAGACGCGTGCGTCTCCGAGAACGGCGATCGTATACCCTACGCCGCCGTAAGGAGTGATTCCCCCAAAGTGCTTCGGAAAGGCTAGCGCGGCGAAAGAGATGCGGCGCAGATCGCTGACCTGCACCGTGCGCTGGTTGTTATTGGACGCTGGGTCGAACACATCGACATCGCGCTTGAAGATCGATTGATTCCCTGAGACGTAGAGGCCGCCCCTTGTCCGCGTAATGAGCCAGTCTACGCCGAGATCGACAGTGGACGTGTTGCCGTGGCCGGGTGCGGAGAAAGTGTTGATTCCGCTCTTGAATCCCCAAAACCACGAATTGTCGAAGTTCCGCATCCCCTGCGCGTTCGCGCCCGCGGAAACGACCAGCGTGGCGACCACCGCCACGGCTACTGCTTTGAGCTTCTGCATGAAGGCGTCCTCTAGATTATGCCTAGCTTCGTCCCGACGGTCTTGAAGGCCGCGATGGCCCGATCGAGATCGTCGCGTGAGTGGGCAGCGCTGAGCTGACAGCGCACGCGCGCCTGCCCCTGAGGTACGACCGGAAAGCCGAACCCTGTCACAAAGACGCCTTCGTCCAGCAACATGTCACTCATTTTGATGGCCGTGGCCGTCTCGCCGACGATTATCGGGACGATTGGGGTCTCTCCCGACAGGGGCTTGAACCCCGCCTCGGTGATCGCCGCGCGGAAATGGCGGGTGTTATCGCGGAGCTTCTGCACCAGCTGCGGATTGTGCTCGAGATGCTTGATCGCGCCGAGCGCACTGGCTGCGACCGTGGGTGGCAGCGCGTTCGAAAAGAGCTGCGGTCGCGACCGCTGCGTGAGCATGTCGCACAAGGACGCACTACCCGCCACGAACCCGCCTGCCGCGCCCCCCAGCGCCTTGCCGAGCGTGGACGTGATGATGTCGACTTCGCCGAGCACCCCGAAATGCTCCGCCGTTCCTCGTCCGTTCGCGCCCAGAACTCCAGTCCCGTGCGAATCGTCGACGGCGACAATCGCGTCGTAGTCTTCCGCGAGCTGAAGTATCTCCGGCAGCCGGGCGATGCTTCCTTCCATCGAGAATACGCCGTCGGTCCAGATGACGCGCCTCCGCGCACTCTTTGCACTCTCGAGCTTTGACCTGAGATCATCCAGATCGGAGTGCTGATAGACAGCCGTCGTGCACTTGGTGATCGCCTTGGCCAGCCTGATCGAGTCGATGATCGACGCGTGATTGAGCGCATCCGAAACCACGAAATCGCCTTGCTCCACGATCGTGGCGGTGAGTCCCTCGTTGGCGTTCCACGCCGACACGTAGCTGAGTGACGCTTCGGTCCCGACCAGATCCGCGATCGCCTGCTCCAGATCGCGGTGAATGGTGAATGTGCCGCAGATGAATCTGACGCTGCCGGTGCCCGCGCCGAACTGCTCGAGTCCCTCGATTCCCGACTTCACCACGCTCGGCTCGCTGCACAAACCCAGGTAGTTGTTCGAGGAAAGGATGATGATCTCGCCGCGTCCTTCCATCTGAACGCGTGCGTCCTGCGGCGAAGCGAGATAGTTGAGACGCTTGTAAACCCGATCCTGCTTGAGCTTTTCGATTGCGGCCTTGAGCTCGGAATCGAACTTCTTGTTCAGCGCCACTTCAGCCTCACGGTAATTCAATAGGTTAGGCGATTTCGAATATGACTTTTCCCGCCTCGCCCGATTTGATCGCGGCGATCGCGTCGTCTGCTTCGGAGATCGGGAATCGATGCGTGATGACAGGCGTCGGATCGAATTCTCCGGAGCGGAGAAATCGCGTCATCTGGTGCCACGTCTCGTACATTCGGCGGCCCACGACACCGTAGATGGTGAGGCCCTTGAAGATCACCTCCGTCGCCAGATCGAAATCCACCTTCTTGGAAGGAATGCCCAGCATCTGGACCCGCCCTCCGACGCGTACCAGCGCGAACGCCTGGTGGATTGCGGCCGGCACCCCGGACATCTCCAGCACCACGTCCGCACCCAGGCCGCCCGTTGCGGCCTTCACGATCTGCTCGGCCTGTTCGGGATGAATCGCGTCGTTGGCGCCCATTCCTTTTGCCAGCGCCAGCCTGGTGTCGTTCACATCGGTGGCGATCACCCGCGACGCCCCCGCCGCTTTGCATATCCCGACGGCGAATATTCCTATCGGACCGCAGCCCGTGATCAGCACCACCGAGCCGGGAATATCCGCGGTGAGTACGGTGTGAAACGCGTTGCCCATCGGGTCGTGGATTCCCCCTATGTCGAAGGAGATCTCATCGTCGAGATGCCAGACGTTGGTCGCCGGCATAGATATGTATTCCGCGAAGCAGCCATCACGGTCGACGCCGATGATCTTCGTGTACGGACACACGTGGGCGTTGCCGGTTCGGCAAAGGAGACACCGTCCGTCAACGATGTGGCCCTCCGCCGTGACGCGGTCTCCCTCCTTCACATCCGTGACGAGACGACCTACCTGCACCACGTCGCCGGCGAATTCGTGTCCGACCACGAACGGAGGTTTGCACCGTCCCTTCGCCCACGCATCCCAGTCGTAGATGTGAACGTCGGTGCCGCACACCCCCGCGCGTCGCACGCGAATCAGAACTTCGTCCTCGCGGATCCTCGGCTCGGGAACGTCCTTGAGCTTGAAACCTGGCGCCGCGGATTCCTTTACCAGCGCTTTCACGAGCAGCTACTCCGTTGGAGTTCGAGAAAAAAGTTTTCTTGCAAGCTGGGAGTTCTAACCTGCCAGCAGCGAGGCACTTTTGGAAGTGATGATTGCGTCGCGGTAATCGACGGGAAAAAGTATTGCACGCACATCTCTTGCATTCTATATTCGCGACGAGTTACGAGCAGCGATGCGAGCTCGTCGTCGCAGTGGTTTTGTTTGGTCACACGCGTGCCGGTCAGGACGCGATGCAGGACTCGCCGGTTCCATCGGGGCGCCGGTGAGAGTTCTACTTCATCGTGGAGAGACAACATGGCAGCAGCGAAGAGACGTGGTCGCAAAGCGGCGGCTAAGAAGGGCGCCGGAACGCGAAAGCGGAGCAAAGCGGCCCGCAGCGCATCGGCGCGCAAGGGCGCGCGCACGCGTGCAAGAAAAAAAGCAGCCCGTAGCGCAGCTCGTAAGCGGCGGTAGCTCGCTTCGAGCCAAACCAAACGGAAAAGCCGGCGATCTCGCCGGCTTTTTTGCGTTCACTGATATCACCTCGAGTAACGCGCGCTCGCCAGCTGCACGATTCTCTCGATGAGCGCGGGATACTCCATTCCGCCTTTCTGCGCCGCGCGCGCGAATTCGCTCTTCTCTTCCAGGTAGCAGTTTGGGTTGGCCTCGATCACGTAGACTTCCTCCTTGGCCGTGACGCGGAGATCGATGCGCGCATAGTCCCTGAGACGCAGCGCCTGGAAGGAATCGATCGCCACCTGCTGGATGTTGTTCGACAGCTCCTCGGACAGATCCGTCGGGAACACGGACTCCGTCCCTTCGAACTCAGCGCCCTTTTCGTCTCCGCTGTCTCCCCACTTCGCTTCCCAGCTCGCGATCCTGGGCAATCCCGCCGGAAACTTCGAAAAGTCGAGCTCGATAATGGGCAGCGCCTCGACCTTGCTGTTGCCTAGCACTCCTACGTAGAACTCTCTGCCGTCGATGAACTCCTCAACCAGCACGGGCGACTGATACTCCTGCTGTGTGCCGCCCATCACGTCGAGAAGCTCCTTCACGTTGTTGACTATCGACTTCTGCGTAATGCCGAGCGACGCATCCTCCTGCGGCGGCTTCACCAGCAGCGGAAAGTTGATGTCTCCTGCCCAGTCGACTTGGCCCCGATACATCGTCGCGAACTTGGCGCTCAGGATTCCATGGAATGCCAGAACCTTTTTCGTCAGCGTCTTGTCGCCAGCGAGGATGAGACCGGCCGGACTCGACCCCGTGTAGCGCAGGTCGATGAGGTTGAGAAGCGCCGCGACGTTCGATTCGAGCGCGCTCTTTCCGCGAAACGATTCCGCGAGATTGAATACGAGGTCGGGCTGCTCGTTCGTCAGCTCGTCGATCAGCGGCTGCACGGCGTCGTCGACAGCCAGTCGCCGAGAGGTATGACCGTTGGCGGCGAGCGCCGCGTCCAGCTGATCGAGGATCGGATCCACCGGCGGGTCGAGCGCGTCCTTGCTGTGCAGTACGGTGATCTTCACTTATCGTCGGCCGTCTCGGTGCCGTCGATGGCGTTGGTGTGCCGGTAGTTCATCATCACCGCGGTCCCAAATGCCGTGAGCTCGATCAGCGTGGCGGCCTCGAGGCCGGCAAGCTTCAGTTCGAGTTGCGCAACGCGCTGGGCGAGAAAGTCCACGAACTGTCGCACGACGGATGCGTTTTCACCAGTCCAGTATGAAATCCTCGTTACGATCTCTCGCTTGTGGCGCGCGATGAACTCCGTCGCCGACACGGCGCCCGGCGCATGTTGAGCGTCGGCAAAGATCGTTTTCAGATCGCCGTCGAAGATCCGCTGATCGCGGATCGGAATTCTCTCCTCGCTCTCCTCGCTCTCCTTGTAATGCTCCGCGAGAGTGTACTGCATCGCCGTCACCGGAAGATCGTCTTCCGACGGCTCGGGAACTTCCGGCACCTGGTGCGCGATCTCTTTCATCACTCTGTCTACGTACTCCAGCTTGGCCAGCGCGCCCCATCCGTCGTACATACGACGCCAGTCGAGACCCGGCGTAAGCCACACCGCGAACGTCTCGGCGAAATCCTCGTCCGGATGCTTTTGCGCGTACCAGCCGAGTATGTGCCGCACGAAATCGTGGGAGAACGGGTCGGCGCGATATCGCTCCCGATAGGGACGCGAGTAGGGGCCGAACATCTTGCGCCAGTCGGGCCGGTCGTAGAGCCGGTAAGCGTAGTTGAACGCGTGACCAGCTTCGTGACGCAGATAGCGCATCGATTCGTCTTCGCCTTCGACCGTCGTCGAATAATCTTCTTCGATCTTCGAGAGGCGCGCATCGGCGAGATAAAAGGGCACTCCGATCAGGGGTGTGCCGTCCGGACAACCCCACTGGTCGCTGAGGTAAACAGGGGGACGGAAGTCGAGCCCCTTGGCGGCGAGCTCCTCGTACAACTGGTTGACGAGCTTCTCGAGCAGTGTCCCCCGTATCGCCAGACCAATTTCGGAGATGCGCTGCGCGAGGAGCGCATGACGCTCTCCTTCCCAGTTGGGTGCGGATTCTTCCACGACGCCAAGTCGGGCAAGCGCCGTACCCAGTCGAGAACCGCCCGCTCCTATAATCCCTTGAACTACAACTGAAGACTACCTGCCGGGTGCCGTCGGCGGGCCGGCCGTTGGCCGCTGGCTGCATCCAGATGTGCCCAGGCCAGCCCGTAGCCAAAAGCCTGCACGCCGATCGCCCCCGGCAGGTAGTCTTCAGTTTGTAGTTTCGAACACGGATACAAAAAGGCCCCGCGATGATTCGCGGGGCCTCAACCTTCCTTCCTAATAGTAGCAGCGCTCGCTTAAGCCGCGCGCGTCGCGGGATCGGTCGCTGCGTCTGGCACCGGTCCCCAGATGTACGCGGAGAAGACGGGAGTCGGCTCCGTCTTGTCTCCCCTGGAGATGATGATGCCGAGTGGCTCGGACGAGACTGCTTCCTTACGATCCTTCTTCATTCTGCCCTCACTTTGATTAGGTGCCACACCATGGCTCGGCGTCTATAGAAGCACCCGATATGCCGTGATGGACGCCATTCGCAAGTAATTGCTAATCAATGACTTGTAACACAGCGCAAATTTTGAGGGAGCCAAGCTGTCGCGAAATGACACGCGGCTATGAGACACCTGTGTCGTTGCGACACGGGGTTAGCTGGCGATTTTTCTGGCGAGGAAGGTCTTGGAAGAACTGGAATCGTCTTCGACGGAGATCGACCAGCCCTTGTACTGGCGACGCAGCTCGGCAACCGAGACACCCCGCTGGCCGCGAACGATCGTTCCGACCAGATGAACGCCGCCGTCCCGGGTTGCACCCTGAAGAAGCTCGAACGCGCGACCCCGCTCCTCTCGGGAAAGGTCGCTGAATGCCTCTGATGTGCAGACGAGAGCGCCGAGTGGCACATCGGGTGACCAGTCGGTGAGATCAGCGACATAGCTCTGGATCCGGTCGGCGAGCCCGGCCTCGTGAGCGGCGTTCATCACACGCTCCAGGGAATCCACCTCGCGGTCGACCGCGGTCACATCGCAGCCGTGCGCGGCGAGATAAAGCGCGGTACGATCTATCTCTCCGCCGGCGACGAGCACCTTCGATTCAGCCGGGGGATGGATCTCGCGGGCCAGTACTCCATCGGGCCGGATTCCCCAGTGTTCGGGCCGACGATACTCCTCGAGGAGCTTGATCCGCTTTCTCCGCCACGTGTCATACGCCGGGATGCGAAGACGTTTCCGGATAATGCGGTCGACTTCCGCCCAGAGCAGAAGCTCGTCCATCGCGAACTGCTCGCCCGCGCGAAGGGATGCGGCAGCCTCATCACCAATCTTGAGAATGGCGGAGCGTGACACCGACTCCTTGTAATTCTCGATCTCGTTCTCTACGTACAGCTCGTACTCGTGCTTGAGAGACCGAGGACTGTGTTGCGTCATGGCTTCAGGCAGGGGTGGACAGGCGTTTAAGGTAGACCGCCCCACTCAACTCGCAAGAGCGAAGTTGGTGAAGCTCGACCGTCACGCTCCTTGCAGAAGCTGATATTGCTGTATTCTTCCTGATGCCCGAGCTTCCGCGCGCTTGGTGACATGATTGGCTTGCGTCGCAAGGCGTCGTCACGGGTCGCGCGCTGGCCTAGTGTGAGAATCATCGAGTAGCATGCCCGAGCTGCCCGAAGTGGAGCGTGCGGCGCGCGCGCTCAGCCGCGCGGGGCTGGGAAAAACGATCGCGTCTGTCAAAGCGATCCATCCCGCGCTCAAAAGAAAACTGTCTCCCGCTCAATCGCGCGCGGTCAAAGGAAAGCGGATCGACCGGATAGAGCGGAGAGGAAAGCATCAGCTGCTCCATCTCGACAACGGCGACACGCTCGTCGTTCACTTCAGGATGAATGGTGACTGGCAGATCGGAACCGCCGACGAAGATCTCGACCGGTTCGCACGCGCCGTGATCGAGCTCACTGATGGAACCCGGATCTCACTCGTCGATCGGCGAGCGCTCTCCTCCATCACTCTGGACAAGAAAGGCGCGTCATCGCTACCGAAGCTGGGACGGGAAGCGAGCGATCCGGCGCTCGATGCGGATTATCTCGCGGATGTGCTCAGGCGCAGGAAGATTGCAATCAAGCCCGCTCTCATGGATCAATCCGTAATCGCCGGGCTTGGTAACATCTACGCCGCGGAGGCTCTGTGGGAAGCGGAGATCGATCCTCGAGCCTCCTCCGCGAGCGTGCCGAAGGACAAGCTGGAGAAGCTCGTCGAGGCAATCAGACTCGTGCTCAGTCCGAGAAAGCGCCGGCCCGGGCGCTACACAGACAAACGTGGAGCGAGCAGGTTCGCGGTTTACGATCGCGAGGGAAAAATTTGCCGACGCTGCAACGGAACTATTGAACGCATCGTTCAGGGTGGGCGCTCCACTTACTTCTGCCCAACCTGTCAGCGCGGATGATCACTCCATCACTTCCAGTAGCGCTCCCTTGATGTAACCCGTCTCCGGAATGGTCAATACTTCCGGGTGATCCAGAGGTTGACCCGTGAGCGCGCGGATCGCAATACGACGTCCGCTGTCAGCGGCGGCGTCCTGGAGCATCTCCAGAAAGAGCGGCTTCGTCAGGTGGAAGCTGCAGCTCGCGGTATAGAGCAGGCCGCCGGGCGCGAGCAGACGCATCGCCCGCAGATTGATGTCCTTGTACCCGCGCATTGCCCCCGGAATCGCGGCGCGCGTCTTCGCGAACGCCGGCGGATCGAGCACGATCGTGTCGAAGGTGATTCCTTCGCGCTCTTTCTCCCGCAGGTAATCGAACGCGTTCGCCTCGACGAAAGAGATATTCTGGAGCGAGTTTCGCGCGGCATTCTCCGCCGCGCGGACCAGCGCTGGACCTGATGCGTCGAGCGCGGTCACGTGCGTTGCTTTCCGCGCCAGGTGCAGGGCGAAGGATCCATGGTAGCTGAAGCAATCGAGCGCGCGTCCGCGCGCGACCGTGCCCACGAAGTGCCGGTTCTCGCGCTGGTCGAGGAACGCGCCGGTCTTCTGGCCCGTCCAGGGCGCGGCGAGGAATTTCACGCCGTACTCGTGCACCTCGATCTCGCGCGGGACGTCACCGTGCAGGACAACGGTCTCGCGCGGCAGGCCTTCCTTCGCTCTCAATGGCACATCGTTCCGCGCCAGGATCCCTGCTGGCTCGACGAGTGAGCGCAGCGAGGAGAGGATCTCTTCCCTGAAACACTCGAGTCCGGCGCTCATGACCTGCACGACGAGCCACGCGTCGTACCGGTCGCACACGAGCGAAGGACATCCGTCCGCTTCGCCGTGAATCAACCGAAAGGCGTTGGTGTGATCCTCGAGTGGAACGCGCCGCGCGATCGCCGACGCGATTCGCTCGTCCCACCACGCATGGTCGATGACCGCGTTGGGGTCGCGGTCCAGCAGGCGAAGCGAGATCTCCGACAGCGGGCTCCAGAGGGCCCAGCCAAGTGGCTTACCGCGATTGTCGTGGACGAGTACGGCGCCCGCGTCCATGAGCGGGCGCTCGATCACGTCTGTGCGGTAGATCCATGGATGCCCGCTGAGCCACCGCCGCGCGCCCTTTAGGTTCACCCGTGCCACGGTCATGCCGGTGAATGTAATGACTGCCCTCCCCCTCCCAGAGGAGCGCGGGCCAATTCCGGTGGATGCAGGAAACGCGGAGCTTCCCGTACGGTTCTTGCGAATCGCGTTCACGTGAAAGACATCGTCTCACTCACGGTCGGCGCCGCCGCGGCTGGCGGGCTGCTGTTCCGCGAGCACAGCATGCGAACGAAGGCCGAGCGGTTTAGCGCGGCCACGCTCGAGACGCTGCTCAATGCCATCGACGCCAACGACGCCATTACGGGCGCGCACGTCCGCCGCGTCGCCACCTACGCGCTGATACTCGGCGAAGAAGCCGGTCTGGACGAGCGCACTCTACGCAGCATCGAGCGTGTCGCGCTCTTCCACGACATTGGCAAGCTTCACGGGGCGCTGACCGATATTTTCCACGAGCCATCGAAGCTCACTCCGGAGGAGCGCCGCGCCGTGATGACGCACACTCAACGCGGCGCCGAGGTCCTCGCACCGCTGGAGGGGTTCTATCCGGATCTCGGGAAGGGGGTCGCGGCGCACCACGAGCGATGGGACGGGACAGGATATCCGCGAGGGCTGAAGGGGAGGAGAATTCCGCTGGCCGCGCGGGTCGTGGCGATCGCCGACAGCTTCGACGCGATCACGCACCGACGTCGCTACAGCCACGCCCGGAGCTTCAGCGAAGCAATGCGCGCCATCGAGGAGGGCCGCGGGACGCAATTCGACCCGGATCTGGTCGACGTCTTCCTGAGCCCGCCGGTACGGGCAAAAATCGAGAAAGCGATGCGGCAGGCGCACACGCCGCATAAGAATCAAAGCCACCGGAGGCGCGGTGAGGCTCAGCGCGCTCCGGATGTCACTTTCCGATGGCGTCCGCGATCTCGCGGGTCGCGCGCTCGGGGTCGTCAGCCCTGAATATCGAGTTGATTACGGCGACTCCTGCCGCGCCGTGCACCGTAATCTGAAGCGCCCGGTCGGCGGTTATTCCGCCGACTGCTACGGCCGGCACTTCCACCATTCCTGCCAGTCGCTTGAAGCCGTCGACACCGATAGCGGTGCCCGCGTCACTCTTGGAGTCGGAGCCGAACACGGGGCCGATCCCGACGTAATCCGCTCCCTTGGCGTTTGCCAACTCCACGTCGCTGCCGAGTGATGCGCCGATGATGAAATTCGCGGGTGCGAATCTCCGAATGGCAGCGACGGGCAGATCCGCTTCGCCGACGTGGACTCCAGCCGCGCCTGCAGCGAGAGCGATATCGGCGCGGTCGTTCACTATCACCGGAACCGAGACCCTGGTCATTATCGCTCGGGTGATCTCGACGACTTCGCGTGGCGGCGCGGTCTTGAGCCGCACCTGAACGCTCGTTGCGCCGCCGCGCACGGCCGCTGCCACTCGGTCAACGAGCGTCCCGCGCCGATCCTCTGCGTCATCGGTGATGGCGACAAGACGCAGGATCTTTGGATCGAGCATCTGTTAGCGACTCAGCTGTGTCGAGCGAGTCGAACGTTTGGGCGTCGGTTTCTTTTTGGCGGGCGTCGTGCGTCTTGTCGTTTTCTTTGACGTCGACTTTTTGGCGGTCGCTGCCTTCGCGCTGGATTTGATCGCCGATTTGGTCGCGGCTTTGCCGGAGGCCTTTGCGGAAGTTGCGGGTGACGCCAGCGCCAGCCTCTTTCCCGTGTCAGTCGAGAGCTTGGTGCCGCGTACCTCCCTGATTGCGCTCGTGTGTTCTTGCAGCGTCATCCGGAATTCGTGATGACCGTCAGGACTGGCGACGAAATAGAGATAAGGAACGTTGGCCGGATTGGCCGCGGCCGCGAGACTGGCGACACCGGGCGATGCGACGGGACCCGGCGGAAGGCCCTTGTGGATGTACGTGTTGTAGGGCGACGCCACGGCGAGATCCTTGTACAGCACACGCCCGACGTGATGGCCGAGCGCGTATTGCACCGTCGGATCTGCCTGGAGAAGCATCCCCTTTCGGAGCCGGTTGTAGTAGACAGCCGCGATGACCGGGCGCTCCTCGGGAACCCGCGCCTCTCTCTCGACGATTGAAGCCATCGTCACGAGATCGTTGCGGTTGATCTTCAGATCCGACGCTTTCGCATCCCAATCCGGCTTCCAGCGACGCTCGAAGTCGTAAACCATCTCGTGCACGGCCTGACTCGCCGTTGTGCCGAGCGGAAATGCGTAGGTATCGGGAAAGAGGTAGCCCTCCAGCGTCGGATTCGGGACGTCGAGCCTCGCCAGCAGCGCTGTGTCGCGGACCGCGGCCTGAACCGATTCAACCGGAACCTTGAGCGTTCTGGCCAGAAGCGGCGTGATCTGCAAGATCGTGTAGCCTTCGGGAATCGTGATCGCGTTGACGAGTCCGTGTCCGCCGTGGAGGGCGCTGACGATGTCCTTCCACGGCGTCCCATGCCTGAGGAGGTATGTGCCCGGCTTGATGTTGCGGTCCCCACCGGTGACCCGTGCATAGAGGCGGAACATCTTTCGCCAGCCGACGAGGTTGGCCCTGGAAAGCGAGTCGGCCGCCTCAGCGAAGCTCGCTCCCCTAGGAATGATTACGCGTGTAGAAGCGCCATACGGTTTCTGCCCGCACGCGGCCAGCACGAAGCACCCCGCGGCGAGTGCCGCGCGGAGCTCAGTCCGGAACATTGAGGGCCTGCTGCAGAAGAATCGCCGCGGAGAGCGAATCAACGTCGCCTTTCCGACCCCGCGTGGATTCCCCGAGCTCTCGTACTGTACGCAATGCTGCCGCCGTGGTGAATCGTTCATCATAAAAACGAACGGGCATGCCAGTACGTTTCGTGATTTCTGCTCCCAGGGCCCGCACTTCGGCGGTCCACTCCGTCTCGTCCCCCTCTCCGTCGAGCGGGAGGCCCAGGAGGAAGCCCCTAGCCTCCAGCTCCGTTGCGCGCGCGATGATCTTGGTGATCGGGGCTCTTTTGCCTTCGCGCCGGGTGATAAACCCCGCCGGTGAGGCGATCATGCCAAGGGGGTCGCTGATCGCGAGTCCGATGCGCTTCCGCCCATAGTCCACCGCGAGAAAGCGAGCCAGTGCCGCGTTCACGCCACCCTATCCCTGCGCCATCTGCGCGAAGAATTCCTTGTTGTTCTTGGACTTCACCATCTGCCTGAGCAGGAACTCGATCGCGTCGGGCTCGGGCATATCGGCGAGAAACTGTCTCAGTAGAATCACGCGGTTGATCTCCGCCTGGCTGAGCAAGAGCTCCTCTTTGCGGGTGCCCGAGCGGAGTATGTCGATCGCCGGATATATGCGCCGATCGGCGATCTTCCGGTCGAGCACCAGCTCCATGTTGCCGGTGCCCTTGAACTCCTCGAAGATCACGTCGTCCATCCGCGAGCCCGTCTCGGTGAGCGCGGTGGCGATGATGGTGAGCGATCCGCCCTCGTCGATGTTGCGCGCCGAGCCGAAGAATCGCTTTGGCTTGTGCAGTGCGCTCGCATCGACTCCGCCCGAGAGAATCTTTCCGGACTGCGGTGCGACGGTGTTGTGGGCGCGAGCGAATCGTGTGAGCGAATCCAGCAGGATCACCACGTCCTTTCCGCTCTCGACCAGCCGCTTCGCCTTCTCCAGAACCATGTCCGAGACTTGCACGTGGCGCGCGGCTCCTTCGTCGAAAGTGGAGCTGACCACCTCCGCCCGCGTCGTGCTGGCGATCATCTCCGTCACTTCTTCGGGCCGCTCGTCGATGAGCAGCACGATGATCGTGACCTCCGGATGATTCTCCGCGATCGCGTTCGCCATCTTGTGCAGGAGAATCGTCTTTCCCGCCCGCGGCGGTGACACGATGATTCCGCGCTGGCCTTTCCCTATGGGCGCCACGATGTCCACCACCCGCATGCTGAGATCGCCATCGCTCGTCTCGAGGCGGAGCCGCTCATCGGGATAGCGCGGCCGCAGGTTGTCGAACGGAACGCGATCCTTTGCCTTCTCGGGATCGTCGCCGCTGACGCTCTCCACCTTGAGCAGCGCGAGGTAGCGCTCCCACGGCTTCGGTGGACGGACCTGGCCGCGCACATCGTCGCCGGTCCTCAGGCCAAAACGTTTTATCTGGGAAGGTGAGACGTAGATGTCATCCGGTCCCGGGAGATAGCTCCAGTCCTGACTCCGCAGAAAGCCGTAGCCCTCGGGGAGAATCTCCAGCACGCCATCGCCGTGAAGCACGACGTCCGTGTCGAGGAGGTTCTGCTCGATCTGGAAAATCAGGTCCTGCTTTCGGAGACCCGACGAGCCATCGATCTTGAGGCCGTCGGCCATCTCTTGAAGCTCGGTCACGGATTTTCGCTTTAGCTCGGCGATATCCACGCTATGGAGAGAAAGAAGAGGAAGGGACTTGCAAGTGATCTGAGCTCGGTCGAGCTCAGGAGGTGCGGGGATTGGTGCGGAGGAGAAGAGAAGAGGAGGGAGGCGTCGCTTCGCCTGATTTACCCGAAAGTAACGGCGCCGAAAAAATCGGTCAAGTCAGAAATTGATGTAGCGGGCGCGATGAGTCCTGGTATCTCTGATGAGCGAATCCAGCAGAGAGTGAGTGCGGGCGAGCTGTCGCGCCAGCGCGCTGTCCGAATGCGCCGCTGCGATCGATCCCAGCGGGTCGGACAGAAGCGCGCGCAGAGTGTCCACCTCTGCCATGACTCCCTTCGCTTTGGTGACCAGCGTGCTGTCACGCCGGAAGCGGCCGATGCTTCCCTTGTTCGACGACAGCAAAGTCCGGATTGAATCGGCGGCCGCCATCGCGTGCGACGCCCGCCCCATGAGATTGGTGCGCGTGGCGAGGGCAATTGTGCCGTTGCCACGCGTCGCTTTCGCGGTGATGCGCGACATCCGGGTACTCACATCAGGCATCCGCGGGAAGCCGCGCGTACGAAAATTTCCGACAGTCCCCACGGGATGCGTGATCTTCATGTTCAGGTCGTTCACCTGAGATGCAAGCGCAGAGATCGCGGGTCCGATCTTGCCGACATCTTTCGTCACGTCGGCGATCGCCGACTTGCGCCGCGTATGAACCGTGTCGCCGTCATGGAGCGGCGGAGATGACACGGTGCCTGGCGAGATGTACACGACCACCGCGCCAATCATGCTGCCACCCGGGCGGATCTGGGCATATGAGTCCCGTCGGACGTTGGGCAGTCCTTCCTTCAGAAGCTCGGTAGTGACAACGACGCGCTCCAAGGTGTCGAGCGATGGCGGACGAAAGGACACACCCTTCACCAGGCCCTCCTTCTTTCCGCCAAGCCAGACCTCTGTTCCGGAGAGCACTCCGGCAGCGTCGTCAGTAAGGACGTAGAGCGTTACTTTCTTGCCGTGCAGTGCTCCGACGCGGGCGAACAGGAAAATGACGACAATGAGGCCAGCGATCACCGCCGCCGCGATGATTCCCCCGGTCAGTTCACTCCAATGAAGTTGGCGGGGCATTGAGCGTGAATATAAACGCGCGCATCAAGGACTGCTTATCTTATGGCGCATTGATGACGCCACGAAACCAGAAGGCATGCTGATAGGAGTTCCGCGCGAGATCGCGCGCGGCGAGCGGCGCGTCGCCGTCGTCCCCGACGTCGTCCCGCACCTGACGCGAGCCGGCCATCGCGTCGTCATCGAGCGCGGAGCGGGACTCAGGGCCGGCTTCACCGATGAAGCATACCGTGCGGCTGGCTGCGACCTCGCCGATACGGCCGCCGAAATTTACTCCACAGCGCAGATGATTCTCAAGGTGCAGCGGCCGGGCCGGGAGGAGGCGAGTGGCGAAGCGGAGCTCGATCTTTTCAAAGAAGGCTCCGTTCTGATCGGTCTGCTTCAACCGTCCGGCGACCCGGCGCTCTTTCAGCAGCTGGCGGAGCGAAAGATCATCGCCTGCAGCATGGAGCTGGTGCCACGCACCACGCGAGCGCAGATGATGGACGCGCTGTCTTCGCAGAGCACCGTCGCGGGCTACAAGGCCGTCCTTCTTGCCGCCAACGCTCTGCAGAAATTCTTTCCGATGCTCATGACCGCGGCGGGGACGGTTCGTCCCGCGCGCGTACTCGTCATCGGCGCTGGAGTCGCCGGGTTGCAGGCGATCGCGACCGCCCGCCGGATCGGCGCGGTCGTCGAAGCATTCGACACAAGGCCGGTCGTCAAGGAGCAGGTACAAAGTCTGGGCGCGACCTTCATCGAGCTCGATGTGCACGCGGAACAGGCGCAGGATGCCGGCGGCTACGCCAAAGAGCTGAGCAAGGAGCACATCAAGCGCGAGAAAGAGCTCATTCACAAGCGCGCTCTCGAGGCCGATGTGATCATCACCACTGCGCTCATTCCCGGCAAGCCGGCGCCGTTACTAATCGATGCGGAAACCGTGAAGGCGATGCGACCCGGATCGGTGATCGTGGATCTCGCCGGCGAGCAGGGCGGCAACTGTGAGCTTAGCGTGCCGGGGGAGACCACCGTTCAGCACGACGTCACGATTATCGCCCCGCTGAACATATCGAGCGATCTCGCATTTCACGCCAGCCAGATGTACGCCAAGAATGTCGCGGCGCTGGTGGTGCTGCTCGCGCCCCATGGCGAGCTGAACCTCAACTTCGCTGATGACATCATCGCCGCCGTCGTCATCACCGCGGGCGGCGAAATCCGTCACGCCCCCACGCGGCAGCGCGTCGGCATGTCCAACCCCACACCTTCTATCGCGGAGCCCGCAAAGTGAGTCAGGAGCTGATACTGGGCATCTACGTCTTCATCATGGCGATGTTCGTCGGATTCGAGGTCATAAGCAGGGTTCCGTCGGTGCTGCACACCCCACTCATGTCCGGAACCAATGCGATTCACGGAATCGTGATGCTCGGGGCGATGCTCGTCGCGGGATCCGCTGACACGCCGTTGCTGCATGCACTCGGCTTCATCGCCGTGGTTTTCGGCGCGGCGAATGTGTTCGGGGGATTCGTGGTGACGGACCGGATGCTCGAGATGTTCAAGAAGCGCGAGACGGCACCGGCGGAGAAGAAGGATGCTTGATCTCCGCGCTTCGGTGATAGCGATCAGCTACATCGTCGCGGCGGTTCTCTTCATCTTCGGGCTCAAGCAATTGGCCTCACCCTCGACGGCACGCTCGGGAAATCGTCTGGCCGCTGTTGGGATGGCGCTCGCGCTCGCCGTTACCCTCCTCGATCGGCAGATCGTTTCGTACTGGACGATCGCGCTCGGCACTCTGATCGGCGGGGTGATGGGAGTCTACTTCGCCAGAACGGTGCAGATGACGGCGATGCCGCAGATGGTCGCACTGTTCAATGGCATGGGCGGAGCTACCGCGGCACTGGTCTCGGTCGCGGAGTTCCTGCGGCTTTCGCGCGCGGGTGAGGCGATCGGGATTGGCGAATCCACATCCATCGTGCTCGGCACCGCGATTGGCGCGATCTCCTTCACCGGCAGCATCATCGCTTTCGGGAAGCTGCAGGAGATCCTTCCCGGCAGGCCGCTCCAATTTCCTCTGCAGCGCCTCATCAACGCCCTCATTCTCCTGTCGGTACTCGCTCTCGGGATCTTCGTGGTCGCTGGCGGGGGATCCACGCCGTTGTGGGCGCTCTTCGCAGCGGCCCTCGTGCTCGGCGCCATGTTCGTTCTGCCGATCGGTGGCGGCGACATGCCCGTGGTGATCTCGATACTCAATTCGCTGACGGGACTCGCTGCCGCGCTCACAGGATTTGTGCTGCACAATCAGATGCTGGTGGTTGCCGGAGTTCTGGTCGGGGCGTCGGGCACCTTGCTGACATTGTTGATGAGCACCGCGATGAACCGCTCCGTCGCCAACGTCCTGTTCGGCGCATTCGGTGCAGCCAGCAGTGACGCGGCCGCAACGTCGACCGCCGTCGGGCGGACCGTGCGCCAGACAACTCCCGAGGACACCGCGATCGCGCTCGCATATGCGCGAAGCGTCGTGATCGTTCCCGGCTACGGATTGGCGGTGGCGGAGGCGCAGCACACTGTGCGAGAGCTCGCTACCGATCTGGAGAAGCGCGGTGTCGACGTGAAGTACGCGATCCATCCTGTGGCCGGGCGGATGCCGGGCCACATGAACGTTCTCCTCGCCGAGGCGAACGTGCCCTACGATCAGCTATTGGAGATGGATCAGGTCAACGGAGAGTTTCCGCAAACCGACGTGGTGCTCGTCGTTGGAGCGAACGACGTCGTCAATCCAGCCGCTCGCGACGATCCGACGAGCCCGATCTACGGCATGCCGATTCTCGATGTCGATCGCGCGCGCAACGTCATCGTCCTCAAGCGGAGCATGGGTCACGGCTTCGCGGGTATCGACAACGCGCTCTTCTATCACGAAAACACGCGGATGTTGTTTGGAGACGCGCGGCAGTCGCTCATGCAGGTGAGTCAGGCGCTCAAGTCCGCGTAGCTCTCAGCTTCCGCGTTTCCTCCGCATCTCTGTTTGGGTCGAGGCGGGGCATCCTCTTCGGCGGCTAGCTCGCTTACACGCTGCGAGCCTCGCGTGCAAACTACAGCGGCGCACGCGAGTCTCTTGCTACGCGAGACGCCGCCTGCGAGGACACCCCGCCTCTCCCACAGAGATCCAAAACAGCACTCGCTTGGTAGAGGCGCGCGCGAGGTAGTGCGCCCGCGCCGACTCCGCCTCCTGCCGCGCGCATGAATCGAGTCGCGCCGGTCTGCCCACACGCGACGCTGGGATAGGGAAGGCGGGAGGATGTCCTCGCAGGCGCTTTGCAAAGCGAGCGCGAGGAGGAGACCCGCGACTGAGCAGAGCGAAGGAGCGTAGTTGGGGGCTCGGGGCGCCCGCTTGCGGGCACCGCAGCGAGCGTAGCGCCGAAGAGGACGTCCTCCCGACTGACCGGCGCAGCGATCACGAATCCAAATTGTCCATGGCGGGAACCAAGAAGTGCGCGCGGCGGGACTCGAACCCACGACCTTCGGCTCCGGAGGCCTATGAACCGCGCTATTGGGCACCATTGGACGTTACTATTCAATCACTTACGCTACTAGACGCCATTGGGAAACAGTGGGGTATGCTACTGTAGCTGCTACTGAGTGACCGCTCGTTCATGACCTTCACGCTCAACCGCGCCGGTGCGGATGGCCGAAGCGGACTGTCCAATGAGGAGGATATCTATGCGAAAACTTATTCTTGTTACTCTATTGTTCGGGGCGGCGTGGTTCGGGCTACCAACCGTCACCTACGCGCAAGGAAACGTTGGGTGCGTTGCCACAACGAACCACTCGGCGGTTATGTATCGCGGCGGTTACGGGTCAATGGTTTCGCGGACCGATCAAGGGTCGGTGAAAGATCGAGCCTTTCTCGGTTTGCCCAGTATTCCCGATGCGCAGGTGACGATCTCGAGCGACACGACTGTATGCCGTATCGCGTCTGCCGCTTACGATTCCGCGGTTCGCTTTCCTGCTCCTAACGAAGCTCCGCTTGTTTTGAAAATCGGAACCACGCAGTACGTCGTCATAAAGGGAATCGAGAGCCACGGTGGAAGTTTCAACGTGGTGTTCAACCAAGCCTTCACCGTCGCACAAAAGACGATTTGGTTCTGACCGTTAGCGCGTCATTTCGTTTCAAACAAGAGAAAGCCCGCGCACTGTTTGCGCGGGCTTTTTTAAACCCCAATTCAATAATGGCAAAGTCTCGTGGCGAGTGCATGCGCGGCCTTTCAAAGCGATGCCGTGGCTGGCGGCTCTTTCATGTCGCGTCTTTCGCTCTGTCGTCCGGTCCTGATCCTCTGCTCCGCCCGAGTCCGATGCGTCCTACTCGTCTCCTTGGTGTGGGCGTCAACTTGGGAATCGGAACCGAACGACGGGTCAGCAAATCTTGCCTTCTTAATTTTCTGGCTACTGAAAAAAAAGGCGGTCCACTGTGGACCGCCTTTTCTGCTTTATACTGTGGTTGATACTGGCGCTTGAAATGGTGGTAGGAATAGCAAATGGCCACACAACCTATGTGGTTGTGTGGCCATCATTTACTGAGGATGCGCGCGGCGGGACTCGAACCCACGACCTTCGGCTCCGGAGGCCGACGCTCTATCCAACTGAGCTACGCGCGCGGTAGAAAGCACTTCGCAGAGGGACTAACTTCCTCCGATGGCACCCGCAAAACGAAAGATAACCGTTCTTCCCGGCGATGGCATTGGCCCGGAAGTCGTCGACGCCGCACTGGCGATCATTAAAGCGACAGGCGCCCCAGTCGAATTCGAGAAGTGCGAGGCCGGCGCGCGCGCATTTCAGAAAGGAATCGTCACCGGTATCCCGAAAGAGACCATCGAGTCCATAGAGCGCACGCGCGTCGTGCTCAAGGGTCCCCTCGAAACCCCGATCGGCTACGGCAATAGAAGCGCGAACGTCACGCTTCGCACCTGGTTCGAGACGTACGGCAACATACGGCCGGTTCGCGAGCTGCCCGGCGTCCAGACCGCCTTCACCGGCCGCAAGCTGGACATCGTCATCGTCCGCGAAAACATCGAGGACCTCTACGCCGGAATCGAGTACATGCAGACACCGGGCGTGGCCGAGAGTCTCAAGCTGATTTCGCGCGAGGGGTGCGAGAAGATCGTGAAGCTCGCGTTTGCGTTTGCGATCGCCGAAGGACGGAAGCGCGTTCACTGCGCGACCAAAGCCAACATCATGAAGCTCACCGAAGGCCTCCTCCAGCACACCTTCGAGGAGTTCGCGCCACAATATCCTTCCGTCGAAGCGAAGCACATCCTGATCGACAACTGCGCCCACCAGCTCGCCATGCGGCCCGAGCAGTTCGATGTCATCGTCACGACCAATATGAACGGCGACATTCTCAGTGATCTAACCTCGGGCTTGACCGGTGGGCTCGGTTTCGCTCCGTCAGCCAATATCGGCAACGACGTCTCGATCTTCGAGGCCGTGCACGGCTCGGCGCCCGACATCGCGGGGAAGAACAAAGCGAATCCGACGGCGCTCATCCTGAGTGCGGCGATGATGCTGCGTCACATCGGGCAAGGCAAGGCGGCCAACGATGTCGAGCAGGCGGTGCTCGTGACGCTGGAAAGCGGGGTACGAACCAGCGACATGATTGGAGTGCAGAATCCGGCATCTACCACCGAGTTCACCCAGGTGGTGATCTCGAACCTTGGCAAACGCTCGAAGGTCAGTCCTCCCCGCGATTACAGGCCGGTGGATCTTCCTCCGGCGCAGCTCGGAGTGAATGTGGTGCCTGCGAAGAGTCGTCGCGTCACCGGAGTCGATGTATATGTGGAATCCGAGCTGGAGCCCAAGGCGCTGGCGGCGAATCTCGAGACGCTCACGAACTCGTCGGCACTGCGCCTGGAGATGATCACGAATCGTGGAGCGATGGTTTTTCCATCCAGCGATCGGCGTGTGTCACTCGTCGATCACTTTCGCTGCCGGTTCGTGCCGCGCGATTCTGGCTCCGACCTCGCGGACGCCGACATTCTCACTCTGCTGGCAACCATTGGCAGTCAGTATCGCTGGATGCACATCGAGAAGCTCCAGGAGTTCGATGGAGAGCCGGCCTTCAGCAAGTCGCAGGTCTAGATGAGCACGACATTCGACCGCCGTTCCTTCATGGGCTACTTCGCTGGAGTTGGACTGACCTCCACGCTTTTTCCTGGCGTGTTGTGGGCGAAGCTCGCAGCGGGCGCTGACATAACCGTCGAGACTATCGCCAGCGCAGAAGAGGTCGCGGGCGTGCACTTCGATCCCGCCGAGCGGGAGCTCATGCTCGACGGGCTGAAGCAGCAGGAACAGCGGATCGAAGCCCTGCACAAGGTTTCGCTGCCGAACTCGGTCAGTCCCGCGATCGTTTTCAATCCGTTGCCACCCGGAAAGAAGGTGCCGATCGAAAGACCCCGCCCGATGGTGCGGAGCAAGGTTCACCTCCGGCCGCTCAGCGGCGATCCCGAGGATCTCGCATTTCTTCCGGTGACCGAGCTCTCGGAGCTGGTGCGGCGGAGGCGCGTGACGTCGCTCGAGCTCACCCAGATGTATCTCGCGCGACTCAAGCGATACGATCCGGTGCTGCGCTGCGTCATCACGCTGACCGAAGACCGGGCATTCGAGCAGGCGCACGCCGCCGATGCAGAGATCAGACGGGGAAAATATCGCGGACCGCTTCACGGCATTCCGTGGGGCGCGAAGGATCTTCTCGCCGTGCGCGGCTACAAGACGACCTGGGGCGCCGGCCCGTACAAGGATCAGATAATCAATGCCGACGCCACCGTCGTGCAGCGTCTCGATGCCGCCGGCGCGGTACTCCTCGCCAAGCTCGCACTCGGCGAGCTGGCGCAGGGAGATATTTGGTTTGGCGCGACGACGAAGAATCCGTGGAAGGTGGACCAGGGCTCGAGTGGATCGTCCGCCGGACCCGCGTCGGCGACGGCGGCCGGCCTGGTGGGATTCGCGATCGGAAGCGAAACGCTGGGATCGATCTCGTCTCCCTCAACGCGCTGCGGCACAACGGGATTGCGTCCGACCTTCGGGAGAGTCCCTCGCACCGGCGCGATGGCGCTTTCGTGGACGATGGACAAGCTCGGCCCGATTTGCCGGAGCGTCGAAGACTGCGCAATTGTGCTCGACGCGATCCATGGGCCCGACGGACACGACAACAGCGTCATTCCCGCGGCCTATCACTGGAACGCGCATCTATCGCCCCGCAAGCTGCGGGTGGGCTACGTCAAGTCGGCGTTCGATCTGCCTCTCACGGATCCGAACGATTCGAAGCGAACGCTGCACGGCACCAAGAAATTCGACGACGCGGCGTTGGATGTCTTCCGGAAACTCGGCATCAATCTGATCCCGGTCGATCTGCCCGACGTTCCCTACGACGCGATGCGCATCATCCTCAACGCCGAGGCCGCGGCCGCATTCGATGAGCTCACCCGATCCGACGGTGACAAGCTCCTCGTGCAGCAAGGCAAGTTCGACTGGCCGAACTCATTCAGGACTTCCCGGTTCATTCCCGCGGTCGATTACGTGAATGCGAATCGCCTTCGTTCCATCGCGATTCAGAAGTGGGACGAGCTGATGAATACGGTCGATGTGATAGTCACTCCGACGGGCGCGGCGAATCTCTCCCAGCTCGTAGCGACAAATCTCACCGGTCATCCGGCGGTAATTCTTCCGAACGGCTTCAGAGACGATGGCACTCCCGTGTCCCTCACCTTCCTGGGCGGACTGTTCGAGGAAGCGAAGCTGCTTGCCGTTGCGCGCGCGTATCAGGATGCGACCGATTTTCACCTCAAGCATCCGGTGGTGCCGCTTACGCCGCCTTCGTCCACCAAAAGCTGAGTGGTTTCGGCCGCGCCTGCGCTCGAGCCTGTAGCACTCGAGGGTTCCTTCGTTCGTCTCGAGCCCATGACCATGGAGCACCACGCCGGACTCACGGCAATCGGACTCGACCCGGAGATCTGGCGGCTTACGGTTGCCGTTGTTCAAACACCCGAAGAGATGCGGAGCTACATGGAATCCGCTCTGCGACTTCAGGCCGAAGGCAGCAGCCTTCCATTCGTCACCATCGAGCGGTCGTCGGGACGAATCGTCGGCAGCACCCGCTTCGGCAACTACGATCCCCTGAATCGCAGAGTAGAAATCGGCTGGACCTGGCTGGCGCAAGCCTGGCAACGAACGGCGACGAACACCGAGGCGAAGTATCTGATGCTGACGCACGCCTTCGAGCGGCTGGGATGCGTGCGAGTCGAGCTCAAGACCGACGTGCTCAACCTCCCATCGCGGAAAGCCATGATGCGGATCGGCGCGAAAGAGGAGGGAATCCTGCGCAAGCACACGCTGATGTGGACCGGGCGCTATCGGGACACCGTCTTCTACAGCATCCTCGATGAAGAGTGGCCTCAGGTCAAAGCGCGGCTCGAGACTCTTCTCCTCCGCCGTCGTACACAGTGACCAAAAGAAAAACCCCCGGAAAATTCCGAGGGTTTTTCGGTTTCACAGCACGCAGCCGAGAGCGTTGGGGCTGACAGCACTTGGCAGGTAGTCTTCAGTTCAATCCTTCGTTGATCACGGAGAGAGCGAGAACTCGAGCTTGAAGTAGGCCGCCGACTCCCTGTTCGCCAGGAAGGTTCCACCGACCGACTTGTAACCGACGACTCCAGTCGTGCGGAAGTTGGGAGTCCATGCGTACTCGAGCGTTGGGCCGACCTGGAACGAGCTGCTCGTGTTCCCGTTCTTCCCACCGCCCTGTCCGACAACCTCCAGGCCGATGCGTGCCGGATGCGCTACCGAGTATCCAAACGGGACCGACGCGCGGCCGCGAGCCCAAAGGTATTGGCTGCCGAAGTTGTAGTTGGAGAGCAGCTGCGTGTGAAGCGGACGTCGACCGGTTCCATTGTGGTACGCCCCAAAGCTCCCCGTCACACCATTGCTGCCACCGGATTCTGCTCCGGGCGCTCCCACGTTCGGGTTGTGAACCCACGCGTATCCCACACCGAACGATACGCCGCCAGTACGGCCTGCATACGCCAATCCGACCGTGGGCGCAACCGCGCTCAGTGTCCGTTTCGTGCCGAGCACCGGATACTGGAGAACGTACCCGTTGATGTTGAAGTACGGCGACCAGCCGAGCCCGCCCATCCCGACATACATCCCGAGGAGGTAGAACTGGGTGTTCCGGGTATCAGCTTCCGCGGATCCGTAGAAGGAAGGGTGTAAAGGAGGCATCTGCGCATCCGCCGTGCGTCCGATCACCGTCAGCCCCGCGAGCGCTGCCAACGCGAGAACCGCATTCTGATGTCTTTTCAGTTTCATTTTTTTTGTCTCTCAGTTATAGGTCTTACCACTCATCAAATGCCCGAGCCCACCCGAGAAATCTTCTCGTCGTCCGGAGCAGCGCTCTTCTACCCGTGCGTCTGGCTTTGGGTATGCCAGATTCGTACCTCTGCACGACTAAATCCCCGCGTTACGTTTGTATAGACGCGGGACATTTGACACGGAAACCCAAGTCCTGCAATGATCTAGGGAGGCGGCAGAGTTCCTGCATAAAATTGCCCCAATCGAATCCTCATATCCAGCCGCTAAACAAATGCGATTGAACCAACGTCTTTGCTCGATGGCGATGCTCGCCGTTCTGGCGGTTTCCGCCACGAACGTCGAGGCCCAGGGCCGGACGAAAAAGAAATCCTCCCGCCCCAAGCCGACGCCTACGCGTCCTGCGCCACCGGTCGCTACAGGACTGGCGAGTCCGGGCGCCAACGTTGTGGACGAGAGACAGCTCTTTCTCAACGCCGCGCGCACCGCCTGGGCTTTCGTCGACCGGAACTACCAGCCCTCGACAGGTCTCTCTCGCGCGCACGACACCTATCAGTACGTGACGCTCTGGGACGTCGCCAGCGGGTTGGGCGCGACATATTCGGCGCACGAGCTCGGTCTCATCAGCGACGCGGTCTACAATCAACGAATCCAGCGCGCCCTCGCGACTCTCTCGACGATGGATCTGTTCGACCGCGCTGCTTTCAACAAGTCCTACGATTCCAAAACCGGGAAGATGATCGACCGCAGACAGCGTATCTCGTCACGCGGATACGGCTGGTCGGTCACCGACATCGGGCGCCTGCTCACGTGGCTGCGGATTCTAGCGGTCAATCAGCCGCAGTTCGCCGCACAGGCAACGACCATCGTGAAGCGGTTGGACATGTCGCGCCTCATTAAGGACGGATATCTCCAGGGCCAGGATCTCGATCCCGCGACTGGAGCGATGCGGATGTACACCGAAGGTCGAATGGGTTACGAGCAGTACGCCGCCGCCGGCCTCGCACTGTGGGGATATCGCGCCGAGAAGTCGCTCGATGCACGGTTGAACGCCCTCCCGGTGAACGTGCTCGGCGTGACGATCGTCGCCGACAAGCGCGGCGACGAAAGAATCACAAGCGAGCCCTACATAATGATGGGAATGGAAACGGGTTGGTATTCACCCGAGCTGCGGGAGCAGGCGTGGCGGGTTCTGGCGGCGCAGGAAGCGCGGTACAAGACGACCGGCACCCTCACCATGGTGAGCGAAGATGCACTCCCCGATCCACCTTACTACTTCTATTACTACGATGTGTACCGGCAGGGTCGCCAGTTTGCCGTCGACGCTCCGGCCGGGCAGGGATACGTCGAGAGTCCCCGCTGGATAAGCTCGAAAGCCGCTTTTGCCTGGCACGCTCTCCTTCCTTCACCCTACACGCTCACGGTGCTGCAGGCCGTGCAGCCCTCCGCCATTCCGGGACGCGGCTGGGGAGCTGGCGTGTACGAGGGAAGTCTGCGGCCTACCGGAGACGCGAGCCTCAACACGGCGGCGCTGATCCTCGAGGCTGCCGCCTACAATCTCCGCGGACATCCATTTCTCGTGACTCGTTTGGACTGACCACGCTCGCAAGAGCCGGCCAGCGAAGCGCGCTCTACAGCGAGCTCCGCTGCGCGAGTCCGAGTGCGTAGTCGGCCCACCAGGCGCCAGCGGAGGGTGCTCCGCTGCAGGATCCGTCCGATTCGCCCGGCGCTTTGATCCACAAATAGGCGTCCACACGGGAATCATCGGTGACAGTGGTATTGGGACTGCCAAGCGCGCGCCCCGCTGGATTACACCACTGGTTGTCCGCCGTGGGTCCCAGTCCATTCCGGCCCGTGTCGACGACGAAATGCTTGCCTCCAATCAGATCGGAGATCGCCTTGCCGTAGACAATGCTGTTCGAGGTGAATTGGAAATTCGACACGTTGAGCGCGAAACCATCGGCTGCCGCGACATTCGCGCGAGTCAGCCTGCTCGCTTGATCGCTCGCCGACTTCCACGCCGAGTGACCGCCATCCAGATAGACGGAAACGTTCGCCTGCGCCTTGAGAACGCCGATGGCGTACTGAATGAGGCTGAGGCGCGTCGTCTGGTCCGCCGCCGACAGACAGTCCATCTGCGTCAGTGCATCAGGCTCGAGGATCACGACAGCTCTGCGTCCGGCAAGTCCGTTTGCGAAGGCCGCGATCCAGGTCTTGTAGCCGGCGACTGTCGTGCCGCCGCCCGAGAGTCCGCCACAATCACGCTGCGGGATGTTGTAGGCAACGAGTACCGGCGCCGCGCCTACCGCCGCCGCGGTGGTTACCGCATTGTTTACGGCGGTGAAAACGTCTCCGCTCCACCCGCCCATCCACTGAGCCTGTGAGTTACGCGCGATTTTGTCCATCTGCACCGCATCAGCGGGTCGGCTCACGCGCCATGCGTCAGCCTGCTGCTTTGCGCTCGAGTTCGGGTTCACCCAGAACGATGCGCCGGAGATCGGGTTTCCGCCGACAGGGACCGGTGGCGGCGCAGGCGTCGGATCAGGCGGTGGAGGCGGAGGCGTCGGAGTGCCGCCCTTCTTGTGCCTTGCGTCCAGAACCGTCGGGTCGGGTGAGACGGGGTTCTCGGAGCACGCTGCCAGGACGACGAGCGCTGCCGCAAGAAGCAGGTTTTTTCCAGCCATGCAAATTCTCTTTTTTGAACGGGGAATTGGCGCGAGGCGGAGACCGATCTCCGCGCGGCCTGACTTGCTTCAGGCTCCAACCAGATGGCCCGGTGCCTGCTCACAAGGGACGGCTATGAAACTTCCCACGTAACACATGCGCTTCAGGTTCGGTAACCGGAACTGCGATTGAGCATTTTCCGGCCGGCGTTCGTTAGCTTCGCTTTTTTGACCGCTGCAATTCTCCAGGGCTGCGCCACCACCATGACATCCAGGCAAGAGCCGGTTACGATCGCCATCGTCAACGGAATCGTCTGGACTGGCGAGCCGTCGCAGCCATGGGCCGACGCCGTAGCGGTCAGTGGCGATCGGATTACAGCGGTCGGGTCGAACACGGAGATCCGAGCTCTTGCTACTCCGTCGACACGCATCATCGACGCACGTGGCGACATGGTAACTCCCGGATTCATAGACTCCCACGTGCATTTCCTGAGCGGCGGGATGAGTCTCGCTTCCGTCCAGCTGAGGGACGCGCGCACGCCAGCGGAATTCATCTCGCGCATCAAGGCTTTTGCCGCGACGATGCAGCCCGGAACCTGGATCACGGGCGGCGATTGGGATCATCAGAACTGGGGCGGCGAGCTGCCGCAAAGCTCGTGGATCGATTCCGTCACGCCGAACAACCCGGTGTGGATCAACCGCCTCGATGGACACATGGCGCTCGCCAACAGCGCGGCGATGCGCTCGGCAAAGGTTCCATCGGCGGGCGGCGATATCGCGGGCGGGACTATCGTGCGCGACGCATCGCTTCATCCGTCCGGGATATTCAAGGACAACGCGCAGGATCTGATCGATGCGGCAGTCCCTGATCCGACGCCGGCAATGCTCAACCGTGCGCTGGATGCCGCGATGACTTACGTGGCGGAGCGTGGGGTCACTTCTGTGGATCACATGGGCACGTGGTCCGACCTCGCTGTATTCGAGCGAGCCCGGAAGGCCGGCAAGCTCAGAACCCGCATCTACGCGGCCGTGCCACTCTCGACATGGGCGAGACTGCGCGACACGGTTGCCGCCCGAGGACACGGTGACTCCTGGCTTCGAATCGGCGGACTGAAAGGCTTCGTTGACGGCTCACTCGGCTCTCACACCGCGGCGATGATGCAGCCATTCACCGATGCCCCGCGCGATAGCGGGCTACTGGTCAACACGCCTGAAGATCTCTATACCTGGACCAGCAATGCCGACAAGTCAAAGCTGCACGTCATCGTCCACGCTATCGGCGACCGGGCCATCAATCTTCAGCTCGATATTTTCGAGCGGGTCGAGCGAGAGAACGGTCCGCGTGATCGCCGATTCCGAATCGAGCACGCACAGCACATCGCACCATCCGACATTCCACGTTTTGGCCAGCTGGGTGTGATACCGAGCATGCAGCCATACCACGCGATTGACGACGGGCGATGGGCGGAGAAAGTGATCGGCCCCGAGCGAGCGAAAACCACTTATGCGTTTCGGTCATTGCGGGATTCTGGCGCAAGGCTGGCGTTCGGAAGCGATTGGTTCGTCGCGCCTGCTACGCCTCTCGAAGGGATCTACGCGGCGGTCACCCGACGCACACTCGACGACAAACACCCCAATGGTTGGGTACCCGAGCAGAAGATCGGTGTCGAGGATGCTTTGCGTGCCTACACGACCGGCGGCGCGTACGCCTCGTTCGAGGAAGGAGAAAAGGGCTCGCTCGCACCGGGCAAGCTCGCTGATGTTGTGGTGATCGATCGCGATCTCACCCGCATCCCGCCTGAAACCATTCGCGGGGCCCGAATCATGTACACTATCGTCGGCGGTCGAGTCGTGTTCGATCGCGGCGGCAATCCCTGAGCAGCCACGAGGAAAGGAAGCGAATGCCTTCGAAAAACGAATGTACCTTCTATCGCTGGGACTCGATGCGAAAGGAGCGGGTCTCCGATATGCTCGAGCGGAGGTTGATCACCGGCGAGCGCATGATGCTCGCGCACGTGTATCTGAAGAAAGGATGCATCGTTCCCAAGCATTCGCACGACAACGAGCAGCTCACTTATATCCTCGAGGGAGCGCTCCAGTTCTGGATCGGCGAAGACGGATCGGAGGAGATAACGGTGCGCGCGGGCGAGGTCCTCCTCATTCCCTCGAATGTGCCGCACAAAGCGGAGGCGCTGGAGGAGACGCTCGACGTCGATGTTTTCAGTCCTCCGCGGCAGGATTGGCTCGAGAAAAAAGACGACTATCTGAGGCGCTGAAGAGTGGACCTGGGTATTCGCGGCAAAGTCGCGCTGGTGGCGGCGAGCAGCAAAGGGCTCGGTCGAGCCGTTGCTGAAGAGCTCGCGGCGGAAGGCACGCATCTCGTAATGTGTGCGCGCGGAAAGGAGACTCTCGAGCAGACAGCGGAATCGATTCGACAGAAAACGGGCGTGAAGGTCGTAGCTGTGGCTGCTGATGTATCGGATCCTGCCGACGCCGCGCGCGTGGTGAAAGCGGCGTTCGATGAGTTCGGGAGGGTGGACATCCTCGTCACCAATTCAGGAGGACCACCCAGCGGGCCATTCGAAAGCTTTACTCTGGAAATGTGGGACGCAGCCACACGATTGCTTCTCAAGAGCGCGGTCGAGCTCACGCGCGCGGTATTGCCCGGAATGAAGGAACGGCGGTGGGGAAGAATCCTCAACGTCACATCGATTGCCGCAAAGCAACCCGTCGAAGGGTTGATGCTCTCGAACAGTTTGCGCGCGGCGGTGATTGGGTTCGCCCGCACGCTCGCGAACGAAGTCGCGCCGTTCGGCGTTACGGTGAACAACCTGCTGCCGGGCTACACGCGGACGGATCGCGTACAGGAGCTTGCGCGCGCCGCCGGCGGAAAGGCGGGAGCCTCCAACACGGACATCGTCTCGAAGTGGGAGAAAGAAATCCCCATGGGCAGACTGGGTGAGCCGCGCGAGTTCGCCGCACTCGCTGCTTTCCTCGCCTCCGAGCGCGCGAGCTACATCACGGGCAGCTCGATCGCGGTCGATGGAGGCTGGATCCGCTCGCTCCTCTGACGCCCGCCTAACTGATCGGCTGCGACAGGAACGGCTGCCCGCGTTGGTGATAGAGCGCCGACTCGAGTAAACGCGTTCGCGCATGGTGGCATCATCACACAGAAGCGCGCTGGAGGGAGCTGGTGAATGCGAGCTCCGAGGCCCCGGCCCTACAACCATATATTAGCCTGGCGATGAATCTCTACGGAGCACCTCGAAGCGACGACGTTTGGGGCGAGTGGCGGTTATGATCAGCGGCGCCGCGTTGGTGGCGACGATATGGATTGCGGCGTCGGTGACGGTCATTCCAGCACTGAATCGTGCGGATGCGAACATCGCGCGGAGGCTTCGGACCGAGACCATGCAGCTCTCGTGTCTCTCACCGCAACAGGCCGCGGACATTATCAATCCGTATGTCCGCTCGCACGGAAGCACGTACTACATACCCACCACCGGCATTTCTGCAATCACCGTTCGCGGTACCGCGGAGGAGCTCGCGAAATCGCGTAACCTCATACGCGATTTCGAAAGCGATCCCAAAGCGGCTTGTCACGTGCCGGGAGGCAGCCTACTCAACGTGAATCAACCCTCGCTCCTGAAAGGCGAAAGAAACGCGGCTCCGCATCTCGCGCCGGACAAGGTGCCAACAGCCGTGAAGACCAAGTAAGAGGGGCGGGGCCTTTTGTTGCTCGACAGAAGCATATTTCGCCGATGGCCGACCGCACCATCCGCACACTCATTCAGCTCGG
>DASZZU010000194.1:0-15988 GCA_035544855.1 Gemmatimonadaceae bacterium | reverse complement strand
CCCAGCTCTTTCCAGCGATGAAATTCCCGCGACCGCTGACTCTCACGGGTCAGGCGAAGTTCGACGGAGGAGAGCACTCGCTCAAGATCAACGGCGACGTCACCGTGGATGACAGGCTCTCAGGGCGGAGTCGGCTGGTCGGAAACGGCCTGATGGGACTGGCCAACGGAATCTTCAACGCGCGCGATCTCCACGTCCGAATGGCTCCTCTGCAGATGGGGCTCGCCAAAGCGATCGCGCCCTCTATCAAGCTAGGTGGCACGCTCACCGGGACAGTGACGCTGAATGGAACGACCGCGGGCATCATGACGGCTCAGGGTGACGTGACACACGTCGAGCGCGGAGCGCTTTCTCGCGCGACCGGTCGCGCCTCCATGCGAGTGCGCGGGCTCCCCTGGTACGACGTCGATGCCCGGATGCATCCGCTCTCGCTCGTCACACTCGGCCGATTCATGCCGACTGTTGGACTGCGAGGGAGTGCGAGCGGCCCGATGCGCCTCAAGGGACCTATCAACGATCTCGCCATCAATACACAGCTCACGTTCCCCGACGGTGGATTTCTCGACCTGCGTGGAACGATGGATCTCGCCAGCAAAGTCACTGGGTACAATCTCGATTTCGTCACTCGTCTCTTCAACGCCAACACCGTGATTGCAAAGGCGCCGCAGACGTCGGTCACCGCGGTCGGATCGGCGCGTGGCCGGGGATTCGATCCGGCGACAATGCAGGCGCAGCTGACCGCGAGCGTGAGCGCGTCGAGCATCGACACGGTGTCGATCGATCGTGCCAACGTGAAAGTGGCAGCGGCCAACGGCATGGCGCGCGTGGATACGCTGGCGGTGGAGCTCCCTCAGGGGATCGTGGAAGCGAAGGGAACGTTCGGGCTCGCACCGGGATACAGCGGCACTCTTACCTATCACGTCGCGATCGATTCGCTCGCGCGCGTCGCCGGACTGATCTCCAGGGATACAGGCGTGGTGAATCCGCGACCGGGGATTCTTTCCAGCCGAATCGCGCGCGCGAAGGCGGATTCGGCGAGGATCGCGCGCGCCACCGAAGTCGAGCGCGCTGTGACGGGTAAACAGCTCCCACGCTTTGCTGTCGACACACCGAAAACCGTGCGCAAGAACGAGCTCTCCGGGTCTGCGCAGGCAGACGGCGTGGCGACCGGCAACATCAGGAATTTCGGTCTTAAGGGAACCGCCTCAGGCTCCAACATTGTGGCGCGCGGTAACTCGGTCGGCTCGTTCGTCGCCGACTACGACTGGATCAATGCGCGCACTCCACAGTCGCAGGTGAGGATCAACGCTCAGGCAAGAGCGGTGAATGCCGCCGGATTCAGCCTCGACAGTGTCGGAGCAAAGCTCACCTATCAGAAGCCGAACGGGACCGCTCAGATAGTCGTCAGCCAGGACAACTCGCGGACGTACAGCGCGGATGCGCAGTTCACTCTGAACAAGGTGAGGAACGAGCTTCGCCTCAACAACCTGAGGCTACGGTTCGACACCAGCGTCTGGGCCAGCACACGGGTCGCGGCGCTGCATTGGGGGCAGGCAGGTGTGGACGTCGACAGTCTCGAGCTGCGGAACGGAGCAACCGGTCGCATTTTCGTCAACGGATTGATCCCGAAGCAAGGAAGCGCCAATCTTGACGTTGCGGTCGACAACCTCAACGTCGGCGATGTCATCGCGCTGACACAGAGCAGCATCAACGCGAAAGGACTCGTCTCGTTCAACGTACATACGACCGGCACACTGGATAATCCCCAATTCAAGGGAGCGTTCGGCGCCACCAGCCTGCTTTATAACGGGACGACGTTGCCCGAACTGCACGGGAATGTGCAGTACGCCAATCAGACGTTGACGGGCCGCGCGGAAGCGATGCGGGCAGGTCAGCCGCCATTCCTGGTGGCAGAGGGCACGATTCCGATCAATCTCGCGGCGACCGGGGTTACGGGATCCCGCTTCCCGGCCAACAGACAAATTGCCCTCAACATCACCGCCGACAGTATGCCGCTGGATCTCATGCCGCAGTTCAGCGACTACGTCTCCAACGTGCGCGGTCGGGCGAGTGGCTCGTTCAAGTTGGGTGGCAGCCTGAACAAGCCTCAGCTCACCGGTCAATTCGCCCTGCACCAAGGGCAGGCTCGCGTGGTGCTCGCCGGCATCAATCTCAATCAGATCGAAGCGTCGATCAGGATGTTGGGCGATACGGTCGTGATCGACTCGATTGTGGCCAACAACAAGGGACGCATCGTTCTCACCGGCGGAATCGGATTGAGGCCGCTGATCGCGCCCTCTTTCGACCTGAAGCTTTTCACTCAAGGCGCGCAGGTGCTCAACAACCAACGCGGTCAGCTGACGGTTGGAGCCAATCTGGCGATGGTTGGCCCGCTCAAGGATCCGCACGTCACCGGCGACGTGCGTATTCGGCAGGGAGTGCTCTACATCCCTCCGTCAGACGACAAGAATCTCGTTGGAGCCGGCGACCCCGCTCTGTTCAACGTTATGGATACGGCGTTGATGGCGAGTCGCGAGCTCTTCCCCGGCCAATCCCCGCTGCTCGCAAATCTCCGCATGGATGTGAACCTGCGAATCGATCGCGACGTCTTCGTCCGATCGCGTGAGGCGAATGTCGAGATTTACAGCGAGCAGGATCTGGGCGTCCACGTCAATCGCGCCAAGGAAACGCTGGTGCTGGACGGTGTGATCCTGAGCGAGCGTGGGGAGTACACCTTCATGACGCGCAGATTCACCATCAAGCGCGGGTCGGCGACATTCATCAACTCACCCGTACTGAATCCGACGCTTCAGGCGCAGGGAGAATACGAAGTGAGACAGCCGAACCGCGAAGCCATCAACATCCAGATCGTCGTCGGTGGCACGCTCAGAACTCCGAACATCTCACTCACGAGCGATGCACAGCCTCCGATTCCGCAGAGCGACCTACTCAGCTATCTCGCATTCGGACAGTCGTCGACTTCGCTCATCCAGCTCGAGGGCTCCGGTCTCACCAACGGCGGCGGCGGGACCAATCTCGTGGGCGCTGGTGCCGCGCTTGCGAGCCGCCAGCTCGCCGGTGTAGCGCTCGGCGTCGCCACCGACCAGATCGCTGGCAGCGCGGCGCGCTCGCTTGGCGCAGATGTGTTCACCATCACGCCCGCCGATGTCCAGACCGATGTCGGCAACTTTCTGCGCGCGACGCAGTTCGAGTTCGGGAAGTACGTCAAGTCGCACACCTTCGTCGCGGTGAAGTCTCCGCTCGATCCGCAAGCGCTGGTGCGCCCGGGCGTACAGGTCGTGCACCGATTTGGCGGAAAGCGGGGCTACCGTCTCGAGACCGGTGTGGATACCCGCTATTTGTTGAGAGAGCCGAACCTGTCGCGCGACCAGAAGATCGCGACGACCAGCGCGTTCGGTGCGTTTCTGATCAGGGAGTGGAGGTTTTAGGGGTTACGGGCATTCTGCTCGTCGGAATTGGAGAGCATCGACCTTCAGTGCGGCTGATCGCTTGGACATAGACCGTTCCGGTCAGATCAGATGCTTCTCCTGCTCACCTGACTTTTTCTCCGAACGAAGTAATCGGATCCACATCCACCGGCACGCTCCCCGTCTTGCTCAGCGCCGCGCGCAATTCATCCGGCATGGTCCCGTACTTCTTGAACCACGCCTCCGCGCGGCCGCGATCTCCCGTCGCTTCGATCTCCAGCAGCTCCTTCGTCAGGCTCGCGATCGCGACCGGCATCTTCGCGAAATCGATTGCGTAGCGCCCGTTCTTCGCGTCGCGCGTTATCGCGCCCTGCTCCACGAAATAGTTGAACTCCATCATCTCCGCCCGCGCGTGCGCCTCGGCCACTCCAAAGCGCACGGTGCGGAAGATTCCCGCGACGTGTGACGCATAGTAGTCCCCGGCGCGAGACTTCGGCAGCACTCCCCTGTTCATCAGCAAGTCGAGTCCGTAAAGACCGACGATGTCCGCCTTCGCTTCCTCAAGTCCGCTGTAGATGGGACCGATCGCCTCGCGGATGTCCACCTGCTTGCCGCCTACTCGCGCGTACGCCGGACCCAGCCCGTGCGAGATCTCGTGCATCACGACGACCGACAGATAGCCGTCCATCGACGCGAGGCTAGCCTGGTCCTCGCGCATCAGCAGCTTACCGATTGGCAGCACCACATAGTTCACCCGCGCGTCCATGAAGTTCTTGAAAAAGATCTTCTTCGTTCCCTTCTCGGCGTGAATTCGCGGATCGTTGGGGAGATTGTCGGCGACCGCCTGATAGCCGTGACGCAGATCTCCGCTGCGGTACGGCGTGTCCATCACTTCCATTGGCGTCGGATGGCCGGCATTTGACGGCTTGTCGGCGGCGGCGAGCGGCAACGCGTCCTGAATGTCGGCGACGTATCTCTTGTACGTCGCAAGCTTGTTGCTTTCGCTGGCGTTCCGAATCATTACCGCCACACCGTACGACGTCTTCACGCCGAGGAGGTCGTCCAGGTACGTCTCATAGGGCGCCATTATCACATCGAACTTGGGATCCTCGAGATCAACCCAGGCGAGATCGCTCTTGTAATAGTCGTCGGTGAGGAGCGCGTCGGCGCGAAGACGCAGGAAATTCGCGAACGCCTTGTCATCGCTCAGCGCGGCTGCGTCGCGCAATGCCTGCGTGGCAGGCACAATCCACTGTTTGAACTCGACGTGATACGGAACGCCGATGAGATCATTGCCGCTCCGCTTGACGACGGTGAACGGATTGAATATCTCCGCTTTCTTGTCGGGATGGGCCGCGACGTAATCGTCGATCGCCTTTCGCGTGATGCCCTCAGGGTACAGCGCACGGCCCGGGGAATAGGAAGCATTCGCGAGAAACGGCTTGTTCCCTTCCAGCAGATCGTTCCGGCTGCCGTTGATCAGCAGAAAGTGACGGATCTGTTTTTCGAGCGGGCGCGGACAGCCTGCGAGCGCGTTGTAGAGCATCAGCCCTTCAGGATCGCTCTGTCGCCAGTAGATGCTCTCGAGATACTGACCCGCCTCGACAAGCTTTCGCACCATCTTCACTTCGCGAGCCGAGAGGCCGCGGGTGGCGAACAGCATTCTGACGGGCCGGAATTTGGCGAGCTGTGCGCCGATGTTTTCGGTTGGAGCCGGATGCGCCGAGCAGGTCGGCGCCGAGCTCATGGAAAACTTCGGAGTGGGAGAGTGGGGCGCCGTGATCGCGGCAAGCGATGCCCCGGCCACAGCGATGAGAAGGGAGGGATGATTTGTCATATCAGAGAGAGTAATACGCGCTCCGTCGGACTACGAGTGCCTCGCATTATGGGGCCGACTCGGCAAATTAAACGGTCAAGACATCAGGAAACGACTTTCGCAACCCTGGCCTTTTCGCCTCCAATCACCTACCGTAGGCCGCATGTGCGGACGTGCCACAGTCGTCAACCCCGACGGCATAACTGAAAAAGTCTACGGCTTCACCCGCAAATTCGTACCGAGCGACTGGAAGCCGCGGTACAACCTGAATCCGCGCGAGACCATTCCTGCTGTCTATTACGACCCTTTCCTCCGCGAACGCGTGCTCAGGACGATGCATTGGAACATGATCCCGGAGCATCTCGAGAGCCGGGATCGAGTCGACGCGTTCGATGCTCAGTACTCGACCTTCAACGCCCGGATCGAGACAGTTGCGTCGGCGCCGACCTTTCAGGACTCGTGGCGGAGCCGGCGGTGTCTCGTGGTCGTCGACGGAATAATCGAGTGGGTGGGCGAGAAAGGACACAAGGTTCCGCATCTCATTCGCCACAGAGAGCGCCGGCCGTTCGCGATGGCGGGACTATGGAGTCATTGGCGCGGCAAATCCGAGGACGATGACGTGTGGTCGTGCACCGTCATCGTTAAAGACGCTGACGACTGGTACAGCCGGTTTCACAACCGCATGGCGGTGCTTCTCGATCCCGGGATTTATGACGGCTGGCTCGATCCGCAGCGGCAAAACGGACAACTCGAGATGTTGGGCAGCGCGCCCTATCACAAGGAAGACGAGCTGGAGTTCTTCCCGATCTCGCGACGCGTCAACAATCCCAAGGACGACTCGGCGGATTGTCTCGAGCCTGCAGTGGCCGTCTAGCTAGCTCTTCGCTCCGTACTCATCCCACAGCGTAGCGACAGCGCGCATCCCCAGCCGGAAATTCTCGTCACTCATCCACTCGTCAGGCGCGTGCGCATTCTCTCCGGGAAGACCAAAGCCGACAAGTAGCACCGGCGCGCCAAGTATCTTCTCGAAATCTCCGACAACGGGAATAGATCCGCCTTCGCCTGTGATTACGGGCTCTTTCCCGAACGCGGCACGCAGTGCTCTGCGCGCAGCATCGTAGATCGGACCATTGAGCTCGGCGCGCCAGGGGCGTCCGCCGTGCAGGTGATCGACCCGTACCTTCACACCCTTGGGTGCAACCTTGGCCACGTGCGCTTTCATCAGCTTCTCGATCTCAGCTGGATCCTGATCGGGAACGAGACGGCAGCTGACCTTTACCATCGCTTTCGCGGGAAGCACGGTCTTCGCGCCTTCGCCGGTGTAGCCACTCAGCAGCCCGTTCACTTCGCACGTCGGACGAATCCACAACTTCTCGAGAGTGGTGTAGCCTTTCTCGCCGCCGAGGGCGTCGACGCTCGTCTCTTTCATCAGAGTCCTGTCGGCGAACGGGAGCGATCGCATTTGCTCGCGAATCTTCGGGTCCCACTCACGTACCTTATCGTAGAAACCGGGAATCGCGATCCGACCATTCTCGTCGTGGAAGGTCGCCAGAATTCGGGCTAGAGCCATCGCCGGATTCACGATCGCGCCGCCGTAGCTTCCCGAGTGGAGATCGCTCGCCGGCCCCTCGACATTGATCTCGAAGTAGGCGAGGCCGCGCAGCGAAGACAGAATCGATGGCAGTCCCGGCGCGAACATCGCCGAATCGGAGATCACAACCGCGTCCGCCTTGAGAAGGATCTTCTGCTCTTCGACGAACGATGCGAGGTGCTCACTGCCGACCTCCTCGTCACCCTCGGCGATCACGACGACGTTGACCGGCAGCTTCTTCCGCGTCGCGAGATGCGCTTCGAGCGCTTTGATGTGGAGAAAAAGCTGGCCTTTGTCGTCCACCGATCCGCGAGCAAAGATTTTCCCATCTCGCATCGTCGGCTCGAACGGGGGCGATGTCCACAGCTCGAGCGGCTCGGCGGGCTGGACATCGTAGTGCCCGTAGATGAGCACCGTCGGCGCTCCGGGAGCTTTTCTCCATTCGCCGACCACAATCGGATGTCCCGCCGTCGGATAGATCTTCGCCGGCACGCCGATTTTGTCCAGCGAATTCTTCACCCACTCGGCGGCGCGCTTGGTATCGGCGTTGTGATCCGATTTAGCGCTGACACTCGGGATACGAAGAAAGTCGAACAGCTCGTCGTGGATTCGCGCGTCGTTCTTGCGGAGGAAGTCCTCCAGATCTGACGGGATCGTGCCCGTCGCTCTGACTGTGGTGTTCGAAGTTTTCATGGTCGTAGATTCATTGGCGTTGTCGTCTTCGTAAAAGAGATGCGACCAGCAAGCCGGATCACCTGCCATTGCCAGCGCCCGCGATGGCGCTGACCGTCGCCATTCCCGCGAAGGTGGCCATGATGCATAGCAAGACGCTACCCGCAATGTAAGTCGCGGCGCGAGCGTACTCGCCTCCTTCGATCAACCCAATTCCTGAGCGTCGGGCGGATTCATCGTCTCGATGTCTTCTTCGGTTGTCTCGAAGTAAGGTCCCGCGGGCTGGAAGAATCGCTGGGCGAGGAGCGTAGGCACGATCGCACTCCCGATGACCGTCGTCACTAGAATAGTGTACTGATCCTGAGTGATGATCTTGTTCGTGAGGCCGAATAGCGCCGAGATAGTTCCGAACGTCAGTCCTGTCGACATGAGAAGCGTCATATAGAGCCCCTCCTTCTTGTCGAATCTGAAGAGCACGGTGAGCGGCATGACGCCCGCGAACTTCGAAATCATCTTGACCATAAGAAAGGCGACGATCAGCAGAGCACCCGTCGCCACGCCGGGAAGGGAAACGAAGAGGCCCGCCTTGATGAAGTAGAACGGCGTAAGAATCGAAAACGCGATTGAGCGCATCCGGTCCATCAGGATTCGATCGTGTACGAACACTCCGGCGATGACGAGTCCCACCAGATATGCGGGGAGGACGGCCTCGCTTTGTGCGACCTTGGCCAATCCGCCGAGCAGGAAAAGAATCAGGAACACGAACTTGACTTCAGGTTCGCTGATGCGGTGGCCGACACTCCTGATGACGAAGCGCGTGAGCCGGGGCAGGTACCACAGGACGACCGCGGTGACGCCCACGAACAGGGCCAACCATCTGTTGAAGTTCGCGAAGATGATTCCTAGCGCGAGGACCGTCCCAAAGTCAGTGACGAAGCAAGCAGCAAGAATCAGCTTGCCAAGCTCGGACCTGCTCAGGCCCGTTTCAATTATCACCGCATAAACAACGGCCACCGAGGTCGTCGAAAGAGCAATCCCCGCGATGTAGGAGGCTTGCCGATCCCAATGGGCAAACCAGTACGCGAATGCTCCCGCCGCAAGAAAGGGGATGAGAAAGCTCACGGCTCCAATCGTAAGCGCGGGCTTCAGATGGCGCCGCAGGGACGCGGGATCGATCTCCGCTCCGGCCAAGAACGTGAGCAGCCCGGCGCCGAAGGTAGCCAGAAAATCAATCCACGGCGCGCTGTGGATTCCGAACAGATTACCGGCAAGGATTCCCATAGCTATCTCGATTAGCGCGACCGAGATTCCGATTCTGATGGAGATGATGCTTGCCAGGAGGGCCAAGCCCATCCACACACTTGCGACCAGCCAGACGTTAGAGTCCACCGAAGCTCCATGTTTACGTGTTGGCGGCACACGCGGAGCGGGTGGGGAAAAACAAAAACTCCCGCTCCGGCTTGCGCCGAGCAGGAGTCATCAACCGCCGATTCTCCAGCGGTACTTGAGGGCGAACTCCATCGCCACAGTGTATTGCACTAAGGGTATGCGGGACGGCGGGCCAGGTCAAGACAGTTCGCGGCTGATACCTTGCAGGCTGATGTCTTCGGGTCGGTAGTTTTCAGTTCCTCACCGGTGGTCTCGAACAGCGTTAGCCAACATGCCGAACCGCCTCGCCAACGAAACCAGCCCCTACCTCCTTCAGCACGCCGAGAATCCGGTGGACTGGTATCCGTGGGGGTCTGAGGCGCTCGAGAGAGCGAAGCGCGAGGACAAGCCGATCCTCCTGAGCATCGGCTACGCGGCGTGCCACTGGTGCCACGTCATGGCGCACGAGTCGTTCGAGGATGAAGAGACCGCGCGTCTCATGAACGAGAAGTTCGTCAACATCAAAGTCGATCGTGAAGAGCGCCCGGACATCGACGGCATCTACATGCAGGCAGTGCAGGCGATGACGGGGCACGGCGGCTGGCCGATGACGATGTTCCTGCTGCCGGACGGTCGCCCGTTTTTCGGCGGCACTTACTACCCACCAGATGATCGTCAGGGGTTGCCATCGTTCCGCCGGGTTCTCGAGTCGGTGAGCGACGCCTACCAGAAGAGGCGCCCGCAGGTCGCCGCGACCGCGGATCAGCTGAAGGATGTTTACGAGGCCAACCTGATAAGAGCGCAGAGTGGGGGTACGCTCTCGCCGCAGATGCTCGAAATAGTGTATCGCTCGCTCCTGCAAAAGTACGATGAGCGGAATGGCGGCTTCGGTACCGCGCCAAAGTTTCCGCCGACAATGGCGCTGGATTTCGTGCTTCGATACTGGAAGCGCACCGGCACTCCGCACGCTCTGGAGATGGTCGCGAATTCTTTCCGGAAGATGGCGCGCGGCGGAATCTACGATCAGGTCGGCGGCGGATTTGCGCGCTACGCTGTGGACACGGACTGGCTCGTCCCACACTTCGAGAAGATGCTTTACGACAACGCCCTTCTCACCCGCCTCGGCGCTCACCTCTGGCAAGCGACCAAAGACGACGAGGTGCGACGGGCCACCATCGAAACCGTTGAATGGGTGGGGCGCGAGATGACTTCGCCCGGGGGCGGATTTTATTCCTCGCTCGACGCCGACAGCGAAGGACACGAAGGAAAATTCTACGTCTGGAGCGAAGAAGAGCTCGACTCTCTCCTCGGCGCCGACTCTCGAGTCTTCAAGGCATACTTCGGGGTGAGCCGCCAAGGAAATTTCGAGGGGAAGAACATTCTCTTTGTCCGGACGGACCCAAGTGCCGCGGCCAGGCGTGCCGGCGTAGATGAAGAGACGCTCTACGCCGTCCTCGCGCGCGCCAGACGCATCCTTTACGAGGCACGCGCCAGGAGAGTATGGCCCGGACGAGACGAGAAGATTCTCGCCTCCTGGAACGGCCTGATGCTGCGCGGAGTCGCAACCGCTGCACGGGCCTTCGACCGGAAGGATTTCCATGAGCTGGCAGTTCGCAATGCCGAGTTTCTTGCCAGTGAAATGGTGAAGAACGGACGGGTGATGCGCTCGCACAAGGAAGGTGTCACCCGAATCGGCGGATTCCTCGAAGACCACACCGCTGTTGCTCTCGGATTTCTCGCGGTCTACGAGCTCACCTTCGATCACCGTTGGGTCGAGCGCGCGCGGGAAATCGCGCGCGCTACGATTGAATGGTTCTGGGATGACACTCTCGGTGCGTTCTTCGACACGGCCAGGGATGCCGAGCAGCTCATAGCTCGGCCGCGTGAAGTCGGCGACAATGCGACGCCGTCGGGGACTTCGCTCGCCGTCGAGCTGCTGCTCCACCTTTCAGAGCTCGAGCACAACGCCGAATACCGCCGGCGCGCTGCTTTCACGCTGGAATCGCTCTCCGAGATGATGACCAAGTATCCGACCGGCTTCGGCCATCTCCTTGGATGCGCGGACATGGAAGTGAACGGCGCGATCGAGGTAGCGCTGATTGGCGACACCAGGAGTGTGCCGTTCAAAGTACTGGAGAGAGTGGTCGCCGAGCAGTACGTTCCATCGCTCGTCCTGACGGGCGGATCACCGACGCCCAACTCGCCGGTGAAGCTTCTCAACGATCGGCCCCTCATCGACGATAAACCGACGGCGTACGTATGTCGCGCCTACACCTGCGACAAACCAGTGACTGAACCGGCAGCGCTTTCAGTTCAGTTGGAAAACGCAGCGAAGATCATACCGACTGCCACAGCTGGCGTCTAAGGAGAACAGGACATGGATCGTGTCAATTCCCGCATCTCGCAGGCCTACGGCTACGCTGTCTGTTTCATCACGGTGATCGTGATGCTCATCGCAATCAAACAGGTGGTAGACGCCGCTTTTAATCTGAGCGATCCGCTTCGGGCCGAGGCTGGTGGGCGTCCACTAACGAACTTCGATCTCTACAAGGAAGCGCGGAGACAACCTGGTGGACGGGATCAGAACGGACCGATGCCTGCCTCTGTCGCGCCCACCAAGAGCCCGGCGGACACATTGTCCGACGCGCAATTGCGGAAACTGTACGACGCAGAACGCGAGGCGGCGATAGGCAACGCCCGATTCCGCGCGATTCGCTCACTCGTCGGCAACCTGCTTCTCATCACGCTCGCTGGCGTTCTCTTCGGCATTCACTGGCGTTGGCTGAGACAGCGCGACGCATTGCCGGCAGCCGCGTAAGAGCCACATCAATCGGCAGAGCATCTCCTGAGTGACTGAGCAGAATCCATCGTTCACCCGCGGGATATTCGCGGGTGTCGTACTAGACTCGCTTCTCTTCCCTTACCCGCGCCGGCTCGACGAGCGGAACCCTGATGAAGCGCGGACGGTCCGCCGGCTGATCAAGGAGCTTCGCTTCCTGGAAGGTGATGTAATCGATTCCGGCAAGTTCGACGAAGAGGAGACGATTCCGGAGAACGTCATCCGCGCATTCGCCGAGATCGGGATGCTGGGGCTCACCATCCCCAGGAAGTACGGCGGGCTCGAGTTGTCGTCGTCGGCCTATGCGCGGGTGTTCGAGACACTCTCGACGATCGACGCATCGCTCGCTGTTCTGGTAGGCGTCCATTGCGGACTTGGATCGAAGGCGATTGTGCTCCATGGCAACGATCAGCAGAAGGAGCGGTATCTGCCGCCTCTCGCTCGTGGTGATTTTCTCGCTGCGTACGCGCTGACAGAGCCCGAGGTTGGCTCTGATGCGCAGAACATCAAGACGACGGCGACATTGTCCAAGGACGGATCGCACTGGCGTCTCAATGGCCGAAAGATCTGGATCGGCAACGGACATCGCGCCGGAGTGATTGCGACTTTCGCCCAGGCATTCGTGCAGCGGCGTGGTGAGACGCTACAGCGTCCGACTGCGTTTCTCATTCGGCCGGACATGCCCGGTTTTCGTGTGGTCGGCACGGTGCGTAAGCTCGGAATTCGCGGCTCAACGCAGGCCGAGCTGAGTTACGATGGTTTGGAAGTACCGGCAGATCATCTGCTCGGCAGCGTCGGCAGAGGATTCAGCGTAGCCGTTCACGTACTGAATGCCGGGAGGCTCACGCTCGCGGCGGGGTGCACGGGCGGCACCAAGCGCACGCTGAAGGAGATGACCGCGTACGGCGAGCAGCGGGTGCAGTTCGGGCATCCGCTCGATGATTTCGAGATCACGCAGCGCAAGCTCTCACGAATGGCGAGCGAGATTTATGCATCCGACGCGATGCTCGGCGTTCTCGCGTCTCTGGTCGATCGTGGCGACAACGATTTCTCTCTCGAGGCGGCGTGCGCCAAGGTCTTTGCCAGCGAGATGGTCTGGCGTGCAGCTGACGACATGGTGCAGCTCGCTGGCGGCCGCGGGTACGTTAAGCCCTATCCGTACGAGAGGATGCTTCGCGACTCTCGCATCAATCGCATCTTCGAGGGCGCAAACGAGGTGTTGCGCCTCTTCATCGCGCTGAATGGAGTGCAGGCACCGTCTGAAGCGCTCAAGGAGATAGGCTCGGCGCTGCGGCGCCCGCTGCGCAATCTCGGGCTGCTGAGCGGATACGCGACCTCGCGGGTGAAGCTGAGACTGGGTCAGACGTCGACTCTGGACATCGACGTCCACGAGCGCCTCAGGAAGCACAAGGAGTACTTCGAGAAGCATGTAGCCGACCTCGGCGCCGCGACCGACCGAGTGATCATGCGCTACCGCGAGCAGATCGTGGACAGGCAGCTGGTGCTGGAGCGATTGGCGAACATGGCGATAGACCTGTTCGCGACCGCGTCGGTGATCGCGCGGACCCAGAGCCTGATCGACGAGCGCGGGGTGGAGACCTGCGAAAGAGAGATCGCGCTATGCGATTTGTTCTGTGTCGAGGCCGGTCGCCGCTTCCGCGCGAACCGCAACATGCTCGATTCGAGGGAAGAGGACGTGGACGACACTCGTCGCAGTATCGCCAGCGCGGTCCGGAGCGGCAAAGGCTACTTCGTTACGGACGCTATACTCGACGAATAGCTGCGCGCTGGTCGTTCGCGCGTTTCTTTTGGATCTCCTGTTTGTGGTCGGCGAGGGTGTCCTCTTCGGCGACGACGGGCGCTGGTCGGAGCCCCTAACTACGCTCCTTCGCTCTGCTCAGTCGCGGGTCTCCTCGGGCGCGCCCTTGGACGTCGCCTGCGAGGACACCCTCACCTCCCTACACAGTATCGTTGGTCCGCGCGAAAGCTTCCGCGCGCCTGCCCCGTGTACACCGCGCAGTCCCGAAGTGTCGCGCGCCGCTGGCCGTACCGCGCTCGCGACGCGCGGGCGTACTTAACACGCCGACTTGATGCGCGGGCGAAGATCCCGGAGGGGAGTCGGGTGGGGGTGTCCTCGCAGGCCGCGTCTCGCGTAGCAAGAGACTCGGGCTGGGCGCCCACCGAAAGGTGGGCTGACCGAGGCTCGCAGCGTGTAAGCGAGTAGCGGCCGAAGAGGATACCCCCGCCCGACGCACCGGCGACGCAATCAGACCACCGCAAACAACTGGGGCGCCGAAAGAATCAGCTGGCGTCGCCGAGCGTAGGAATGAATTGCGGAGCGCGGCGGTGCTTCGTCGACTGCTCATAGCTGTACGCGAGCTTGATCAGCGTCGGCTCGCTATACGCGCGGCCGAAGAAGGAGATGCCCACCGGCAGGTTGTGAGAAAAACCCGCGGGCACATTGATGTTCGGATATCCGGCCACCGCCGCGGGCGTCGCGCTCGCGCCGCTGAAATGATCGCCGTTGATCAGATCTGTAGTCCACGCCGGGTTCCCCGTCGGCGCCACGATCGCATCGAGCTTGTACTTGTCCATCGTCGCGTCGATCCCATCGGTGCGTGACATCTTCAGATTGCTGGCGAGCTCGTCGAGATACTTTTTCTCGGTGAGCGGTCCCTTCGCCTGCGCCTGGAGCATTATCTCCTGCCCGAAGAACGGCATCTCCTGATCCTTGTGCCGGTCGTTGTAGTCGATGATGTCCTGCAGCGACTTAACCGGAGCCTTGGGGCCGAGTGACGCGAGATAGTTGTTGAGATCCGCCTTGAATTCGTAGAGCAGCACGTCGAACTCGCTGTCGTCGAATTTGCCGGCAGTCTCGATGTTGGCGGGATCGACGATCACCGCGCCCTGCGCTTTCATGGCGTCGATCGCGTCGTTGATCAGCTTGTCAGTGACATCGCTATAGCCGAAGAACTTGGTTCGCGCGACACCGATCCTCGCTCCGCGCAACCCGTTTGGATCGAGGAAGGTCGTGTAATCGCTCTGGCCATGCCCACTGCTCGATGAGGTCGCGTGATCGCGCGGATCGACTCCGGCCAACACGTTGAGCAGAATCGCCGCGTCTCTGACTGTGCGCGCCATCGGACCGGCCGTGTCCTGACTGTGCGCGATTGGAATGATTCCCGCCCGACTCACCAAGCCGAGTGTCGGCTTGATTCCAACGATTCCATTGGCCGACGACGGGCACACGATCGAGCCGTCCGTTTCTGTTCCAACCGCGAGGGCGCACATGTTCGCCGATACGGCAGCGCCGGAGCCGGAGCTCGAGCCGCAGGGATTTCGATCGAGCACATATGGGTTCCTTACCTGCCCACCCCGTCCGCTCCAGCCGCTCGATGCATGCGTCGACCGGAAATTCGCCCACTCGCTGAGATTCGTCTTACCGAGGAGGATCGCGCCGGCCGCACGAAGCCTGGCCGCGATAGTGGCGTCCTGTAGCGGAATCGATCCCGCCAGCGCATAAGACCCGGCCGTCGTCGTCATCCGGTCGGCGGTGCCGATGTTGTCCTTGACCAGAATCGGAATTCCGTGCAGGGGCCCGCGCACTCGACCCGCCTTTCGCTCGCGATCGAGAGTGTCGGCAATCGACAGCGCATCGGGGTTGATCTCGAGTACGCTCCGCAGAGTGGGACCAGTGCGATCCAGTGCGTGGATGCGATCGATGTACTGCTGCGCGATCGAACGTGCCGTCATCCTGCCGGATGCCATCGCTGACTGGAGATCCGCGAGCGTCGCTTCGTCGAGCGCAAACGGCGCGATTGAAAACCGATTCTCTGTGAGCCGCGCTTCGGCGGGCCCGGCAGCAATCGATTCAGCGGCAAGTGGTTTACCACGGAGAGCAAGTGTGCCTGCCACAGCGCCGAGTCGCACAAAATCTCTACGATCCATGATGTCCCCTCTCCGAAAAGACTGAAGACGCCTGCCCGCGGCCGGCAGCCTGTACGCCGATGGCCCCCGGCAGGTAGTCTTCAGTTGCAGTAGATCTTCATTGTGTGGCTCAGGTCAGCGCAGCTCCTTAGAATCGTCCCGCAATTCTGGCAGATCAACTTGCACTTGATCTCCTTGACGTTCGTCGAGCCGCATACATCGCATATCTCTGCGTTCATCAATCGAAATCCAGTGCGAGATCGAGCGCTGGAGCCGAGTGCGTCAGCGCCCCAACCGAGATCCAGTCGACTCCGGTCTCGGCGATCCTTCGCACGGTCTCGAGCGTT
>DASZZU010000193.1:0-20411 GCA_035544855.1 Gemmatimonadaceae bacterium | reverse complement strand
ACCGGTACGTCGGTACGGTCCAACGAGCTCGACCACTGCGGCGTCGTGGTTCGGCGCGGTGACCAGCACGGTTTCGAGCTCTCTGATCGCGCCGGTGTCGTCCCCGGCCCTGGCGAGCAGCCTTCCGAGTGCGACACGGGTTTCCACCTGGCGCTCGTCGATCGCGAGGCTCCCGCGATAAACGTCGATCGCCTCGCTGGAATCGCCGAGTGCAGCGTAGAGATCGCCAACGCGCTTCAGGACATTCGCATTCCCACCTTCGCTCTTCTGAAGTGAGATCAGAATTTCCCGCGCTCCCGGTTTGTCGAGTGATGCGACGCGTGCCTCGGCCGCGAGGAGAAGCAGGTTCACATCGGTGCTTCCCGCCTCGACGAGAGCTTCCGCGTACGGCCGTGCCTCTTCGGCGCGACCCAGGGCGAGCAGCGAGCGCGCCGTTCCCTGTCGAGCGTAAGTATTCGTCGCTTCCATATCGAGCGCGCGGCGGTATCGCTCGAGCGCCTCTCCATGAAGGCCCTGAGCGGCGAATCCGTCGCCCGCCAACACGAGCCCGACGACCTTGTCGCCACCGCGCGCCAGAACGCGGGCGATCTCCCCCTGTGCGCGGTCGTACAGACCCTTGGTGATGAAATCCCGCGCGAGCGTGAAGCCCGCCATCGGATCTTCTGTGGCTTGCTCCGGGCGTGCCGGCTTCGCGGCGAACAGCTCCGCGATGATCGCCGGATCGAAGTGGAAGTCTTCGACGTGGTCGACCGATTCGTCCGTCTCGGTGATTGGGGGCGCGACGGTGAGCCGGATCTCCTCGTGCGGAAGCTCGATCGCGAGCTCGAGCTTCTGTGGCGTATACATCGGGTCGAGCGACAGCGCGCGCTTGGTCTCCCGCAACGCCGAGCTGAAATCGCCCAGGTTGGAGAGCGTGAAGCTCAGATTGTAGTGCGCTTCGGCGAAATCGGGGTTCGCCTGAATGGCACGCGCGAACGCATTCCGCGCGTCGGAATATTTCTCCAGCTCCACGAGTATGAGTCCGATCCCATTCCACGCCACCGGATGCTCCGGCGCGGAGCTCAGCACCTGTCGGTACGCTTCGAGTGATAGATCGATGTGCTTTCGCCGGAACAAGCCGAGCGCGAGGTTGAGCCGCGCCTCGACTGGTGGCGAGGGCGCCTGAAGCGCGCGCCTGAATGAGTTGATCGCGTTCTTGGTGTCATTCTTGTGCCAGATGAGAACGCCAATGTTGTTGCGCGCGAACGGATAGCTCGAATCAATCTCGAGCGCACGATTGTAGCTCTCTTCCGCCTCGGCGTGTCTGCCTTCGAGCTGGAGCGCAACACCACGACCGTTCCAAGTCTTCGCTGTCGGAGAGAATTCGCGCGCGAATCGGTCGGCGGTCGCTATCGCCGCGCCAGTGTCGCGCTGGAGCAGGTAAAGCTCGAGCATCGCCTGTAGCACTTCCGCGTTTGCTTCTCCGCCCTCAATGGCTTTTTCGTATTCCTTCAGCGCCTCCTGGAAATATCCCTTCTGGCGCAGCGCACGACCGAGCGTTATATGCGCGCCGGCCGGAGTTCTCTGCTGGTGGCTTGGCGTCACTTCGTGGCGATACGTCTGTAGGGACAGGTTCGCCTGCGCTCGCACGAGCGTTGGATTCAGCATGACCGCGCGCCGGTTCGCTTCGGCGGCCTCTTCGCTGCGTCCAAGATCGCCGAGGATGAACCCGATCAGGTAAAGAGCGTCGGGATTCTCGGGATTCAGCTCGATGGAGCGGCGCACGGAGCGCATCGCGTCCTCGTGCAGTCCGCGATTGTAAAGAGCCTCGGCGAGGAGGAAATGCAGAACGGAGCTGTCGGCATCCAGGTCGATCGCGCGTTTAAAGAGGGAGTGCGCCCTTTCGAGCCTGCCGGCGGTTTTCTCCGCGATCCCACTCTGCACCAGCGCTTCGAGATCCTCAGGGTTTGCTCGCAGGCGCTCCTCGAGGTCGTGGAGCCGGCGCTCGAGAATCCCGTTCTCCCCGTACGCGATCTCCAGATTTCTCCGCGCCACACCCATCCGCTCGTCGAGCGCCAGCGCGCGCGAGAACGCGACGATCGCTTCGTCCGTCAATCCCTTTCGGAAATACAGAACTCCGAGGTTGTTGTATGCGCCCGCGTCCGACGGATCGATTCGGCGCGCGAAGGACCGCAGGATGTCGATCTCACCGCCATGCGCGGCTGCCGGTGGGCGGGCAGTTGCCGCTGGGCTCATCGGGTCAGTCTACGCGAACCGCGCGGAAGATTGCGTCGAATGCGCTCTGATCGGGGACAAGCAGAAAGAATCCGTGCAGGCTCTCCACCGGCTCCTCGAGGAAGAACTCCGTCTCCACGCAAAGGATCGGCGACTCGGCTTGTGGAGCGTGGTCGCCAAGGGCGCGAAGCGCATGGGCCGAGTCCCCAGTCGTGAACGACGGCGGAGAAAGCATGAGGCTCATTCCGAGAAACTCGCTCAGCGCCGTCAGATACGCGCCCGCGAGAATGTTGCCTGTTTCCTTGAGCGCTGATTGCTCGAGCTGTCCGAGGCTCTGGGATGTTCCCCGCTTGCGCCGCAGCATCCGCTCGGCGAGGCGAAGCCCGGCGGGTGTCGCGAGGAGAAACACAGTCTGTCCCCCGATGTCGCCCGACATCGTCATCTGAACGGCGACGATCTCGACATCGGCTGCGATCTCGGGAACGAAGTCGCCCGGGGGAACGATGTTGACCATCGGCACGCTGATCATGATGCGCGTGCCCGTGAGCGTCGACAGCGCCGTGGCGGCGTGACCGGCGCCAATGTTCGCGACCTCGCGCAGCGCGTCCAGTCGGGCGCTGCTCAGCAGCGTGCTTCCACTGTCGGTCGATTGTGCGTCGCGGCGAATTGTCATTTCAGAGGAGAGTGGAAGCGTCGATTATGAGGGCGGGGGCACCATCGCCAAGAATGGTGGCACCGCTGAAGAGGGTTCTGCTGCCGTTCGCGCCGTCGAACTGCTTCACGACGATTTCCTGCTGTCCGATGAACTCATCGACGATGAGCGCGGCACGGCGGTCCGCAAGCTCCACCAGGACCACCTGGCCCTTTGTCTTGTCCGATGCCGGAAGGCCGACGCGGTCACGGAGCCAGATCGCGGGAAATACGTCGTCGCGGATGGCGACAACCTCATTTCCCTTGATCTCCTGGAGCATCGGCTGAGACAACGCGAAGGTCTCAAGAACGTGAGTAAGCGGGATCGCGTAGACTTCCCTCTCTACGCGGGCGATGAGCGCGCGTGTAATCGCCAGGGTGAGCGGCAGCCGCATGCTCACGTTCGTGCCGAGCCCGGCGTCGGTGTGCACTTCCAGCGAGCCGCCCAGCGCGCGAACCTTGCTGGCGACGATGTCGAAGCCGACGCCGCGACCCGAGATGTCGGTCACTTTGTCCGCCGTCGAGAACCCCGGGCGCGAGATGATGCGTACCAACTCGTCTTCAGACAGCTGCGTGGTGTCGGCATCGATGATGCCGAGCTTTTTCGCGCGCGGCAGCACCTTTGATTGATCAATGCCGCGTCCGTCGTCGGTGACACGAATGAGAACCGTGGCGCGATCCCGTTCGGCGGTGAGCGTGAGGGTCGCAACCGGCTGCTTCCCCGCCTTTTTTCGCTCGGCCGGCGTCTCGATACCGTGATCGAGTGAATTGCGCAGCAGATGCAGCACCGGCTCGCCCATCTCGTCGAGCATGGACCGGTCGAGCTCGATCTCCTTACCTTCGATTTTGAACTCGACATCCTTGCCGAGCGCACGCGCGGTGTCGCGGACTAGGCGCGGAAAACGGTCGAACACCTGCCACACCGGCACCATGCGAGTGGTCATGATTTCGTTCTGGAGCGTCGCCACGATCTGGGACGCGCGCAGGGTGGCTTCGAGGAGGGCTTCATCCCCCAGCCGTTCGGCGATCTGGGCAATGCGGTCGCGAGCGATCACGAGCTCACCCATCAGATTCATCAGCGTGTCCAGCCGGCGGGCGTCGATGCGAATGTGGCGAACCGTTCTTGTGGCTGGCGTCTTTGTCTCCTCATCCTTCTTTTCCACCGCCATGATGGCGAACTCGGACGTAAAGGTCTGCGGAGCTTCCTCGCTCGAGACGGATCGAATGCGTCCGATGACGTCGGTTACGTCGAGCTCAGTGGGAGTCGGGCCCGTCGCCAGATCTACCGCCTGCTCCAGCGCATCTACGCCAGCGAAAAGAGTGTCCATGATGACCGGTGTCACGACGAGAGACCCAGTTCTCAGACGATCGAGCAGGGTTTCCAGCTCGTGGGACAGCTCGTTGACGGTTGCATACCCCATCGCTCCGCCCATCCCCTTCATCGTGTGCACCGCCCGGAACAGGCGCGCTACAGCCGTGTCGCTCGCACCGCGCTCCAGCTCGAGGAGCGCGTTGTTTATTTCCGAGAGGTATTCGCGACTCTCGGAAAGAAAAAGCTTGGCGTAGCGGCCTGTATCCACTTAGGCAAGTACCCGCTGAACTGCTTCGAGCACGCGACTCGGCTGGAACGGCTTGACCACGAAGTCGCGCGCTCCTGCCTGCAACGCTTCCTGGACGAGAGCTTGCTGTCCCATCGCGCTGCACATGAGAATTCGGGCCCCGGGATCCAGTTGCGTGATCTGCTTCACGGCCTCGATGCCACCCATCTCGGGCATGATGATGTCCATCGTCACGAGATCCGGCTTGAGCTGCTGGTACTTCTCGACCGCCTGCTTTCCGTTCTCGGCTTCCCCGACGACCGTGAATCCAGCCTGCGACAGGATGTCGCTGACCATTGTCCGCATGAATACCGCGTCGTCGCAAACCAGCACAGTGCTACTCACCCTACCTCCCTTGTCCGATGACTTCCTGAACCAAGGCCTTGATGTCGAGCACCAGGACCCTTCTCCCTTCGATCTCCACTACTCCAGTCACTATACCTTCCGCAATCGATTCCGGAGCGTCCGCGCTCGTGAACTGATCTATCGGGACGTCGTGGATGTCGCGGACGTCGTCCACGCCGATTCCGACCAGCCGCTCGAAGTAATCGGCGAGCAGGATCAGTCCAGTTGTCCGCGCACACGCCGGTTTTCCGAGCACGATCCCCCCATCGATGACCGTCACGATCGTTCCGCGCAGGTTGATCAGCCCGCACACCGTGTTCGGTGCGCCGGGCAGCCTCGTCGTCCGCTGCGTGGGGACGATCTCGCGGAAGGACTCCATCTCGCACGCGAACACACTACCCCCAACCTCGAACGCCAGTAGCCGGCGCGTCGGGATCCGGGGCGCTTCTTCGACCGCCTGTTCCGGCGGAACGGTTACCGACTCACTCATAAAATCGGAACGCCGTAAGCGGGTCCTCGCCAGCCGGAAGGACGTGCTCGCCCGACATCACGGCAAGCGCGTGCGAAAGGTCCTCCGGAAGGGGTGAGCGGAAATCGAGCGGCTTTCCGGTCACGGGATGATTGAACGCGAGCCAGGCCGCATGGAGGAAGTGCCGCTTGGGAGGAAGTCCGGCCACACGACGTCCTCCGCCTCCGCCATAAACGTCGTCGCCCATGACAGGATGGCCGATAGACGCGAGATGAACGCGGATTTGGTGAGTCCGTCCGGAATGGAGATGCGCACGAAGAAGGTCCCCCGCGTCGAACCGGGCAAGGCGTAAGAGGTCGGTCTTGGCCGGCCGACCTTTATTGACGATTGCCATGCGCTTCCGGTCTCGCGGATCGCGGGCTATCGGCTTGTCGATCGTAAGGGCGTCGGTGGTGAGATGACCCCACGTCATCACAGCATAGCGCCGCACCACCCGCCGGGCCGCTATCGCCGCGCTCAAAAGCCGGTGTGCGCGGTCCGTTTTCGCCACGACCAGGAGCCCCGATGTCTCCTTGTCCAGACGGTGCACCATTCCGGCGCGCTCCGGCTCGCCTTCGCTCGATAGTGCCCCTCCCCGACCGAGCAGAGCGTTTACGAGAGTGCCGCTCCAGTTCCCGGGGGCCGGGTGGACCACCATCCCGGCCGGCTTGTCCACAACGAGCAGCGATTCGTCCTCGTAGACGATCGTTACGGGAATGTTCTCCCCGGTGATCGTCCGCTTTTCCAGCTTGGGGATCCCCACGCGCACGAGGTCCCCAGCTACTGTCCGATAACTCGACTTCTCTCGTCGCCCGCTCACCAGGACGTGCCCCTGCGCGATCAGCGTCGCCGCCTGGGTGCGCGACAGCTCGGCCCGCTGGGCAATAAACAGATCGAGGCGGACATTACTGTCCGCCTCGACTGGAAACTCTCTGATGTCGCTCAGACCTAAATCTCCGTTGACGTATCCGATACTGAAGCCGGGGCAACGACGGCTGCTGGCGATCGCTCCTCTCCCCACAACACCCACGCGAGCAGAAAGGCCCCAACGCTTACCGCCATGTCCGCGAGGTTGAAGGTCGGCCAGCGGATGTCTCCCACGCCGACGTCGATGAAATCGACCACCCCTGTCGCTGAACGAACGCGATCGATGAGGTTGCCTACTGCCCCGCCGCAGACGAGGCCGAGGGCGAGCGTGCGCAGGAAATCCCCCTGACGCGTCGCCTGATAAAGGCGGCCGAGAACGATCAGCGCGCCCGCGGTTAGGGCCATGAAGATCCAGCGCGAGTAGATCCCGAGATTCAAGCCGAAGGCCGCCCCCGGATTGTATACGAGCGTCAACCGAAGGTGATTGCCAAGTATCTCGTGCGGTATGTGCTGCGGCGACAGATTAGCCGCAGCCATCAGCTTCGTTACCAGGTCCAGCGCGACGACAAGTACCAAAGTGCCCCAGAAGAGGGGCGGATTAGGCTTGGCGCTTTCCATCTTCTTCGCGCTGTTTGCACTCGATGCAAAATCTGGCGTGCGGCAGTGCGTCGAGACGCTCGAAGCTGATCTCGCGCCCGCAGTTGTGGCATTTGCCGAACTGCTCGGGATTGCGATAAAGCCGGCGGAGCGCTTCGTCGATGTGCCAGAGGAAACGACCTTCCTGGCTTGCGAAGAGAAACGCCTTTTCGCGCTCCATCGCATCGGTGCCCTGATCGGCCATGTGAAAGGAGTATGCGCTCAGATCGCCGTCCGCGCCCTGCGGAGTCGTTCCGAAAGTCTCGTCGTAGTGCCCCAGCTCCTTCAGGACGCGCTTCCGCTCTTCGAGGAGGCGCTTTTCAAAATGCTGAAGGCCTTTCTTGGGCATCGCCTTCGGTTTTTTGTTGCCAGCTGCGGTTGCCATTTCTAACCAACCCTATCCAAGGCGACTTCAACGCTCTGCCCATCAAGGTCGAACGCATGCGTCGCGTATGTTCCTTCGATTTTGTCGCCGATCGAAACCCCGACGGCGAGAACTTCCTCGGCGATCCATTTCTGAAACGCCTTCATTGCTTCCTGAATCTCCGCCCCAGCCCCGACAAGAAGCGTGATGCGATCACTCACTGCGAAACCCGATTCCTTCCTCAGCTTCTGAATCCGGCTCACCAGCTCGCGCGCCAGTCCTTCTTGCCGAAGCTCACGCGTTACAACCGGATCGAGCGCGGCGAAATATCCGCCTTCCTCCTTCACCACCATCTCGCCCGAAGCGCGACGAACGATCATCAGATCTTCCGCGCTCAGCTCACGAGATTCGTTTTCGACAGAAACGTACAACGGCTTTCCCGCCTCGAACTCCCTCAGCGCTTCACTGCTGAGGGCACGGACCGCTTCGCTGGCGAGCGGCGTGTTCTTGCCGAACTTCTTACCCAGCGACCGGAAATTCGGCTTAGCCGCTAAAGTTACTAGATCGTCAGCGCTGGAGATGAACTCGACCTTCTTAATGTTCAGCTCGGCGGTCAGGAGGGGGCTAAGCTCTTCCAACATCCTCGCGGCCCCTGCCTCGGCGCCACGGAAAACGACTCCCGGCAGAGGCACGACACATACCATCCTGCCCAGTGGCTGGCGCACCTTGACCCCGGCTTCCTCCCGGGCTGCGCGGCCAAGAGTCGCCAGCGTCCGGATGTGCGACATCGCTCGCTCGAGGTCGACGTCGATCGCCCCGGGGTGCGGTCTGGTGTAGGGAGCGAGGTGGACGGAGCCTCCCATGAGCTCCCGGTGCACCCAGTCGGTAATAAATGGAGCAAATGGCGCCAGCAATCGGCAGGTGACGGTCAATACCTCGTGCAGCGTAGCAAACGCCGCGCGATTTTCCTCTCCATCGACGTCGTAGAAGCGATGACGGCTCTGGCGGACGTACCACTTCGAGACGTCCTCGTCGAAGAAAGTCATTACCGCCTTTGCGGCATTGGTCGCTTCGTAGCGGCCGAGCAGGTCGTCGGCCTCACGCTCCACGCTCGCGAGCCGTGAAAGCACCCAACGGTCGACGAGAGGACGGTCGGCGGGCGCGGGATCCTTGTCCGACGCCCGCCACCCGAAATTCGCGTACTCGGCGAAAATCCCGGTGTAAACGTTCTTGAAGGTGAGCAGGAAGCGCCCGGCGGTGTCGCGGATTCCAGCTTCGTCGAATCGGCGCGGCATCCAGATCTGACTCGACGTCGTCAGGAACAACCGCACTGCATCCGCCCCGTGTCGCGGTAACACCGTCGATGGATCCACGATGTTGCCGAGTCGCTTGGACATCTTCTGCCCCTGCGCGTCCTGCACGAGATCATTTACGACGACCGCGCGATAGGGCGCGGTGTCGCCGACGGCGGGAGAGTGCGATTCGTGAGCGAGAAGATTGTTGGGCAACGCGTCGCCCAGTCCACTCGCGATCGCGAGCAGCGAATAGAACCATCCGCGCGTCTGGTCGACGCCTTCGGCGATGAAGTCGGCGGGATAATACCGCTCGAATGTCTCCCGATTCTCGAACGGGAAATGCCACTGCGCAAAAGGCATCGATCCTGAGTCGAACCACGCATCGATCACTTCCGGAGTGCGCGTCATCGTGCCGCCACACTCGCATTTCCACGTATATCGATCGATGAACGGCTTGTGCGGATCGAAGTTCTCGCCAAGAGCCTTGCCCGATTTCTCGGAGAGCTCGGCGTAGCCGCCTAAAGCTGTGGCGTGCGACTCATCGCGGTCGCACACCCAGATCGGGAGCGGCGTTCCCCAATAGCGGTCGCGCGACACAGCCCAGTCAATATTGTTGGTGAGCCATTCGCCGAACCGCCCGGCACCGACTTCTGGTGGATGCCAGTCAACGCGCGAATTCCTGACCAGCATTGCATCCTTGAACTCGGTAGTGCGGATGAACCACGAGCTGCGCGCATAGTACAGGAGCGGAGTGTCGCACCGCCAGCAGTGTGGATAGGCGTGCTCGAAGAGCGCGGACTTCCAGAGCACTCCGCGGCGCTTAAGCTCTTCGAGGATGATCGGGTCCGCTTCCTTCACGAACTTGCCGCCGACGAGCGGCATGTCGGACGGAAATTCCCCGCGCAGATTAACCGGCTGTAGGAATGCCAATCCATTCCGCTGCCCCGCCGCGTAGTCGTCGGCCCCAAAGGCGGGGGCCATGTGCACGACGCCGGTTCCTTCCTCGGAGGATACGAAATCCTCGCCAATGATTATCTCGTGCTTACCCTCCTTGTATTCGACCCAATCGAGCGGACGCTTGTAGCGATTTCCGACGAGCTCCGTGCCGGCAAAGGTTCTCACCGTGTCCCAGCGTCCGGCGAAATCATCTCCGAGAACGGCTGGCGCGCGTTTGAGCGCGAGAATGATCGTCTCGTCGTTCTCCGATTTCTTCTTGCGGAGCTCGACGTACTCGAGCGTCGGGCTCACGGCGAGAGCGACATTCGAGACGAGCGTCCAGGGCGTGGTAGTCCACAGGAGAATACGCCGCCGGTTTTTCGACTTTGACGTCTTGCCCTCGAGCAGATCGAGCGCGACATACGCGCTCGGATCCTTCACGTCCTTGTAGCCCTGCGCGACCTCGTGGCTCGAGAGAGTCGTTCCGCAACGCGCGCAGTAAGGCAGCACCTTGTGGCCCCGGTATAAGCGGCCGCGGCGAAACAACGTGGCCAGCGCCCACCAGACGCTCTCGATGTAATTGTTCGAGTACGTGACGTACGGATCGCTGTAATCGAGCCAGTAGGCCATTCGCTCGCTCATCTCCTCCCAATCGGCTCGATAGCGCCACACACTCTCGCGGCACATCTCGTTGAAGCGCTCGACTCCGATCGTCTCGATCTGCTGTTTCGCCGTGCGCACGCCGAACTCGGTTTCGATCCTTTTCTCGACTTCGATCTCCACGGGAAGGCCGTGAGTGTCCCAGCCCGCTTTCCGCGCGACGTGAAAGCCGCGCATGGCGCGGTGACGGCAAAAAAGATCCTTTACGGTGCGGGAGAACACGTGATGGATGCCGGGCCGGCCGTTGGCAGTGGGCGGCCCTTCGAAGAACACGAACTCGGGCTTTCCTTTCGCCTGCGCGAGTGTCTGCTGGAAGAGCTTCTCCTCCCTCCAGAGAGCGAGCATCTCCTTCTCTAGTTCGTCGGGCGAGCGATCGGTCGGAAGCAGGCGGAACCGTCTGCCCCCCCCTTTCTCGTCTCCCCCCGCCAACTTCACGGGGCGGACTGCGGTCATTCTTGAGTGCGCCCCGAAGAGTTGGAGCCGGCGCCCCTGAGGGTGTTAGCGACGACGTCTGAATCAGACGCTTCCACCTCGGAGAGCTGGCGCGCGATCAGGGTTCGCATCTGGGCCAGATAGGTCCGGCGTGAGCGATCGAGATTGTCGAGCACCTCCTCCATCCGGCGGACATCGGCCTTGGCGCCCTCGATGATCCGCTCTCCCTCGGCCTGCGCTTCACGGAGGATGAGCTGCGCCTCCCTCTCCGCCTGCTCGCGAACTTCGCCGCGCAGCTGTTGCGCGGAGACGAGCGCGTCGTTCAGTGCCTTGTCCCGCTCGCGGAATGCACGGAGCTGCTCGTGAAAGCTGCGGGCTTTCGCATCGAGGTCCTGATTGATGCGCGTGAGCCGCTCCATCTCCTCCGCGACCTGATCCCTGAACTGATCCACGCGGGCAGGATTGTACCCGCGCAGCGCGCGACCGAAGTCGTAGCGTCGCACGTCCAGAGGTGTAAGATGAAACGATTCGTCTATCATTTAGCCCTCGCTCCGAAGAGGGTGGTACCCAGCCGCACCATTGTCGCGCCTTCTTCTACAGCGATCTCGTAATCGTTGGACATTCCCATCGACAGCTCTTCCGCCGGATGCCCGGCCTCGACCAAAGCCTGCCTGGCATCGCGCGCTTCCGCGAAAGTGCGGTGCAGCTCGCTTTCGGTTGCAGTAAAGCTAGCCATTGTCATCACGCCGCGAACGCGAATCCCCGCCACCGACACCAGCCTCTCGGCCTCCGGCAGCAACTCGGATGGAGTGAAGCCGCCTTTCGACTTCTCGCCCGAGAGATTCAGCTCGATCAACGCATCGACGGCCCTTCCACGCTCGACGCCAAACGCACACACCGCATCCGCCAGTCGGGCGCTGTCGAGCGAGTGCAAGAGTACGAACCGCTCCAGCGACTTCACCTTGTTCCGCTGAAGATGCCCGATCAAATGCCAGCGCACCGGCACTTCGACCTGAAGCATCTTCTTCAACGCTTCCTGCACTTTGTTTTCGCCGACGTCGTGCAGGCCTACTCCATACGCCGCGCTTGCCGCGTCGGGCCCATGCGTCTTCGTGACCGCTACGATGGTGACCTGCTGCCCGTGACCACCGCGCGCTACCGCCGCGGCTATCCTGGCTCGCACATCGGCCACACGCTCAGCTAGGCCGGGAAAAGCCATAGCTGTGAAATTTAGCCGCTAAGCTCGCGGCTTACAATTCGCGGGCGTTCTCGACAGAGACCGGGAAAGCCCGGCTACTTACGGACGAACACTCTGTCTGGTTAGGCGGAGCCGCCGAAGAGACGTCCCACGAGCCGCACAATGCTCTGCATGTTGCGACTGATGTCGTTGAACATCACCGTGACGAAGAGCAGTCCGATGAGCAGCAGCCCACCCTTGAGAATCCGCTCGCGGGTGCGCGTGCTGAACGCGCTTCCCTTGATCGTTTCCGCGACATTGAGAACGATCTGCCCTCCATCAAGAATGGGTATGGGCAGCAGGTTGAAGACAGCGACGTTGATGCTGATGAGAGCGATCAGCGCGAGAAGATTCTCTATTCCCCCGCGCGCCGCCTGCACCGAGATCTGGGCAATCGCGATCGGGCCCCCGAGGTCGGAGACGCCAGCGCCGGTCGAGATCAGCGCACGTAAGGTCGAGAAGATCTTCCCGCCGTTGTCCAGCGTCAGCCGCCAGGCCTCGCCGAACGCCCTACTCACGGGCACCGGCTCGAATGCCTCGCTCGCGATCATCCCGATGCGCCCCAGCCGTTTCTTCTCGCCGGTGCGCGGATCAGGCACGAGCTCGGCCACCGGAGTCACGTGCACGGTTACCGGCTGACCGTGACGAACGACTTCCAGCGTGAGCGGCACCCCGGCTGACGCGCCGATGCTATCGAGCAGGACTTCCCAGTTCTTGAGCGGAGTTCCGTTCAGCGATACGATGCTGTCTCCCGCCTGAATTCCCGCCTGCGCGGCGGGCTTTCCGGGGCTAACCGCCGCCGCAACTGGAATGGGTGTTGGAATTCCAGAGCGCAGCAAGAGGCCGACGTAAATGACGTACGCGAGCACCGCGTTCATGGTGACGCCAGCGAGCATGATGAAGAGGCGCGCAGGCAGCGGCTTGGACTCGAACCAGCGGGATTCCGGAATGGGTTTGGGCCCGAATGGAATCATGGCGTCCGGGTCGAATCCATCCTTGGGGGTGCCCGGCGTCGTAGCGGAATTCTCGCTCCCGCCCTCGAGAAACGCTGTCGCTTCGTCCTCCCGCGATGCCATGCGCACATAGCCGCCAAGCGGCAGCGCAGCCAGGACATATTCGGTCTCGCCGAATCGCTTCTTCAGCAGCGATGGCCCGAAGCCGATTGAAAATCGCGGTGCATATACGCCCGTCAGCTTCGCGGCAATGAAGTGCCCGAGCTCGTGTACGAACACCACCAGCCCGAAGACAATGATCGGAGCGAGCCAGCTCAGCACGGTAGCATCTGCTGAACGTGATTTCTCGCCGCGGCGTCGGCGGCGAGCAGCTCCTCGCGATTTCCGGAGGGCAGCCCACTCAACTTCTCGAGCGCCGAGGATATCGCGCGCGGGATGTCGGGGAACGCGAGCTTTCCGGCGAGGAACGCCGCGACGGCGCACTCGTTGGCGGCGTTGAACACAGCCGGCGCGGCGCCGCCAGCCCTCCCCGCCGCGATTCCAAGGCGCAACGCCGGAAAGCGCTCGTGATCCACAGGCTCGTAAGTCATAGGAGAAAGTTCAACAGGGTCGAATGGTGGTACACCGTCGTCGTCGACCCGTTCGGGGTGCGTAAGAGCGTAGAGAACGGGCAGCTCCATTGTCGGCACACTCATTTGTGCAACCACACTCCCATCGATGAACTCGACGAATGAATGCACCACACTCTGGGGATGAACCACGACTTCGATTCGATCGTAGGGCAGCCCGAACAGAAAGTGCGCCTCGATTATCTCGAGCGCCTTGTTCGCGAGAGTCGCGCTGTCGACCGAGATCTTTCGCCCCATACGCCAGGTGGGATGCCTGAGAGCATCTTCAACCGTGGCAGAAGCGAGACGTTCGCGACTCCAGTCGCGAAACGGTCCGCCCGACGCGGTGAGAATCACGCGTCGCACCTGGGATGCTGGATGCCCCGTGATGCATTGCAGAATCGCGCTGTGCTCGCTGTCCACGGGGACGACCTCGCCGCGTCCTGAGGCGCAAGCCTCGCTCACCAGGTGTCCGGCAATGACGAGCGTCTCCTTGTTCGCGAGCGCGACGCGCTTCCCCTTCTCCAGCGCAGCGAGCGTCGCGTCGAGACCGGCAGCGCCCACGATCGCATTGAGCACGATGTCGACGTCATCGCGCGTCGCTGCCGCAACGAGCGCGTCAGTCCCGCTCTTCCACGCGTCGTCGGCATCAGCGCTCGACTCGACCATCCCGACAAACGACGGGGAGAACTGCCGGGCTTGCTCCTTGAGCAGGGCGCCGTTGCTGTTGGCGGTGAGCGCCGTAACGCGAAAGCGCTGGCGCTGCCTGTCCAGCACACGCAGCGCCGTCGTGCCGATCGAGCCCGTGGAGCCAAGTACCGCCACGCCTTTCGGTCCGGTGGCGGACTTGCTCGTCACTGTGGGACGGGCAGCAGCAAGCGGCCCAGCAGCAGCAACGCGATCGGCATCCCGAACAGCAGGCTGTCGAACCGATCGAGTATTCCGCCATGTCCGGGAAGGATCCGCGAGCTGTCCTTCACGCCAGCCTCTCGCTTGAGCAGCGACTCGGCGAGATCTCCTGTCTGCGCCGCAACACTCACGACGATGGCGAAGAGCACCGCGCCCTGGATGGTCAATCCCAGCTGCGCATATGGCACCAGTATGAATCGCACGTACAGCAGACATATCACGATAGCCAGGCCGAGTCCACCCACCGCACCCTCCACCGTTTTCCCTGGGCTCACAGAGGGAATCAGCTTCTTCTTGCCGAGGGTGCGACCGAATGTGTAAGCGCCGACGTCGGTGGCCCAGGTAATGAGGACCGGCAGGAACACCAGCACTGTACCGGCACCCGCGCCAACGGCGTAGTCATGATAGCGGAGAGCGTAGATGTACGAGAAGAGTCCCGCGTACAGCACGCCAAACGCCGTTATCGCCACGGACGAGAGAGGCTTTCCGGACGGCCCGCGCAGCCAGATGGTGCTGGCGAACAGCACCAGTATCATGGCGACGATCGCCGTCAGGGAAATCGTGTACACTCCGAGTCTCTGTGCATGAACAGCTATCGGCAGGAGCGCGGCGAGCGCGATGCCGGCGGGCTCGAGTGGGAGCGCGCCGGTCTCGCGCGCCATACGGAAGAATTCCCACGCGCCGAGCGCGGCCAGAACCGAGAGTACAATGGCGAGCACCCAGTCGCCGAAGTACACCAACGCGATGCTCGTGGGCGCGGCAATGACCGCGAAGATGATGCGCCGTGTCAGCTCCGGCACGGGCTAGACTTCCATGATCTCTGCTTCTTTCCCCTTCAACAACTCATCGATTTTGCCGATGAAGTCGTCGTGGAGCTTCTGAAGCTCTTTCTCCGCCTTCTTCTGATCGTCTTCCGACGTCTTCTCGAGTTTCTTGAGCTGATCGCGTGCGGCCGTTCTCGCGTGCCTGATACCGATCCGCGCTTCTTCGGCCAGCTTGTGCACCACTTTCACCAGCTCCTTTCTGCGCTGCTCGTTGAGCGACGGGAGGGGGACGCGGATCACGCCCGCCTGGGTCTGCGGGTTCAGCCCGAGATCCGACTCGCGGAGCGCCTTCTCGATCGCCGACACCAGACCCTTATCCCAGGGGGTGACGGTGAGCAGTCGCGGCTCCGGCGCCGAGACGCTGCCGACCTGATTCAACGGCATCTGCTGTCCGTACGCATCGACGCGAACCGTGTCCAGCAAGCTCGTCGTCGCCTTGCCCGTGCGAATCGAGGACAGCTCGCGCTTCGACGCCTCGAATGACTTGTCCATCGCCGTACGGCAGTCCTTCGTGATCTGAGGAATTGTCGTCATTGTACGATCGTTCCGACGCGCTCACCCAGCAGCGCCTTCGCAACCTCTCCGTGACGGTGAATGTTCAGGACGATTATAGGAAGCTTGTTTTCTTTGCACAGTGTGATCGCCGTCTGGTCCATCACACCCAGCTCGTTGATCATGACATCGCGGTAGCTGATCGACTCGTAGCGCGTTGCGTCCGGATCCCGCTTGGGATCGGCGCTGTAAACTCCGTCCACGCTCGTTGCCTTGACGATTACGTCGGCGTGGATCTGAATGGCGCGCAGTGCCGCGGCGGTGTCGGTGGAGAAGTACGGATTCCCCGTACCGGCCGCGAAGATCACGACGCGTCCCTTCTCGAAGTGCCTCATCGCGCGGCGTCGGATGAACGGCTCCGCGATGGACTCCATCGCGATCGCGGTCATCACGCGCGTCTCCAGCTTGGCTTTCTCGAGCACGTCCTGCAGCGCCAACGCATTGATGATGGTACCGAGCATGCCCATGTAGTCGGCGCCAACCCGGTCCATTCCTATCTTCGAGAGCTGGGCACCGCGAACGATGTTTCCGCCGCCGATCACCAGGCCGACGCTCGCGCCCAACCTGACAATGTCGGAGACTTCGGTGGCCAACCGCTCGAGAATTGTGAAATCGAAACCGGTGCCCTTCTTTCCGGCAAGAGCCTCGCCGGAAAGCTTGAGCAGAACCCGCTTGTACTTGAGATCAGCCAAAGCTGCTCTTTACTCCTCGCCCATCTGGAAGCGGACGAAGCGGCGGACCTGGATGTTCTCGCCCACCTTGGCGGACGCTTCCTTGATCAGATCGCCGATCGTCTTCTTCGGCTCTCTCACCCATGCCTGGTGCACGAGGGCGACATCCTTGTAGTACGACTCGATCTTGCCGGCGACGATCTTCTCGATCAGATGATCGGGCTTGCCGCTCGTCTTCACCTGCTCGACGAAGATCCGGCGCTCCTTCTCGACCTTGTCCTGCGGGACCTGATCCTTGTCCACGGCCACAGGAGCCGCGGCAGCGATGTGCTCGGCGATGTACTTGACCAACTCCTTGAAGGTGTCGGTTCGGGCAACGAAGTCGGTCTCGCAGTTCACCTCGACCATCACCCCGACTTTGCCGTTGTGGTGGATGTAGCTGCCGATCACGCCCTCGCTCGTCTGCTTGCCAACGCGCTTCTCGGCCTTGGCGATTCCTTTGGTGCGAAGGTACTCGATCGCCTTCTCCATGTCGCCGCTGTTCTCTTCGAGCGCCTTCTTGGATTCCATCATCCCCGCGCCGGTACGCTGGCGCAGAGTCTGAACGTCTTTTGCTGTGAATGTCTCTTTTGTTGTCATCATCGTGTCTCGTGAAAACGCCGCCGGAATTTTCCGGCGGCGTGAAAGTTAACCTTCCTGCTCGGGCTCGGTGGCTTCCTCTGTTCCGCCACCTTCGTCGCCGCCTGTCTTGAGCCGCGCGGCAATCGCCTCGGGTTTCGCCCGTCGTCTGCGCGGCCGTCTCTTTCTCTTCTTGTCGCCCTCGCCTTCCGGCTCAGCGCCGCGGTCGGAGCTGTAGGTGTACGATTCGGCCTCTTCTGCTTCCTCACGCACCGGCGCCTCGCGACGAGCTTCGACAATCGCATCGGCGATCGACTTGGCCATCAGCTCCACCGACCGGATCGCGTCGTCGTTGCCAGCGATCGGAACGGTGATGAGATCCGGATCAGCGTTCGTATCGACGAGCGCGATGAGCGGAATCCCCAGCTTATTGGCCTCATTGACGGCGATCCTTTCTTTCTTGGAGTCGATGACGAACATGAGACCCGGAAGGCGCGTCAGATTCTTGATGCCGGAAAGATTCTTCGCAAGCTTGTCGCGCTGACGACCCATCATCAGCTGCTCTTTCTTGGTGTAGTTCTCGAAATCACCACCGGCCTCGCTGCCCGCCTCGAGCTCCTTGAGGCGGCGAACCTGCTTCTTCACCGTCTGGAAGTTCGTCAGCAGTCCCCCCAGCCATCTCTCGGTCACGTACATCGCTCCGCAACGCTCGGCTTCGCTCTTGACGATGTTGACGAGCTGGCGCTTGGTGCACACGAAAAGGACGTTGTCGCCGCGAAGGATTACCTCACGCGCGAGCTTCTGCGCCAGTTCCAGCTGACGCAGCGTCTTCTGCAGATCGATGATGTGAATGCCGTTTCGTTCCGCGAAGATGAAACGGCGCATCTTCGGGTTCCAGCGGCGTGTCTGGTGTCCGAAGTGGACACCGGCTTCGAGTAGCTGCTCCAGGTTTGGCTGAGCCATTAAGTAAGGATTCCTTCGGGGTTAACGCTTCGAGAACTGGAACTTCTTGCGTGCCTTGGGACGGCCAGGCTTCTTGCGCTCGACCGCCCTTGCGTCACGCGTCAACAGCTGCAGGTCGCGAAGCTTCTTGCGATGCGACTCATCCATCTTTACGAGCGCACGGGCGACGGCAAGGCGCAGCGCGCCGGCCTGTCCGGTCAGTCCGCCACCCTCGACCTTGGCCTTCACATCGAAGCGGCCAAGCGTGTCGGTGATCGTGAACGGCTGCTGGATGGCGGAGACGTGCGCGGGGCGCGGGAAATAATCGCCTAGCGTGCGTCCGTTCACCGACCACTTGCCGGACCCGGGCTTAATGTAGAGACGGCAGACGGCTTCCTTGCGCCGTCCGATCGTGTGCGTCGTATCAGGCATTACTTCTCACTCTTCTTGTTGAGGTCGAGCACCTTCGGCTGCTGCGCGGCATGCGTGTGCTTCGCATCGGCGAACACACGGAGCTTGTTGCGGAGCTTCTGGCGTCCGAGAGCCGTCTTCGGCAGCATCCCGTAGACCGCCTTCTCGATCACGCGCTCTGGGTGTTTCTCGAGCATCGTCGCGAACGGCGTGAACCGTTCGTGACCCATATAGCCGGTGTGTCTGAAGTACCGCTTCTGCTCCGCCTTTTTGCCCGTGACGCGAACCTTCGCGGCGTTGATGACGATGACGTTGTCACCCGTGTCCATGTGAGGCGTATACATCGGCTTGTGCTTGCCGCGAATGATCTTCGCGACCTCGGTCGCCAAGCGGCCGAGGATCATGCCGTCGGCGTCGACGATGTACCATTGGTGCTTAATATCCCGCGGGGTCGCGGAGTAGGTCTTCATGTGATGCGAAACGTATGAAAGTGCCGGCCCCCTTTCGTTCGAGTTGGGTTCCGAGCGGTTGACTGCGACTAAGTGGTTTTGCGACAGCCTTTTAAGCTATCCGACCAAGCTGATCATGTCAACCGCGGCGCGCCCGGAAAGCACGAAGGGCCGGGTGATCCCCGGCCCTTCGAAGTTCGGGTGAAAAAGAGAGTCTACATCCAGCTCGCTACCCCACCGTCACGGCTGCAGGCACCTGCCGCTATCTCCAGAACGGATCCGCCGCCTTCATCTCCTTGCTCACGTAGCTCATTTTCGGATTAAACGCGAAGATCTGCGACTGGTAAGTGGCTACGCCGTCGAGCACGAGCTTATTGAGCGCGTTCAGCTGGTCGGCCCCGAGGGCATGCGCCATCGCTTCGCCATCCGACATGCTCTTGTCGAACCTCGAGAGCGATCGCAGCGGCAAGAACACAAGGAAGGTTCCCGAAGGGAGCCCGCTCACTACGCGATAGATAGCCCAATGGTCGTCGATGCCGGCTTTAGTATATCCGTCGCGATAAAGACTCGCTGCCTTGACAAAATCTTCTTCATGGCCTGGCTTCATGACGTACGTCAGAATCTCGAAGTAGCGCATCTTCGACAAGTCGACATTCGGTTTGTAGCTCACGCTCGGTACATAGGCGGCGAGAACCCCGCGAGTGTTTTCGACGTAGTCTGATTCGCCGGCGTAAAGGCGACGCTGCTCCGTGCTCAGCGACGCATCCGAGTCCATCCGCGCCTGGTCCTTCTCCAAGGCGTCGAACGACGGATACCCAGTGAGGAACCAAGCCTCGTTAATTCCCGAAACAGCGTTCATGCCGATGTAGGTCGTTGGATAGTTTGCTTTCGCGAAGGCGGCTGGCCATCCCGCCTCCCATTGATTGTGAGCAACGCTTTTTCCGGGCTTTACGAGCTCACGCGATATCAACAGCACCGGGGGAGGCGGTTGAGTTCCTGTCATCTGTGCTGAGAGCGGAGCAGCTGCAACGACTGTGAGCAACCATGCGGTGCGAGTCAGCGTCTTCATAGCTTTTCCCCCCCTGATTTTGTTCGCCGGCCAGGTGGGAAGCGGATGGGTGAGTGGTGCCCATCGCTCGGCAGGCGAAGCCCAAGGTAGGATGACCTTTCTTTGGCGCAATAGAGAATTGTCAGGCTATAGTCGGGCGCCGTCCTACTCGAGAGCAACGAGCAAAGCACCTTTCTCGACGGCCGTTCCCGGGACTACTTCGACGCTCTTCACCCTTCCCGCCGCCGTCGCGCGCAGCTCGTTCTCCATCTTCATGGCTTCCATAACCACTATGCCTTGACCTGCCTGAACCGTGTCGCCAGCCTTGACGTTGACCCGAATGATGAGTCCAGGCATGGGTGCCCGCACTGGAGCAGGTCCAACGGGACCGGCGCTTGCCGCGGACAGGTCACGGATTGCACGCGTGCGCTCGTCGAGAGCCTCGGCCTCGAAACGGTAACCGTCGATCCAGAGTGTATACCGTCCGCGACCCTGACGCCTCTGGACCACGACACGGTAAACCTGGGTGCCGATCTTCACCATGCGAATCGGACTTCCCTCGATATCGGAAAGCTCTGCGTGCAGCGGCGTCGCGTCTTCGTAGCTCACACCTTCTGGTCCGAGCGTCACGGTCGTCCGCTCGT
>DASZZU010000192.1:0-2595 GCA_035544855.1 Gemmatimonadaceae bacterium | reverse complement strand
GGTGCCCATCCGCGCCGTGCCCAGCTCGTGGATTATCGAACCACCCGTCGCAATGCCGTAACCCTTCGTTTGCTCCGGCATCTTGTCGAAAACCTGACCGCCCATATCGTCGATGAGCGCGCGGAAAGTCTCTTGCATATGGCGAACCTGGTTGTACTCGTAGTCGGCCCACTGCCAGTGGAAGTGCAGCACCGGAATTCCGTATTTGTCCTTTACGGTTGGGTCCAGCTCGCAATAACTCTTGTCGTTGGGAATCATCTCGCCGCGGCCACTGAAGTAAACCGAAGCGCCGTAGTAGCGGCGGTAGTCGTCCTTCAGGGATTTTCCGTATCCACCGCCCGAGGGATAGCTCTGAATCCCGCCCATGAACCCGTAACCGGGCGGGTTCAAGCCGCCGCCGACCTCTATATGGTATCCGCGGGGGAAGCCGAGCTTCTTGTTGTCGCCCCACCACGGCATGTAGATGTGGTTGCCGCCGACACCGTCCTCGTTGTGCGGCACGTGATCCATCATCTTGGGAATGAATCCGGAAACGCCGCTTCCGGTCGTGTCGGTGAGATACTTGCCGACGACGCCGCTCGAGTTGGCGAGTCCGGTGGGAAATTTCGGCGATTTGGAATTGAGCAGGAGGCGCGCAGTCTCGCACGCGCTCGCCGCCAGCACTACGACCCGCGCGTTGGCGTGGTTCTCCCGGCCCGTTTTCGTGTCGATGTAGGTGACGCCGCTCGCCAGCCCTCGATCGTTGAGCGTGACTTCCCGGGCCATCGCATTGGTCACCAGTGTCAGCCTTCCGGTCTTGAGCGCGGGAGCGATGAGAACGTTGGTCGACGAAAAATTCGAGTTGGTTACGCAGCCACGGCTGCACTGACCGCAGTAGTGACAAGCGGGGCGGCCATTGTGATTCCTCGTGATCACCGACAGACGGGCGGCGACACAGGTGATGTTGAGACGGTCCGCGGCATCCTTGACCATCAGCTCGTAGCAGCGCGGCTGCGGCGGGGGGAGAAAATATCCGCCGGGATGGTTGGGGAGATTGTCGTTGTTGCCGAACACGCCAATCAGCTTGTCGATCCGATCGTAGTACGGCGCCACATCCTCATAGCCAATCGGCCAGTCGTCGCCGAGTCCGTCGCGACTCTTCCCCTTGAAGTCGTCCGGCCCGAAGCGAAGCGAGATCCGTCCCCAGTGATTGGTGCGTCCGCCGACCATTCTCGCGCGCCACCACATGAAGTCGGTTCCTTCGGCCTTGGTGAAGGGCTCGCCTTCGAGCTCCCATCCGCCGAGACACGCGTCGAACTCACCAAAAGGTCGATCCCTCGTAGAGGCGCCCCGGCGCGGGGATTCGTACGGCATCTTGAGCATCGCCGAATCGCGGGTGTTGTCCCACGGGCCGCCGGCCTCGAGGAGGAGAACGTTCGCGCCTGCGCGCGTGAGAACATACGCTGCCATTCCGCCACCAGCGCCGGACCCTACGATGCAGACGTCGTACGTCTTGCGCTGTGAAGGGAGGACGAAACTCATTGACTATCCACCGTTGAGGACACGAGAAAGTAAGGCCGGAGGGCGGACGCCACTAGTGCGGACCGACGTCATTTTTGTGTGCTCCTCGTGTGCTCTTTCAGACGAGTTTCGGGCGGAAATCAAGGGCTGAGTAGATACCACTAGGCGTGACTTAAGACGCCGGAGAACAGTCTGAATACCGAAGCGACGTTCTCACGCCCACCCTCATCGCGCGTGCCCATGCCTTTCACAAGCGACACCGCGAATTTGTACCGCATCGAGACGACTCGAAAAGCAGTCATTCTCACGATGCTCGGCGGAGAAGAAGTACGGGGAAATGTCTTCATCCACTTTTCCCCGTATCGCCCATTCGAGCTCGAGGACGTATCTGAGCTGTTCAACTCCGAGACTCCATTTTTCCCACTCGAGCTCGAAAACTCCGAAGTGATTCTCGTCGCAAAAGAGCGCGTCGCAGAACTGGCGGCTGACAGAAGCGAAGACCCGTCAGACCTCCCTCCACCCGATCCACGATCCCCAACCGCGCTCCTCCAGGTAGTTCTGGTGGGAGGCGAAGTACGTCTCGGCTCGATTCGGCTCGACGCTCCACCCGACCGGGCTCGAGTGCTCGACTACCTGAATGCGCTGACCTCTCGCTTTCTCACTCTCTATACCTCAAACGAAGCGCGGCTGATCAATCGTTCGTTGATCGACCGCGTTCGTCCACTGGACTGATCGACTGACATGGCCCAGCTAGACCGCTTTCTCAACCTCCTCGTGTCCAACAACGCCTCGACATTGAATCTGTCCGAAGGCGAAGTAGCGACCGTCACCATAAAGGATTCCGCCCGCCCGGTGATGAAGCAGGCGCTCACCAGCGCGCAGATTCTCAACCTGGTCCGAGAGATCTCGCCGTCCAATGCGCCCCACGCGCCGGATCTTCACGGCAACACGCGATTCGAATATTCGTCCTCCGACGGAGCCTTCGACGTCGTGCTCAGCCAGAATGGCAAGATTTCGGCGCGTATCGAGCGAAAGACTGTCGCGTCCAACGGCACGAAGCGGGCTGCGACGCAGCCGATGGCGGGGGTTGCGCCC
>DASZZU010000191.1:0-9716 GCA_035544855.1 Gemmatimonadaceae bacterium | reverse complement strand
GAGGCGAAGGCTTCGTTCGCCTCGATGAGATCGAAGTCCTCGATTTTCTTGCACGTTTTCGCCATGAGATTCCGGACAGCGCGGATCGGAGCGAAGAAGAGATCTTCGGGAGCTGTAGCCCCCGTCGCGTAGCCGGTGATGCGACCAAGAATTTCCAGTTTATGATCGTTGGCGTACTGCTCTGAGACGACGACCAGTGCCGCTGCGCCATCGTTCAGGCTCGATGCATTTCCGGCAGTGACGCTCAGATTTTCGCTCTGCCCATTCTTGCCGGGAAATGCCGGTCTGAGCTTGGCGAGAGTCTCGGTAGTCGTGTCCTTGCGAGGGCCTTCGTCGGTCTCGACGATCGTCGGCCCTTTTTTGCCGGGGATTTCCACGCGCGCGATCTCGCTCTTGAATTTGCCCGACTCGATCGCCGAAATCGCTTTGCGATGCGATGCGGCAGAGAACTCATCCTGTTCTTGGCGCGTCACTCTTGCCTTCTTCGCCGTGTACTCGGCGTGCGCGCCCATGTGGACGTCACACGACGCGCACCAGAGACCGTCCTTGATCATGCCGTCGACCATCTTCTGGTCGGTGAGCTTGACCCCGTTGCGCATACCATAGACGTAGTAGGGCGCGTTGGACATCGACTCCTGTCCGCCGGCGATGATTACCTGCGCGTCGCCCGCCTTGATCGCCTGTGAAGCGAGCATGACGGCTTTGAGTCCGGATCCACACACCTTGTTGACCGTCACCGCGGAGACAGTCGCCGGAAGTCCGGCCTTGAGTGCGGCTTGTCGCGCCGGCGCCTGTCCGGTGCCGCCCTGAATGACGTGGCCCATGATGACTTCGTTCACGTCTTCGGCGGGCACCTTCGATCGTTTGAGGGCTTCGCGGATGGCGATGGCGCCGAGCTCCGGTGCGCTGAGCGACGAGAGGGCGCCGAGGAATTTGCCGATCGGAGTTCGGGCGGCGCCAACGATTACAGGGGTGCGGGATTTATCGGGCATAGTTAATTCATCGATAGGTTGACCTACCTGTTGAAGTTAACCGGAGGCGGAAGTGGCGGACAGCATTGCGCTGGTGCGATGCATGGAGTTCCCCCGATGAAAAAATCGTGGTAACGTAGGGTCTCACCTCTTGGGAGAATCGTATGCCTACGTACATCTCGATGTTGCGCTACACTCAACAGGGAATCAGCAGCGCCAAGAATGCGCCGGCGCGAATCGACGCGGCCAAAGAGGCGTATAAGAAGGCGGGTGGCGAGCTCAAGGCCATCTATCTAACCATGGGACAATACGACCTCGTTGTGATCGCCGAGATGCCCAACGACGAGACCGTCGCCCGCATGGCGTTGGCGCTGGGAATGCAAGGCAACATTCGCAGCGAGACGATGCGAGCCTTCACCGAGACAGAGTTCCGAAAGATCGCGGGGTCGCTGCCGTAACAGTCGAAGAGAGCGACGGCCAACGGGACTGCCCTTAGGGAGCTCTGGAAAGCGTTTTGTGTGCTGAGCAGCCGGGCACATAGGTAACACAACTGTCCGACAACATGGGTAACACTTTGAGGGTTACCCTCGAATGATGTAATCGCGCTCATCCAGGGTTGCAATGAGCACGGTGTTGAAGTAAACGGACCAGACGCCGTCGTCGGTTTCCTCCAGTCCGATGTATTGATCGACGAGCGAATTGGCGATGTAGAGGAGTTTGTGCTGGAGGCGGAAAGTCCCACCGGTGGTGACTTTCTTTACAAGAAAGTGGCCTGGGTATTCGAGCGGGAGTAGTCGCGACGGATATTCCCTCGGCGATGCCGTGTATCGTGATGCGGGAGTTTCCTGATTCAGCCGCTCCGGCTAACGCACGGTGTTCACCACCCAGGCCGCATCGAGCTGGCGCCCCGACCAGAATGGCTGCAAACTCTCTCGAGAGCTAGATACAAGGCCGCGCCACGCTACGAGAAGGGGAGAAGATGCATCCGAGCTACCTGAAGATGGCGCTTCTCGTCACCCTCACACTGGCGCTCGGGGGATGTGGTAGCGCTCAGGCTGTCCATGAGTTGTCCACAAGCGTCAACGCCGAGGCACGTGCGGTCCGTGAAGCGCGAGCGGCGCAGAACCAGGCGATCGCGGCCGGTGATCTGGATCGCGTTGCAGATTTCTGGACAGAGGATGTCGAGATTCGTCGCGGCCTCGGCCAACTGCTCGTAGGGCGTCCCGCCTATCGTCAATTGTTCATTGCGACGGGCAACCGCGATTCCGCTCTCGTCTATCAGCGCGAGCCCACCAGAATCGACGTCAGCCAACGGTGGCCAATGGCGTTCGAAGGTGGAACGTGGACGGGGCGTTTGGGACGTGTTGACGGTCCGATTGTGATCCGGGGGCAGTACGCCGCCCAATGGGTCAGACGGGGGGGACGTTGGTTGATTCGCGGAGAGGTCTTCGTCGCCCTCACCTGTGCGGATGTCGGCTGTTCGTATTCCGCCGCTCCCTAGCGTCGCTGTGTCATGTTCGCCTCGTCCTCTCATTCGGCGATTCGACCCGCGACCTAACGTTGCACTGCACCAGACGGGCGCGCAAAGCATTGGGACGCGCTGACCAGTCGCCAGGGTGGCCTCGCGCATTGGACCATGGACATCGTGAACAGAGGTCTTTACGTCGTGATGGGTGTCACCGGCTCCGGCAAGAGCTTGATCGGCGCGGCACTCGCCCGTGCGCTCGGCATCGACTTCGTCGAAGGGGATGAGTACCACCCCGCCGAGAACGTGGAGCGCATGTCGTCAGGAGTTCCACTCACCGACGACGATCGCGTGCGATGGCTTCGCTCACTCGCCGTGCGAATCCGCGAGGCGAAGGACGCCGGCACCGGGCTGGTAATGTCCTGCTCCGCGCTCAAACGATCATACCGGGACGTCCTTCGCGCTGAAGCGGGCGAGCTGCGGTTTGTTTTTCTCCGAGGCCCCCGAGCCCTGCTCGCTGAACGCCTCGCTGGCCGGCGCGGGCACTTCATGCCGCCATCCCTGCTCGATAGCCAACTCGCCACTCTGCAGGAGCCATCCCCTGACGAGGACGCGTGGGTGTGTGACATCAGGCAGTCACCCCAGGATCTCGTAGCCGCTCTCGTGGCCCGCGCGTCGGCATGACCCCTGACGCTCGCCTGCTCCTCTACGCGCTGGGCGCGGTGATCACGCTCATCGTGCTCATTGCGCGCTTCAAACTGCACCCCTTCGTCGCTCTGATTGCCGTGTCGCTTGCCATGGGCGTGGCGGCTGGGATGCCCCTGAGCGCCGCGGTGCAGTCATTCCAGGATGGCGTGGGTGGCGCGCTCGGATTCATTGCCATCGTCGTCGGACTCGGCACCATGCTGGGAAAGATCATGGCGGAGTCGGGCGCTGCCACACGCATCGCGACCACGCTCATCGACCTCTTCGGCGAACGGCGCGTGCACTGGGCCATCATGGTCGTCGCCTTCATCGTAGGAATTCCCGTCTTCTTCCAGGTGGGTTTCGTTCTGCTCATTCCGCTCGTGTTCACCATAGCGCGCCGCACGGGGATGTCGCTCATCAAGATCGGGATCCCACTGGTGGCCGGCCTTTCGGTGGTGCACGGGATGCTGCCGCCACATCCGGCGGCGATGCTCGCCGTGGGTGCGTATCACGCCGACGTCGGGCGCACGATTCTTTACGGCCTGCTCGTCGGCCTCCCGACCGCTTCGCTGGCAGGGCCCATCTTCGCCGCGTGGATTGCGCCCCGCATCGTGCTTCCGGCGGAGAATCCGCTTGCAAGACAACTGGAAGGCGTGTCGATGCAGGAAATGCCGGGCTTCGGCATCTCTCTCTTCACCGTGTTGATCCCCGTGATCCTGATGCTCCTCGCCAGCGCGGCAGACGTCACGCTCGACCCGGCGAGCTCCGTGCGCTTGGCGCTGCATTTCGTCGGGCACCCGATCGTGGCGCTGCTCCTCGCACTGCTCTTTTCGTTCTGGTCTCTAGGCCGGCCACGACATTTCACACGCGAAGAAGTGATGAAGTTCTGCAACGACTGCCTGGGCCCGACAGCGACGATTCTGTTGGTGATCGGCGCGGGTGGTGGCTTCAACCAGGTGCTCGTGCAGAGCGGTGCAGGACGCGCCATCGCCCACATGGCAATTGGATCACACGCCTCGCCGCTCGTCCTTGCCTGGATCGTGGCGGCGCTCATACGCGTGGCCACCGGATCGGCGACGGTGGCGATGACGACCGCCGCCGGAATCGTCGCACCCATCGCGGTGTCCATGCCCGGCACAAATGCGGAACTGCTGGTGCTCGCGACGGGTGCCGGTTCGCTGGTGCTCTCGCACGTGAACGACTCCGGCTTCTGGCTCATCAAGGAGTTCTTCAACATGACCGTCCCGCAGACGCTGAAGACGTGGACGGTGGCGGAGACCATCATTGGTGTCGCGGGACTGGGATTCACCATGCTTCTGAGTCTTGCGGTCTAATTTGGGAGGTTACATGGGGACGGAGAGAAGCAGCATCTGGCGCGGTTGGACCGTCGCGGCCGTTGGGGCGCTGAGCGTGTTGGCGTGCGCCTCCCAGCAGCAGGGCGCGTCTCAGGGCGACGCACCTGAGACGCCGATCGCGAATGGCTGGATTGACGTGACAGCCACGCTCGATCCGGCGACGACCCCGGTGTACGAGGGTGATGCACCGATGAAGTTCGAGTTCCTCAAGGACATGCGCAAAGGCGACGCGCTGACACTGTCAGCGTATTCGTTGGGCGCGCACAGCGGAACGCACGTCGACGCGCCAATGCACTTCGTGCTCGGCGGCGCATCGATCGACCGGGTGTCGCTGGAACCGCTCATCGGGCCGGTGCGAGTGATCGACATCCCCGACGGTGTGCAGGCAATCGACGCCGCGGAGCTCGAGCGGCACGAGTGGAGGGGCGCGCAGCGGGTGATCTTCCGCACCAGGAGCTCTCTGCGCGGCTGGATGCAATCCTCAACGTTTCATCGCGACTTCGCCTACATCGCTCCTGATGCGGCGCAGCTGCTGGCCGACTCAGGGGTGCAGCTGGTGGGGATAGACTACATCTCGGCCGAGCAGTTCGGTGCGCCGGCGCCGAGGACGCATCGGATTCTTCTCGGCAAGGGGATTCCGATCGTCGAGGGGTTGGCGCTCGAGGGAGTGCGTGCTGGGGATTACGACCTGATTGTGTTGCCGATGAAGGTAACGGGGCACGAAGGTGCGCCTGCGCGGGCGGTTTTGCGGAAGCGAACTCCGTAGCCCGCCGGCGCCCGACCGACGCCAAAAGAAAAGGGATTCATGCACCAAAACGCCGAGCTGATACGCAAGTTCTACACGTCCTTCGGAAATCGCGACCCTCGTAGTATGGCCGCGTGCTACCATCCAGCGGTCAAGTTCTCGGACGAGGTTTTCACCGATCTCGAGGGAGTACGAGCAGCGGGGATGTGGCAGATGCTCTGCGAGCACGCCAAAGACCTGAAGATCGAGTTCCGCGACATCGACGCCGAGACTCCACTGGGCGCGCGCACTGGGAAGCTTGGTACACGTTCTCAGCCACTGGCCGGCGGGTTCACAACAAGATCGACGCCCGTTTCGAGTTCCGAGAGGGGAAGATCATCCGGCACCGCGACACCTTTGATTTCTGGGCTTGGGCATCTCAGGCGCTCGGACCGACAGGAGGGCTGCTTGGTTGGTCGGGCTTCGTAAAGAATCGCGTCTGCTCGCAAGCGGCGAAGAACCTCACCGCGTTCCTTCGAAAACGCGGCCAAGGCGACGGCTAACCAGTTTGCGTCTTGCGTGGACCGAGGGCCCGCGCATTCTTCCTGGCCATGAGAAAACTTCTCTTTTCGCTGACTGTGTTCGCGTGTCTCTACGCGACGCCCATGGCGTCACAGTCAAAGACTGCGGCGCGGGGAACACAAATTCTGTGGGACACCTACGGCGTGCCGCACATCTTTGCCAAGGACCGCAACGGCTTGGCGTACGCCTTCGGTTGGGCGCAGATGCAAAACCACGGCGACCTGCTTCTGCGCCTGGTCGCTCAAGCCCGCGGTCGAGCGTCGGAGTATCTGAACGCTGACTATCTCGATGAAGATCGTTGGGTGTGGACGCTCGATCTGCGCGGCGACGCCGAGCGGTCGTTGGCGGAGCAGCCGCGGGAGATGCGCGCACACCTCGAGTCTTTCGTCGCCGGCATCAACGCGTTCGCCAAAGCGCATCCCGCTCTGATCGGCGACTCGGTGCGCGCGGTGCTTCCAGTGCAAGCGGTCGACGTGCTCGCACACCTCAACCGCGTATTGTATGCACGGTTCGTGTCGAGCCCTGAGGGCACGCGTGACGCGGCGCGCGCGTGGCGCGATCGCGGGTCCAATGCCTGGGCGGTGGCGCCCAAACACTCCGCGAGCGGCCACACGCTACTGCTGCAGAACCCGCATCTCCCCTGGTCCGACCTCTTCACGTGGATCGAGGCGCAGTACGTCGCCCCGGGCGTCAACCTCAGCGGAGCCGCGCTTGTCTTGTCGCCCGTGCTGGAGATCGCGTTCAACGACAACCTCGGTTGGACGCACACGGTGAATACGCAGGACGGCGAAGACTTGTACGAGCTGACCCTTTCGGGCGACGGATACCTCTTCGACGGCGCGGTACGCAGGTTTGACGTGAAGACGCACGTCCTCCGCGTGCGGCACACCGACGGCTCCTTTCGCGACGACACGGTTCGCGTTCGCCGATCGGTGCACGGTCCAGTTCTAGAGGAAAAACCGGGGAAGGCGGTCGCGCTCGCGGTAATCGGTCTTCACGGGCCGCCGCTCCACGCCGCGCTTACGCAATGGTGGAACATGGGGCGCGCCAGAAACTTCGGGGAATTCCTTGCGGCGATTCACCCCAACCAGATCTCGGGGCAGAACATCACCTACGGTGATCGCGACGGCCATATCATGATGTTCTACGGCGGCAACACACCGGTGCGGAGGCGCGGTGACCGCGCGTACTGGGCGGGAGTGGTCCGCGGCGACAGCTCTTCGACCCTCTGGACATCGCTGCATTCGTTCGACGACATGCCGAAGACCGTGGATCCGCCGACCGGCTGGGTGCAGAACGCCAACGATCCACCCTGGTGGGCGACGTTCCCCGTCGTCGTGCAGCCACAGAACTTCCCTCCCTATTTAGCGTCGCGTACAATGCCGCTCCGTCCCCAGCAATCCGTGCAGCTTCTCGATGCCGATTCCAGCATTACCTGGGACGAGTTTCTCCGTTACAAGAATTCCACGCACATGCTGCTGGCTGATCGCGTCCTGCACGACCTGCTGCCCGCAGCGAAAGCATCTTCGCTTGGAAATATTCGCGCGGCCGCGAACATCCTCGAGGCGTGGGATCGTAGGGCGGACTCGTCGAGCAAGGGGGCCGTCCTCTTCACGGAATGGTGGGCCGAGTACGGACGGCGCCGGCGCGGTCAGCCACTATACGCCGTTCCCTGGAACGAACAGTCGCCACGCGCCACGCCCGATGGCCTTGCCGACACCGCGACCGCTGTCGCCGCACTTGGCGCCGCTGCCGACTCGGTCAGCAGACGGTACAGCTCGGCGGACGTGGCCTGGGGTACCGTGTATCGCGTGAGACGAGATGGCCTCGACTTCGCCGGAAGCGGCGCCGGCGGACAGTATGGAGTGTTTCGAGTCTTGGGATATTCGAGCAAGGAGCCCGACGGCAAGTTCAGAGCGACTGGCGGTACGTCGTGGGTTGCTGCCATCGAGTTCGCGAGGCCGTTACACGCCGCTTCGCTTATCGGCTACGGCAATGCATCGCGAGCGGGTTCACCACACCGCACCGATCAGCTCGGGCTGTTCGCCCGCGAGGAGCTCAAGCCAGTGTGGCGAACGCGCGCGGAGATCGAAAAACATCTCGAGAAGCGCGAGTTTTTTTGATGCGGTTGACGAATGACTCGGACAGGGACTGGGAACGCTTCGGGCAGACCGAACCCTACTTTGCTGTTCTCACTGCACCACAATATCGGGGTAACCTGTCGGCACTCGACCGGGCAGAGTTCTTCCGCTCCGGCGAGACGCATGTTGCCCAGATCCTCTCCATCATCCGCAGCCGGTTAGATCCGGTGTTCACACCAGCGCGAGCGCTCGACTTCGGCTGTGGAGTTGGGCGCGTGCTCATCCCCCCTTGGCGCGCGGTGCCGCGAGGTAACCGGTGTGGATGTGTCGCCTGCCATGCTCGCCGAGGCGCGCCGGAACTGCGATGCGGCTGGTGCATCGCATGTCCGGCTACTCCCAAGCGACGATAGGCTGTCGGCGGTCGAGGGAGAGTTCGACCTTGTACACTCCTATATCGTGCTGCAGCACGTGCCCGTACGGCGAGGCGAGCACTTGGTGCATGAACTCGCTGCACGACTGGCGCCGGGTGGTGTCGGCGTTTTTCACGTGACCTACGCGCGCGTGGCCACTTCCCCGCTCCGTCGTCTCGTATACTGGGCGAGAACGCGCGTACCGGGCGCACACTGGGCCCTGAACCTCGCCCTCGGACGTCCGGCGAGGGCGCCGCTGATGCAGAGCAATCGCTACTCGGTTACGCGCCTCTTGGACATTCTGTGGCGGCAGGGGTGCGCGGAGGCGCATGTGCGTTTCAGCGACCATCAGGGATATCGCGGAGTGCTGCTGTTCGCTCGCAAGGCGCCTGTCGAAGTGTTCCTGTGAGATTGCACCTGTCACCGGCATTGGGGCCCGACGTACGTTAGGAAGACGAACGAGGAAAGGGGAATCAATGAGATACGTAACGATTGGCTGTTGTTTGGTGCTCGGATGTCAGCCCTCTGCAAAGAGCGCGATCAGGGCGCCGTCAAGCGTGCGCTCATCGACGGTGTTTAATGATTCAGCGATCTACCGGGCTCGATGCAAAGAGGCAGACACACTCGCGAAGCTGACCATAATTCCGCAGAAGTGTACACCCCGCGACCAGCGCGTAGAAATACGCTAGCGCAGTATCTACCTTCTAGGTAGATATGTCGACCCAGGATCAACAGAGCGTTACAAGAGTTCCCTCAATGTGGCTGCGAGTCGTCGCCTGGTATTTTAAGATCGGCGGTTTCGTGGTAGCCCTCTTCGCGGTGGTCGCGCTCTCGCCGGGGACCTATACGTTTCGTGGAGGATATGGTGACCACTTGGCAGAAATTACCAGCGTGGTAGTGAGCCAGTGAGGTTTAACGGCACTTCGCCTTCCGACCAGGTAACTGGCGGCACGGTTCTTCCGGTAGGCTCGGCATGATCACCGTCGCCATAATCGAAGACAATCGCCTGGTTCGCGAAGGCATGACGGACATGCTCAACGAGCTGCCCGACGTGAAGGTCGTGCTCGCCGCGACCAGCCTCGAGGCGGCGATGCTAAAGGAGACGAACCCCCGCGTGGTCCTCCTCGATGTCGGCCTGTAAGGACAAGAACTCCCTGCGCCTTGCCTTTTACCTATTCGGGTGATTATGTGAGGAGAATGGTGTGCACTAACGTCAAGGCGTCTCCCCATGACGTGATCGTAACGCAAGGTCACACAACCGTTGGAATATCTCCGCGAACAAGGCCGCGTCCGCGCCCGCTCGCGTTCACACGCATCAGATCAGGAGGAGTTCGATGAAAAGCGTCATCATAAGCCGCACTCTACAATCTCTAGCTCCGCGCGCGCGCATCGCACGAGTCATCGTGGCGGTCGCATTTGCGGGGCTGTTCACGGCGGCGTG
>DASZZU010000190.1:0-4668 GCA_035544855.1 Gemmatimonadaceae bacterium | reverse complement strand
ACCGACTTCGATGAGAACGTCATCCGTCCGCACGCGCTCGGTAAATTCCGCGACCTGCTCGAAGAGGTCGCGAAGAGTCCGGCGATGCTCTTCTATCTGGACAACGCGCGCAGCATGGCCGACAGCACGCGTCCGACGCTCACCGCGCGGAATCGCGGCGGAATCCGGGTGATGCCAATCCGGAGGGGTGGCATTGGCGCAGCAATGGGCGCAATGCGCGCCGCCCAGCAGATGCAGCGTCAACAGCAGCAGCAGCAGCGGCAACGCCAGGGCCTCAACGAGAACTACGGGCGTGAGCTGCTCGAGCTCCACACGCTCGGCGTCGACGGTGGATACACGCAGCAGGATGTGATCAACGTCGCGCGCGCCTTCACCGGCTGGACGATCCAGCCGCCCGCGCAGGGTGGCGGCTTCGTGTTCCGCCCGCAGGTGCACGACGCCGGCGACAAGATCGTCCTCGGCCACAAGCTCACGGCGGGACGCGGGATGGAAGACGCCGAGGATGTGCTGGATATTCTGGCGAAGAGTCCGACGACGGCGCGCTTCATCTCGTTCAAGCTGGCGCGGCGCTTTGTGAGTGATTCGCCGTCAAAAGCGTTGGTCGATCACGCGGCGCAGGTATACCTGACGACGGATGGCGACATCCGCGAGGTTCTGCGCGCGATCATCATGTCGCCGGAGTTTTTCTCGCAGCAGGCATTCCACAGCAAGGTGAAGACTCCCTTAGAGGTAGTGGTGAGCGCGATGCGGTCTCTCAATGCAGCGCCCGACAGCACTCCGCGCAGCGCGCAGGTGATTGCGTTCCTCGGCCAACCGATCTTCGGCCATCAGGCGCCGAACGGTTGGCCGGAGACTGGCGACGCGTGGATGAACACCGGCGCGATTCTGAATCGCATCAACTTCGGAATGGCTGCGGCGGCGGGACGCCTGCCCGGCGTCGACATTCGCGCGCTTCCCGCGCTCGATACGCTTCGGTCGGCGCCGCGCGACAAGCAGGTGGATGCGGTCGTCGCGACGATCCTGAACGGGATGGTGTCGCCGGATACGCGTGCTGTGCTCTTGTCGGGTGAGCATCCAATGCTCGCGAATGGCGCGGGCACAAGTGCGATGCAGGACATAGCTCGCGCTGGGGCAGCGGCCGACGATTCGAGCATGTCAGGCGGTGGCCAGGAAATGAGCGATGGAGCGAATGGCGGCAACCGCGCTCGCCCCCGCGCGAATCAGAACGGAGGCGGGAGACGCGCGGCGCTTCAGGGGCGCGGATTCGCAAACGTTCCGCAGCTCACAGGATTGCCACAGATCGTCGGCCTCGCGCTCGGCTCGCCCGAGTTTCAGCGACACTAGGAGAGAAAGATGGAACGCAGAGTATTCGTGAAGTCGGGCGCGCTGGCGCTCGTGACAATGGGACTGAGCCCGAGCTTTCTCCGGCGTACGGCGTTCGGGATGGAGTTGTTCAACGCGCCCAAGGGAAAGGTGTTGATCTGCCTCTTCCAGCGCGGAGCGGCCGATGCGCTGAACATTGTCGTCCCGCACGGCGAGAGAGCGTATTACGCGATGCGTCCGTCGATCGCGATTCCGCAGCCGTCGCGCAATGCGATCGGCGGGGCGATCGATCTCGACGGATTCTTCGGACTTCATCCCGCGCTCGCGCCGCTCAAGCCGCTGTATGACCGCGGCTTGTTGGCCCCTGTGCAGGCCGTTGGCAGTCCGAGCACCACGCGCTCGCACTTCGACGCGCAGGACTACATGGAGACCGGCACTCCCGACGTGAAGGGAACCACGGACGGCTGGCTCAATCGCTATCTCGCAGTGAAGGGAACGTGCGACGAGTGCAATCTCGCCAAGACTCCGTTCCGCGCGGTGTCGCTCACTCCGCAGACGCCACGGATTCTCGAGGGACCGAGCGCGACGGTGGCGATGAACGGTCTGGACGAGTTCAGCGTGCGGGCGACTGGCAGCTCGGCGGAGCGTCTCGAGGCGCTGTATCGCACGGGATCAGCCGATCTCGTTCACGGAACTGGCGCCGAGATGTTCGACGCGGTGAAGATGCTGCGCTCGGCGAATCCGCAGAGATATCTGCCGCAGAACGGCGCCGAGTATCCGCGGTCGCAGTTCGGAACGCGCCTGCTGCAGATCGCGCAGCTGATCAAGGCGAACGTCGGACTCGAGATCGCCTTCGCTGATGTCGGCGGCTGGGACACGCACGTGAACCAGGGATCGTCGACGGGTCAGCTCGCGCAGCGGCTCGACGATTTCTCCCGCTCGATCGCGGCGCTCGTGACTGACCTTGGTGACAAGATGGACGATGTCGTGATTCTCACGATGTCCGAGTTCGGCCGCATGGCGAGGGAGAACGGAAATCGTGGGACAGATCATGGACATGCCGGCGCGCTGTTCGTGATTGGCGGGCACGTCAAGGGCGGTAAGGTGCACGGCAAGTGGCCGGGCCTGGAGCAGGAGCAGCTCTACGAGGGTCGCGATCTCGCGCTCACGACCGATTTCCGCTCGGTCTTCGCCGAAGTCGTGCAAGATCACCTTGGCGCCCGCGCGCTCGACCGAATCTTCCCTGGCTTCGCTGCCTCCCCGCGCGATTTTCTCGGTCTCGTTTAGTTAGGTAGGCATCTCTGTTTGGGTCGATAGAGATCTGTAACACCACGCGCGAATAGCGCGGTGGCGCAGCCACCATCCCCGAGAGAGTTACGGTGGCGCGCTAGCTTCAGGCCTGGCACTTTTTTCGGACTGAATACCGTACAAGGGAGTCGAGCGGTTTGGGGCGCAGGCGACGTCTAAGGGCGCGCCCGAGGAGACCCGCGACTGAGCGGAGCGAAGGAGCGCAGTTAGGGGCTCCGACCAGCGCCCGTCGTCGCCCAAGTCCCAACCCGCTCGACAACCAAGCACGAGATGCCAGACCACCAAGCCAAGGGAAACTAGAACTTAAAGATCTTGCCCAATGCTTTGCCGATTCGTTTGCCGAAATCGTTCGACCAATCGCGCTGATTCTGCCAGTCGGGGTTCTGCTCGTCGCCCGTGTCGGGACCGTGGTTGGGGCACTGGATCGTCGGCTCGGTGCCGGGCTTGTAGTACTCGTTCCTCGACACCGGACACCACTCGGTCGCGAGATATCCCGTCGTCGGATCGATGATGCGCATCGTCATCCCCGGCGGCGGATTCCACGCCGCCGCTGGCGCGCTCTCATGCCACCCATTCAGATAGAACTCGGCCCACGCCGGTGCGGCGAGTCGTCCGCCCGACGCGTCGCCCGAGATCGGCGCTGGAGTGTCGAAGCCGAACCAGAAGCCCGCGACGACTGTTGGAGTGTAGCCGACAAACCAGACATCGGTGCCGCTGTTGGTCGTTCCGGTCTTGCCGGCGACCAGCCCCCGCACTCCGTATGCGCGCAACGCCTTGCCGGTGCCGTAGTCGACGACGGATTGCAGCATCGACGTCACCTGATACGCATCGCGCGGATCCATCGCCGGCGTTCCGGTTCCCTCCTCCTGCACCCAGAGCTGGGTTCCGTCGGCGGACTCAATGCTCCTTACCAGCCGCGGCTTCACGCGATACCCGCCGTTTGCGAATGGAGCGTACGCAGTGACGAGCTCGATCGGCGTGACTTCGGCGGATCCAAGCGCCATTGATGGAACATTCGGTAGCTGACTGACGATTCCGTTCTTGTGCGCGACCTCAATGATGCGTGGAATCCCAACGGCCTGACTCACGCGGACCGTCGCGACATTCGCCGAATTGATCAGGGCTTTCCGGAACGTGATGCGTCCCGCGTAATCGTTGTTGTAGTTGGCTGGAGACCAGACATTCCTTCCCTGAATGACGTCGATGGGGTCGTCATCCACCTCCGAGGATGGCGTATACCCGGCTGCCATCGCTGCCGCGTATACGAATGGCTTGAACGCCGAGCCTGGCTGACGGTGCGCGAGCAGAGCGCGGTTGAACGTGCCCCGCTCGTATTTCCGGCCACCGCTCAGCGCGCGGATATCGCCATTGCGCGGATCTATCGCCACCATCGCTCCCTGGATTTGCGCTCGGCGGCCCGTCTCCGACTGGATCGCGGACGCCTGTCGGCGAACCGCGCGGTCGGCGGCGAGCTGCGCGCTCCGATCGAGTGTCGTGCGAACCGTCAGGTCGATGATGTCCAGGCTCCCACCCTGGATGATCGAATCCACCTTCGCGCGAACGGCATCGAGTGCGTACGAATCGTTCGGGTCGGAAGGCCTGAATTCTTCGCGGGCGATTCGCAGCGGCTGCGCCTGCAGTCCCGCGAGCCTGCCCGCTGAGACGTATCCCTGCTGCACCATCAGGCTGAGCACGAGGTTGCGCCGAGTAAGGGCGCGGTCAGGATGACGTCGTGGCGTGTAGGCGGAAGGTGCTTTGGGTAACGCTGCCAGCATCGCTGCCTGCGGCAGGGTTAGCTGATTGACGCTGCGGCCGAACAAGTCTCTGCTCGCGGCCTCGACTCCGTAAACGCCGTTACCCATGTAGATGACGTTGAAATAGAGCTCGAGGATCTGCTGCTTGGTGAGCGAGTGCTCGATGAGCCGCGACAGTCTGAGCTCGGTGAGCTTCTGTCGCAGCGAGCGCGCCGGATACTTTCTGACGGCGAAGGTGTTGCGCGCCACCTGCATCGTGATGGTGCTGAATCCTTCGCGCCTC
>DASZZU010000189.1:0-5801 GCA_035544855.1 Gemmatimonadaceae bacterium | reverse complement strand
CGCGGCGACAAGGAGATTCTTTATCGTTTTGGCGACGCTCCGAGGACTTCCGGCGACAAACCTCGCTGATTAGGTTTCACTCCTTATCGCGGGGTGGAGCAGCCTGGTAGCTCGTCGGGCTCATAACCCGAAGGTCGCGGGTTCAAATCCCGCCCCCGCCATTTGTTCGATCACACGCGGCCGGTCCGAGAGGGCTGGCCGTTTGTGTCACTAAGCCTCGCGTTGCGGCTTCAACGTTGCGCGAGTCCAGCAAATTAGAAGGATGGCTGGGTAGCTCAGCTGGTTAGAGCACGGCACTCATAATGCCGGGGTCGGGAGTTCGAGTCTCCCCCCAGCTACTTGAAGGAAGTTCGAGGGCAAACGCCATCGAATTTGGATCGCTAACCGAGCACAAAGCACTTAGATTGAAGGAACGGTTCATCAACTGATCCTGTGCGGGACGTTCCCACCAGCCCGCACTTCCGATCTGCCTCGACTGCGAGGCAGTATCTCGGCGCTACTGGCGACGCCTTTCTCTCGCCCAGGCGCTCATGGAAGACTCCTCAACTGGAACTGCTGGGTTGCCCGGCGATTTCGCTTCCACGGCGACGACTGCGTCCGCCTGACAATCAACCGGCAAAAACAGCGATGAAAAAAAACCTCAGGGAAAGACTGTTCGGTCCGCGCGAGATTCAGGACGCGGGTCCAACTCCGCTCAAGAAAGAGCAAACGCTGGCCAAAATCAACGAGCCTGATCCTGGCCCCGCCAAACCGCGGGCTCGTCGCACAATTGGGCTGACAGAACAGAGACTTCGTGCGGCAAACGAACAGTCGTGGCTGACAAGCTCGAGAGGGTGGAGTAACTTCTTCGGACGCTTCATGCGGTAGTCGAAAGGCGATGCCGCTCGACCGACGCAAAGAACGGTCATCGGCTGGATCATTCGCACAAAAAAAGCCGCACCCAGCTGGGTGCGGCTTTTTTGATTGTGCTGGACTTAGAGTCCCGAAAGTATCACGAACTCGTCCCGACGGTTCTGCGCGCGGCAGGGCTCGTCGCGATTGGTGGTGCACGCTGGGTGCTCTTCACCGAAGCTCACAATCTGGAGCCTCGAAGCGTCGATTCCGCGCTCGGTAAGATACCGGTGCGCGATACCCGCACGCTTCTGACTGAGCGCCATGTTGTACTCGTCCGAGCCGCTGTCGTCGGCATTGCCTTCGATCCGGACACGAATTGATGGATTTGCCTGTAGCGCTTCGACTTTCGCATCGAGCAGCTGTAACCCTTCGTCGGTGAGCTGCGAGCGATCGAACTCGAATCGAACTGGCGTGGTGAGCGTGCTCTGAACCTGCGCGCGCGACTTTGCGGCACGGTCGGCGTCGGCCTGGGCTGCTGCGGCGGCGCGATCCGCCTCTTCGCGCAGCTTGGCGGTCTCGCGGCCTGCCGCATCTATGGCCGCTTGATCTGCCGAGGCTGCTGGCGTAGGCGCGCCGGAGGCTGGCTTGTTCCGGGAGCAACCGGTGGCTAGAGCGCCAACGGCAAGGAGAGAAATGGAAGCGATGATTTTATAGCGCATGGACCCCAATCACTGTGAAAGATTCATCCTCAGGACGATTGTGAAGGGTAATTGGCCACTCGCCAAACAGCCGAGTTCGGATTCTGGGTTCGTTCGGTGCGGCCATCGTCATAGTCCTGAAAGGTTTGCGTACGGTTCCCTTGGCGGTCACCCCCATACTTGCAGAGCACTTCGGAAAGGCGTAAGGTCTGCGGCAGCGACATCCCTCTCCTGCCACGAGGTGGTAATGCGACGCTCTCAGCCGTTAGTCATGCTCGCGCTGTTCGCCGTCCTTGTTCTCCCAACCGCCGCTACTGCCCAGAGCGGAACCATTCGCGGCCGCGTTGCTGATTCCACTGGCGCACCGATCGGGCAAGCCCTGGTCGTCGCCGATCCGGGCGGATTCCGCGCGACGAGCAGAGATAATGGTGATTACGTCATCTCCCGCGTTCCGCCCGGCGTTTACACTCTCCGGGTGCGCAGGCTCGGCTACGTAACTCCGGCTGCCGATGTGACTGTCGCCGAGGGTCAGGTCGTCGAGCAGAATTTTCTCGTCAGGCACACGGCAGTCTCACTTGCCGAAGTCGTGATCGGCTCGCGGGCAAGACACACGGCTGCTGAGGAGCTCGCAGTTCCGGTCGACGTCTTTACCCCGGAGCAGATCAAATCGCAGGGCACCACTGAAACTTCCCAGATTCTCTCGCAGCTCGCGCCGTCGGTGAACTTCCCGCGGCAGAGCGTTTCGGACGCAACTGAGATCGTTCGTCCGTTCACGATGCGTGGCCTGAGCCCCGACCACACTCTCGTGCTCCTCAACGGGAAGCGCAGACATCACACCGCGCTCGTTCATTATTACGGCGCTGGAGAAGGAGCAGGATCGAGCGGTGTGGACATGAACGCGATTCCATCGGGAGGCATCGACAGGCTCGAGATTCTGCGCGATGGCGCCGCGGCCCAATATGGATCGGATGCAATCGCAGGCGTCGTCAACGTCGTGCTCAAGGAAGGAGCATTTGCGCCATTCCTGACTGCCGATCTCGGTCAATACATGACCAGCGAGCCGAATCCCGCCGCGCTTCCGGACGCTAGTGGATCACGTCCAGCTTACCCGCACGACGGGCGCACCGTGGATGTCAACGGCGGGTGGGGGATCCCGCTCGGGCGTGGCTCGCTCAGTCTGTTCGCGGAGTACCGGGATCGCCAGCCAACGAATCGCGCCGGTCCCGATCCGACGGACATGTTCGTAGCCGGGGATGCTGACGCGGTGGTTGACGGCAACCTCGTGGCAAAAAACAATTCGATTCCCGAGCCGGATCACCATTGGGGGGATGGCGCCTCGAAGGATCTGATGACGTTTGCAAGTGCGAACTTCCCGTTCAATGCAGCCAACCCGGGCGCGGGATTGTACGCGTTTGGGGGGTACAGCTCTCGGCGCGGTGCCGGCTTCGGCTACTTCAGGCCCCCGTCCAGCCAGCGCAATTGGCCCCAGATCTATCCGAATGGATTCCTTCCGAAATTCGCACCCGATGTACTCGATTTCTCCGGCGCCGGCGGGGTTCGGGGACTGCTGTCCGGATGGTCCTATGACCTGGGCGGCACGGTGGGCCACAACGGCTTCAAATACAACCTGAAGAACACCCTAAACACTTCTCTAGGCCCATGTCTCACCACTGCGTGTGCGCCGGGCGCCGACGGAGTGCTTGGCACAGCCGATGATCCCGGAATCCCAAACAAGAAGAGTTTCTTCGCCGGCGAGCTCCAATATACCGAGGCCATTCTCAGCCTCGACGCGAGCCACGAGTACGCGATGGGACTCGCTTCACCTGTAAACGTCGCGCTCGGCGCGGCCTTCAGAAACGAGCGCTACCAGATCATTGGGGGGGAGCGCGGCTCTTACATCAACGGATTCTATCCGGCACAGGACGGAAGCATTGCACCCTCTGGCTCGCAGGTTTTCCCGGGCTTCCGGCCGGCAGACGCATCCGATTCGCACAGGAACAACATCGGCGCGTACGTCGATCTTGAGGGCGACCTCGTGCCGCGTCTCCTCGCCGACGTTGCCGCGCGCTTCGAGCACTACAGCGATTTCGGGAACAAGCTGACCGGCAAGCTCGCGATGCGTTTCCAGCCTACGCAACGCCTGACCCTGCGATCCGCGGTGAGCACGGGATTCCGCGCTCCATCGCTCAACCAAAGCTTTTACTCGAGCGTGGTCACGAACTTCCAGGCAGATCCCACCACCGGCAATCCAGTCCCCTTCGAAATCGGAATCTTCCCGGTGAACTCACGCGAAGCCAGGGCTCTCGGCGCGCGCCCGCTCAAGGCAGAATCATCGAGGAACTTCAGCGCCGGATTTGCGGCGACTCCCGTGACGAACCTCACCTTTACGAGCGATTTCTATTACATCGCCATCAACGACCGCATCACAATCACCGGATTTCTCGGCACAGGCAGCGACAGTGTCTCGGCGATACTACGCAACATTGGTTCGCCCGCTGCTACCGCGCAGTATTTCACGAATGCCATCGATACACGGACGCGCGGGCTGGATGTGACGGGAGACTATACGGCCGAAGCGCTCGGTGGTACAGCCGGTCTCAATGCGGTCTTCAACTTCACGCGTACGACGATTCCGAATGAGAACAACATCCCGCTACCACCGGAGCTTCAGGGAACGGGCGTAACGCTGATCAACAAATACGATGAAGGCGGTTTGCTCGCGATTACGAAAGAACGTCCCGACTGGCGTGGCACCGTGACGGGTCTGTACAAGCGGGGAGCGTGGAACGGGATGGCGCGCTACTCCTATTACGGCAAGTACACATCTGCGCTTTACAGCTACAGCGGCAGCGGCGTCCAGAACTACGGCGGGAAAGGCCTGGTGGATGCAGAACTCGGGTTCACGCCCGCACGCGGGTTCAGGCTTTCGGTGGGCGGTCGCAACCTCTTCGACGTCTATCCCGACAGGATGAACGAAGGGAACGGGTTCGACATTTTCCCATGGCCGCCCGCTTCACCCTTTGGATACAACGGGCGGTACGTATACACGCGAGTGGAGGTGACGGGGCGGTAGGCCGCGCCGATGTTTGGGCGCGGCTTTATTGCGGAGAGCGCGCCCGCGCTCCATACTAGCGTGACCCTCACCCACACAGAGTGATAACACACACACGCCGCAACTTCCTCGCGACGCTAGGAGTGGCTGCCCTCGGAGTCGTGAGCCGCGACACCGACGCCGCGGCCGCTATCGTCGCTCCCCACCGCAAGCTCGATCGCATCGGGTTGCAGCTCTACAGCGTTCGCGATCTGATGAAAGCCGACATGCCCGGCACTCTCGCACGCGTCGCGGCGATCGGCTACAAGGAGGTCGAGTTCGCCGGATATTTCGGTCGCACACCGCGCCAAGTCCGGGACCTCCTCAAGCGATACCACCTCACCTCACCCTCGACCCACCTTCCTTTCGAGTCCTTCCAGAACTGGCAGAAATCGCTGGATGACTCCAAGGCGATCGGACACAAGTGGGTGACGGTTCCCTGGATCCCGGAAGAAAAGAGGCGTACCGTGGACGACTGGAAGGCCATAGCCGCGCAGTTCAACCGCGTCGGGGCTCAGGCGAAATCAGCCGGACTCCGCTTCGCGTATCACAACCACGACCTCGAGCTTAAGCCACTCGGCGACGTCAGGCCACTCGATATTCTGCTGAGCGAGACAGATCCCTCACTGGTCGACTTCGAGATGGACATCTACTGGGTCATATTTGGCGGCGGAGATCCCTTCGATTATATCAAGCGCTTCCCGCACCGGTTCGCTCTGGTTCACGTGAAAGATTCGTCCGGACCTCCCGATAACCGGATGGTCGATGTCGGTCAGGGCAAAATCGATTTCCGCTCCATCTTTGCGCGGAGCGACAAGGCGGGCATCAAGCATTACTTCGTCGAGCACGATCAACCAGCGGATCCGATCGCTACGATCCGCAACAGCTACAAATATCTGCACGCACTGAGATACTGATCGCCGTCACGCCGTTGGATACATCACATCTGGGGGAACGCTTTTGATGACCGGGAAGAAAGTCACGCGGCGGGAGTTCGTAGCCGATGCGGGGAAAATCGGACTCGGCGTAATGATCGTGCCACGCCACGTGCTGGGCGGAGTCGGATATCAGGCGCCGAGCGACACGATCAACTTCGCTGTTATCGGATTTGGAGGGATGGGATCCGAAAATGCTCTCGAGCTGGCGAAGACGGAGAATCTCGTCGCGTTTGCCGACGT
>DASZZU010000188.1:0-5823 GCA_035544855.1 Gemmatimonadaceae bacterium | reverse complement strand
CGGCCTCACCACTCCCGAGTGTCTGGCGGCGATCACGTCGCTCGAGATCATCGGGCTCATAGATTGCTCGCCGGCGGGAGAGATCAGGCGGCGGTGACGCGGTCGGGTCATTGCCCGGCGAACTTAACTGAAGACTACCTGCCGGGGGCGGTCGGCGGGCAGGCTGTTGGCTACGGGCGTTACTACAACGCCGGTGTCTTCGGGGTCAACTCTCGGTCTGTCGTTGAGAGTCGTTTCAGCAGTCCGTAGAGCATCTTCCTCACTGTGATCGTCTGGCTGATCAACGAAACGAAGTCGCTTTCCGCGATCACCTTCGTATCGCGCGCCACGATCAAGTGGTACTCCAGCTCCGAGCTGGAGTTGAGGGCGTAGCCGAGAAAACGGCTAAACTCCTTCTCGCTCTTTTGCCGTCTTCCCTCGGCGATGTTTGCAGGAATCGACATCGCCGCTCGGAAAATCTGATTTCGCAGGGAGGCGTGTCGGAAGCCGCGCATTCGCGTGCTCACGCGATCTACGCTGAGGGAAAGCGCATGCGCCTTATGCCATACTTGGAGCCTCTTGAAATCCGACATCCCTGAGGATGATCCCCGAACCTGTCCCGTTGGACATCCTTTTCGTTCGGGTAAAGCCCGCAGCCCACAGCCTGCCCGCCGACCGCCCCCGGCAGGTAGTCTTCAGTTGCAGTTAGTCTTCAAAAAAAAGTTTGGTTACCCCATCGCTCTATATTCCGAGATGCAACCGAGCCACCTCTACATCCACGTCCCGTTCTGCGCCCGCCGCTGCTCGTACTGCGATTTCTCGATCGCGGTTCGTTCCAGCACACCGGTCGACGAATACACGACCGCGCTCCGCGCCGAGCTGGAGCTCGGGGCAGTGGAAGGCGCCACACTTGATACGGTCTATCTCGGCGGCGGTACTCCGTCGCGCCTCGGCGGGCTGGGAGTTGCCGACGTGCTCACAGCGATTCGGGAACGCGCGCAAATCGCCCCTAACGCCGAAGTCACGATTGAGGCGAACCCGGATGACGTGAACGACATCGCCGTCGCGCAGTGGCTTGCCGCCGGGGTCAACCGCATCTCACTCGGCGCGCAAAGTTTCGATGATACTGTCCTCGATTGGATGCATCGGACACACGACTCCTCGCAGATCGCCAGAGCAGTCAAGGAGATTCGGAGAGTTGGCATAGACAACATTTCGCTCGACCTCATCTTCGCTCTGCCCGCGCATCTGAACCGCAATTGGACGAATGATGTCATGCGCGCGCTCGAGCTCGCGCCGTCACACGTCTCTCTTTACGGCCTGACAGTGGAAGCGCACACTCCGATCGCCCGTTGGGCCGACCGGGGCGCGGTCGTCGAAGGATCCGAAGCTCAGTACGAGGAAGAGTTCCTCTACGCAAACGAGGCGATGTCCATGGCCGGCTTCGAGCACTACGAGGTTTCCAACTTCTCTCTCCCCGGCAAGTCGTCCCGACACAACTCGGGCTACTGGACAGGCGCTTCCTACGCGGGAGTCGGCCCATCCGCGCATTCGTTCGATGGCGCTGCTCGACGTTGGAACGTTGCGGCGTACGCAGAGTGGGTGCGCCGACTCTCCAATTCAGAGCCGACAATCGGGGGCGAAGAATTTCTTACCGATGAGAACCGCGACACCGAAGAAGTGTATCTCGGGTTGCGCACCCGACAGGGCCTCGAGATAGGCACGGCGGAGCTTTCCGTGGCCGAGTTGTGGCAAACGGCAGGGTGGGCCGAAGTGGTCGGCGTGCGACTCCGCCTCACTCCGACCGGCTGGCTCCGCCTGGATAGTCTCGCGGCTGACCTCGCCGCGCGCCGGTCCAATAGGCCGAGCGCGGAATTAAGCGCAACTCCTAGTCATTGCTATATTTGAGAGTATGTCACTCCCTGGTCTGAACGAGCGCGAACGGCGGGTTCTCGAAGCCGTCATTCAGACTTATGTCGAAACGGCTCAGCCTGCCGGTTCTCGCAATCTCGCCCACAAATTTGGGCTCGGCGTCTCGCCGGCGACCATCCGCAACACCATGAGCGATCTGGAGGAGAAGGGATACCTCTTCCATCCGCACGCCTCAGCCGGACGGGTCCCGACCGACGTCGCATATCGTGTTTACGTCGATTCACTGATTCCGCTACGCCCGCCTGACGCCCTCGAGCGGGAGCGGCTCAGCCTTCAGATCGGCACCGGCGGGTCCGCGGTCGAAGCGATTTTGCGTCGCGCTGCACAGAGCCTCGGCGTCATCACCCAGGAGCTGGGCATCGCTCTCGGTCCGCGGCTCGACAACGCGATTCTCGAGCGTGTCGAGCTCATTCGTCTCTCGTCGGAGCGTCTCCTCGTTGCGCTCACCCTCTCAGCGGGCCCGGTACGGACGATCTTTGTCGACGTTCACGGCGAGATCGCTGACGCCGCAATTGCTGAAGTCACCCGCGTCCTGAACGAGCGACTCGCTGGACTCACTCTCCGACAGATTCGTTCATCGCTGGGTGACCGCTTGCGCGACATCGGCCCAACTCGTGAAGCATCGCATCTCCTCAACGTTTTTATCGAAGAGGGCGATCAGCTCTTCGATAGCGCACTGGAGCCGGACGACGACACCGTTGTATTGGGGCAGGCATCGGTTCTTGCCGAACAGCCCGAGTTCGCCAGCATCGACAACATGAGGAAGCTGGTCGCCCTCACGGAGACGCGTGAGAAACTTGGCGAGCTGTTGCGTCGTCGTAGCGAAGCAGGGGGTGTCTCGATCACGATCGGCAACGAGCACAACGACCCGAGGCTCGCGAGCTTCACCGTCGTTACTGCTTCGTATCACGCTGGTCCGCTGACTGGAGTCATCGGCGTCATCGGTCCGACCCGCATGCCGTACGACAAGGTCATCTCGCTCGTGACGCATACGTCCGAGTTGGTGACGGATCTATTGAGGGAGAATTCCAGGAATCATGGCTGATTTTTATCAAACGCTCGGCCTCCAGCGCGGCGCGAGCGAGGAAGAAATAAAGAAGGCGTATCGCAAACAGGCGATGACGTACCATCCGGATCGCAACAACGGCGCGAAGGAAGCCGAGGAGAAGTTCAAGGCGATCACGGAGGCGTACGATGTGCTGCGCGATCCCAACAAGCGCGCGCTCTACGATCGTTACGGCGAGGCTGGCTTGCGCGGAGGCGCTGCCGGATTCCATCACGTCGATCTCTCCGAGGCGCTCAACATTTTCATGCGCGATCTCGGTGGCCTCGGTGGATTCGGCGACCTGTTTGGCGGCGGCGGACGCGGAGCTGGTCCTCGCTCCGGAACCGACATCAAGATCGCGATGCCGATGACGCTCGCTGAAGTCGCGACCGGTGTCGAGAAGACGGTGACCGTGAAACTGCTCGAGCCGTGCGACCGCTGCGATGGAAGGGGCGCCGAGCCGGGAACGTCGCCGACTGTGTGCGCGACGTGCAACGGCAGCGGGGAAGTGCGCCGCGCGCAACGGTCGTTCTTCGGCCAGGTAATAAGCGTCGCGCCCTGCTCGACGTGCTCCGGCGAAGGGACGATCATCGCGTCGCCGTGCAAGAAGTGTCGCGGTGAAGGACGCATCCGGGGCGAGAAGCAGATTGTCGTGCGCATTCCCGCGGGCGTGGCGACTGGCCAGTACATGACCATGCGCGGCGTGGGCAATTTTGGACCTCGCGGAGGGCCGAGGGGAGACATCCTCGTGGTGTTCGAGGTGGAGGAAGATCCACGCTTTGAGCGCGACGGCGAAGATCTCTACTGCGAAGTGTTGGTTACCTATCCGCAGCTCGCGCTTGGCGCGAATGTCGAAGTGCCGATGGTCAGCGGCACCGTGACTCTGCAAGTGCCCGCCGGAACCCAGAGCGGCCAGGTGTTCAATCTCCGCGGACGCGGATTGCCCAGGATCAACGCGAGCTCGACTGGCGATCTGCACGTTAGGCTGCAGATGTGGACGCCCGACGCCTTCTCGGACGAAGAGTCGGAGCTGATTCGGCGACTCGGAGAAATTCAGAAAGTTCCTGAGGGCCGACCCAAGGGTCTGTGGTCCAAACTGAAGGAATCGCTGGGGGCGTGATCCAAAATCCGCTGCTGGTTGCAAAGGGTCGCTACAGAGCGTGAGCTGGATCTCGCTGCGAATTACTCCGGATTCCAACCGTGACGGAGTGATCGCGGCCCTCTTTGAATCGGGATCGCAGGGAGTGCAGGAGGACGGCGCCTCCGTCGTTACCCATTTCCCGGCGGACGCACGAATCGATGACATCCGCGATGCTGTGATGACGGCGGATCCGCGCGCCGACATTGCGGTCTCGGAGGCGCCAGATACCGACTATACAAAATGGCGCGCCTCCGTCTCCGAGCACCGTGTGGGAAAGCTGGTGATCGCCCCGCCCTGGCTCGCCGGCGAATTGGATCCGCAAACGACGATAGTCGTCGATCCGGCGATGGCGTTCGGTACTGGGGAGCATCCGACGACTCGCGGCGTGATGCGACTGATGCAGGGCGTCGTCCGGTTCGGAGACGTGGTCGCCGACCTAGGTTCCGGCAGCGGAGCTCTCTCCATTGCCGCGGCCAAGCTCGGGGCCAAGCGAGTTACGGCGATCGAGATCGATCCCGATTCGATCGGCAACGCGGAAGAGAATGTGCGCGTGAACGGTGTTAGGGAGCGGGTTGAAGTGATCGAGGGCGACGCAGCCACGCTTCTTCCACTTCTCGCGCCAGTGCGAGTGGTGCTCGCGAACATCATCTCGTCGGTTCTCATTCCACTCCTCCCGACGATCCGGGTTTCGCTCGCCGCTCGCGGACAGGCAATCCTCTCTGGCATTCTGTGTGAAGAGCGCGAGGCCATGCTGGCTGCGCTCGATGCGGATGGCTGGACGGTCGAACGCGAAGATACGGAGGACGCGTGGTGGAGTGTACAGATCGCGCCCCGGTAGCAACCTTTTTCGCTGCCGACACGCTCACTGTCGGCGGGACGGTAAGGTTGTCGGAGGAAGCCGCGCACCACATCCGCGTCGCCAGGGTCGGAATCGGTGATTGCGTCGCACTGCGCGACGGCGCGGGAGGAGCGGCGCTCGGCACCCTCGTCAAAGTCTCGAAGAGCTCCGCACTCGTCGACATCACGGAGACGAGCGAGCTCGCTCGACCTGCGCCGATACATCTTCTCGCGCCAATCGCGGATCGCGACCGGATGCTCTGGCTCGCGGAAAAGGCGACTGAGCTTGCCGTGACGAGCTGGCGACCCGTCGTGTGGCGAAGGTCGAAGAGCGTGTCGCCTCGGGGCGAGGGCCCGACGTTTCAGGCGAAGGTCCGCGCGCGCATGACGTCGGCGCTCATTCAGAGCGGCGGCGGTTGGCTGCCCGATGTTTTTCCCGAGTCGACTATCGAGCGCGCCGTTGCAGCCGCACCGCTGGGAACGCGATTGCTTCTCGCAAAGGATGGCGAGCCGATCGTCGGTGTTCCCATGCGAACTCCCATCACGATTGCACTCGGACCCGAGGGAGGAATGGAACAGTCCGAGCGTGACGCGTTCATTAGGGCGGCTTTTCTGCCTGTAAAGCTCGGCGAGAGCACGCTACGTTTTGAGACCGCGGGTGTCGCTGCTGTCGCGATCGCCGCCGCATTGCTCGCACTTTCGAGGCAATCCAATGGCTGAGTCATGCATTTTCTGCCGCATCGCGCATGGGGAGATTCCGGCGCAGATGGTCGCCAACAACAAGGAGATCGTGGCTTTTCGCGATCTGAACCCGCAGGCGCCGGTGCACATTCTCATCGTTCCGAAGAAGCACGTCGGCTCCCTGGATGACGCGGAGGATTCCGATCTG
>DASZZU010000187.1:0-9003 GCA_035544855.1 Gemmatimonadaceae bacterium | reverse complement strand
CTCCAGCTGCACGGATCCTTTGCGCGGACTGGCGAAGGTCACGGTACCGACAAAGCCCTCGTCGGCGGCTTGCTCGGCTTCCGCCCCGACGACGAGCGGCTCCGCGAAGCGCTCCAGATCGCGGAGCGCGAAGGCCTCGATTACAAATTCGAGAAGGTGACCATCGCCGACGCCGCTCATCCCAACACCGTTCGCATCAGCATCGAGCTGGATGGAAACAAGGCCACCATGCTCGGCTCCTCCCTGGGCGCCGGCCGGATCCTCGTACAGGAGATCGACGGCTATCCCGTCCAGGTGACCGGAAACTTCCACACGATCGTTCTCGTAGCTGAGGATAGGAAGGGCTCGATCGCCAGAATCACGGGGATCCTGGCCGAGCACGACATCAACATCGCAACGCTGAAGCTGACGAGAAAGGAAAGGGGCGGCGACGCATTCATGGTGATCGAATGCGACGAGCAGCCGGACAAGAAAGCAGGCGAGGAATTGAAAGCGCTCGACTGGGTCCGGTGGACTCGTCGGCTCGACAAAGTGAGCGGGGGCTGAGTGTACAAGGCCCTCGCTGACGCAATTCGGGACGCGGAAAAAGAGAAGAAAACGCTGGCGGAAGTTGCGCTCGCGACGGAAGCTCGCGACCAGGGCCGGCCGGTCGAAGAAATTCGCGCTGCGCTGCAACGCGCGCTCGATGTAATGCGTAGCGCGATAGAGAAGGGAATTGTCGGTGATTTGTATTCCGCATCGGGCCTGGTGGGCGGCGATGCCGCGAAGCTCCGGAACAGTACGAGCGGTCCGCTCGCGCAGACTCCGTTTCGCGACATTCTCACCCGGGCGCTGGCGGTGCAGGAAGTGAACGCGGCGATGGGCGTTATCGTAGCAGCGCCGACGGCGGGTGGAGCGGGAGTTCTGCCGGCGATCCTCACCGGGCTCGCGAAGGCGCGATCGGTGTCGGATTCCAAGGTCGTCGATGCGTTGGCGACGGCGGGATTGATTGGAGCTGTCGTGGCGGAGCGGGCGTCGCTGTCGGGCGCTGAAGGCGGTTGTCAGGCGGAAACGGGCGCCGCGGCCGGTATGGCTGCGGGGGCCGCGACCGAGATGCTGGGCGGAACGCCATCGCAGGTGGGGCACGCGGTAGCGCTCACGATGCAGGGAACGCTGGGACTCGTTTGCGATCCATTGGGCGGGCTGGTCGAATTACCGTGCGTGTTCCGGAACGCAACCGGCTCGGCGATCGCGCTCGCGGGAATCGAGATGGCTCTGGCGGGAATCACCTTCGCGATTCCGGTCGACGAGGTGATCGATGTGATGGGTGAGATCGGCCGGGAGATGGACGTTCGCTACCGGGAGACCGCGGGCGGCGGGCTTGCCGCGACCCCCACCGGTCGCCGGCTGGCAAAGGAGCGGTTGTACCAGATCAAGCGGTCCGACGGATAAAATCCGCTAGTTAAGAAGGGGGGAAGGCAGTAACTTCGCCTCTTGGTGCCTATGGATACAGGCTCGATAATGACTTTGATGAGCACTGCAACAGAACGGGCGGGAGTTCCCAGAAGCACAGATGGCAGGCCATAGCTCCAAACGTCGGGACGCCACCGGTGGCGGGATGGCACAGGCAGTTGATTGTGCCCGGACCCGCGACAATAACGTCCCGACGTAGTGAACTGAAAACTATAATCTTCAGATCTGACACCTCCCGCCCGTTCCGTTGCAGTTAAGCAGTTGGTTGTGAGCACTCAATCCCATTTCTATGAATATTTTCGATCGCATAGCAATGCTGTTCCGGTCCAACGTCAACGCGGTGATCTCGGAATTCGAGCAGCCCGAGAAGATGCTGAATCAGATCATTCTCGATATGCGCTCGCAGCTCGTCAGAGCGAAGCAGCAGGTCGCTGCCGCCAACGCCGACGAGAAGCGCCTTCAGGATCAGACGAAGCAGGAGCTCAGGGAAGCGGAAGACTGGGAGCGGAGAGCGATGCTCGCGGTCCAGCAGAACCAGGACGAGCTCGCCAAGCAGGCCCTGATGCGGCGCACCGAGCACATCTCGCGTGGCGAGCAGATGCAGCTGACGTGGCAGGCGCACAAGCAGGAGACCGACCGCCTCAAGGACTCGCTGCGCAGCCTCAACGACAACATCGAAGAGGCAAATCGCAAAAAGAATCTTTTGCTGGCGAAACAGCGCCGCACCGAAGCGCAGAAGCGCATCAACGAGACGATGTCGCACATCTCGGAGAAGTCGGCGTTCGAGGCATTCGCGCGCATGGAAGAGAAGATCGAGAGCAACGAGCGCAAGGTGAAGGCGAGCGCCGAGATCGACGAAGAATTCTCGGGCGACAAGCTCGCGAACGACTTCAAGAAGCTCGAGGCAGGCGGAGCGAACATTTCGGCCGAGATGCAGCTCATCGCGCTCAAGCAGAAGATGGGCGTGCTCCCCGCTGGTACCGTGAACAACAAGGCGCTCGGCGCCGGACGGCAGGCGGAAGAGGAAGCCATCGAGGTTGAAGAGATCCACGACGAGAGCAAGTAGAATTGGCTAGCGCGGCGGTTCCAGCGAGCAGGGTAAGAGTTGCGCCGATTCTAGCCGGCGTGATTATAACGTTCCTGCTGCTCTGGATGTTCGGAGCGACAGCCGACGTCTTTCTCCTCCTCTTCATCGCGATAATTCTCTCGCTCTACCTGGGAGCGGTGAGAGATCTTCTCGTCGAGCACGCTCGCGTGCCGCCGAAGGTGGCATTCTTCATCTCGGTCGTCGGCTCTGCCACCGCGCTGTTCGGGCTGTTCGCCATACTGCTTCCGCCGGTCGTCGAGCAGACCAGAGCGCTCATCGTGGTGATGCCCCAGTACATCGAGACCTGGGAGACGGTCATCGATCACTTCGTCGCTCGCTTTCCCGCCATGCGCGACGTGTGGAAGCCGGGTGAGCACCCGCTCGTCACCGCGGTGTACGAACAGGTCTCGGGCCAGGCGCAGTTGCTCGTCCCCCGAGTGTTCTCCCTGGTTCACGTCATGATCGACTGCTTCGCGGTCGGCGTGATGAGCATTTACCTCGCGCTTCAGCCGGGAGTTTACAGAGAGTGGCTGATCGCGCTTTTCCCACCACTTCATCGCGACCTCGTGCGCGACGTGCTCCGCGACCTGGCCGACGGGCTGCGTGCGTACATCGTGGGGCAGCTCCTGACCATGACGGTTCTCGCGTCGCTCACCGCCGCGGGTCTTTACATACTCGGCGTTCCCTACTGGCTGACGTTCGGAATCTTTACCGGACTGGTCGCCATTGTTCCATTCTTCGGGACGCTTCTCTCGACGACACTGCCCGCGCTCTTCGTGCTGGGAGGACCCGGGGGCGGAACGCGCGCGCTGTATGTGCTCCTGCTGGGCGTCGTGATTCACCTCATCGAAGGCAATCTCGTCTCGCCACTGGTGATGTCGAAGAAGATCGACATGCCCCCGGTGCTCACCATCGTTGCGGTGCTGATCATCGGACAGCTGCTCGGCCCGCTCGGTCTCGTGGTCGCGCTGCCGACACTCGTCACAGTGATGGTGATTGTGCGAAGAATCCTCATCAACCGCATTTACGAAGGCAAAGGATTCAGGAAGAGCACCCGCGACCGGATCTTCGTGCTGCGGGTGCCCGTTCCTGACGGTGGTGTGATTGTGGCCTCCGCCCCGCTGCGTGATTTGATCAGTCTCAGGGAAAGCCCGCTAATAAAGAGCGCCTAGAACGCGAATCCGCACACGGATGGCCTGAAGGAATTGCGCCAACGCACGTTATCGCTTTCACGGGCGACTTAACGGTTCCGACGCCTCGCGCGCTGCGCGCGAAACTTCGCGCTTACCATCGCGGAGGACATCATGCGCGCGCTGTGCGTCCGAAGTCTCACCAAGACTTATCTCGCGGGCCCGCGAGGTCGCGCTACTACGATCCCCGCGCTTCGCGAAGTGAACCTCGACGTCGATCGCGGTGAGATCATCGGCCTTGTCGGTCGGCCAGGATCCGGCAAATCGACGCTCCTGCTCTGCCTGGCAGGGCTCCTCCGCAGCGACGACGGCACGATCACCTGGTTCGGCGAGCAGATCACTGGACACCACGTCCCGCCCGGACTCGCCTACGTTCCGCAGCGCACAGGCTACTACTCCTTTCTCACCGTTCGCGAAGCACTCGAGTACTACGCGACACTGCACGACCTCTCGTCAGCCCATCGCGCGTCCCAGGTCGACGCTGCGCTCCGCGATGTTTCACTCCACGTCCATGCAGCGCGCCGAGTGAGCCACCTCTCGCCGAGCCTGCTGCAACGGCTCGGGCTCGCGCAGGCGCTCATTGGGTCGCCGCGCGCCATTCTTCTCGACGAGACCCTTTGGGGCGAAGGATTGTTGTTCGACAAGGAGATTGTCGCGCTCCTCACCCGCCTCTCGCGCCGCGGCGTCACGATCCTCATCTCCGCGCCCAATCCCGTCGAGCTGCACCGGGTCGCGGGCCGCATCGTCATGATGGCAGAAGGCAGGATCGTGAAGCTAGGACGTCTCGATCCTGCTTTCGCCGCGGCGGTCTGATGTCTAGCTTCCGCGAATGTCCGACTTCCGTCTGTACAACACCCTCACGCGCCGGATCGAGACGTTCGCGCCCGAGGATGGCAAGACCGTTCGCATATACACCTGCGGGCCGACGGTTTACCGGCCCGCACACCTTGGCAACTTCAGAACGTTTCTCTTCGAGGATCTTCTCCGCCGGGTAATCGCGCTGCGCGGATGGAAGCTGGTGCAGGTGATGAACCTCACCGACGTGGACGACAAGATCATTAAGGCGGCCAGCGAGCAGGGCATAACCATCAGCGAGGTAACGGCGCCCGTCGTGCGCACCTTCAACGCGGATCGCTCGTTCCTGAGAATTCAGGACGCCGAGTTCTATCCGCGGGCGACGGATTACATTCCGGAAATGATCGCGATCGTCGAGCGGCTCGTCGAGCGGAAGCTCGCCTATCTCGCCGACGACGGAACCGTTTACTACGCGATCGACAAGTTCAAGGGATACGGCAAGCTCTCGCGTCTCGACACCCGAGAAGTGAAAGCTGGCGCCCGCGTGATCCAGGACGACTACTCCAAGGAAAACGCGCAGGACTTCGCACTCTGGAAAGCGGCGAAGCCCGAAGACGAAGCGGCCGGCGCCGCGTGGGATTCTCCCTGGGGCCGCGGACGCCCAGGGTGGCATCTCGAATGCTCGGCGATGGCAATGAAATTCCTGGGCGAGACGCTCGACATCCATTGCGGCGGAGTCGATCTCATCTTCCCCCACCACGAGGACGAGATCGCCCAGTCGGAGGGAGCAACGGGCAAGCCGTTCTCACGCTTCTGGTGCCACGGCGAATTCCTGCTCACCGATGGCAGCAAGATGGCGAAGCGATTGGGCAACGTCGCGACAGTTCAGGATCTCCGCGATCAGGGCGTTCCTGCGGCGGCGTTCCGTCATTTCGTTTTCTCCACGCACTACCGGAAGCAGCTCAACATGTCCGGCGATGCGCTGGAAGCGTCGATGGAAGGCGTGCGTCGCATCGCCGATTTCGCCGAGCGATTGGCGGATGCGAGGGCCGCGACCCCGGAGCTGGAAAAGGTGGCGGAGGAAGCCGAGGCGGAAGTCCTCGCAGCGCTCTATGACGATCTCAACGCGCCAATCGCGCTCGGCGCGCTCTTCACCTTCATACGGCGGGCGAACGCGGAGCTGGATCGCAACGGCGTCGATCGACGCGCGCTGGAGAAAGCGCGTGAAGTTTTTGCCCGGATCAATTCTGTTCTGGATGTAGTTCCGGAGGCGGCCGACTCAGATCCCGAGCTGGCGCAATGGATCGAGGAGAAACTCGCGGCGAGAAAGAATGCTCGCGCCCGACGGGAATTCGCGCAGGCCGATGCTATTCGAGCGGAGATCGAGGGCAGAGGCATTGCAATCGAGGACGGTCCTCAGGGGACAAAATGGAAGAAGCTGCGGTAGCCACTCTCGCGTTCCTATTTCGACTCATCTTGCTTGTCGCGGTTGGTGCAGGTGTACTTACGCTCGGCTTGACGGGATTTGCGAGGCGACGATCAGAGAACGCTGGTGGACAGACGATTCCGGTGAAGAGCTCCGTGATCGAGCGGACCGCGATGGGAGTCTCCGCCGTGATTTCACTGCTTGCGCTCGTCGTTGCCATTCAGACAATCCGGCTAAGTGGAGTGGATCTTCGGGCTTATCGGCCGCTTTCTGTGTTGTTCGTTGTGTCAACCATACTGTTGGGGTTGCCGGCAGTACTATGGAAGACGCGCTTGCGATGGGCTGCAGAAGGTTTCGCTTCCATCGCTCTCGTCGTCGTGGCCGTACTCAGCGTCTTCTCGATTGGTTTTCTTTTTCTTCCGCTGCTGGTGCTCATGACCTGGATTTGCATCCAGCACCTTCACGAGGTGGACAATCTGCGAAAGGTTTGTGGCGGAACGGCCGCTCGGGCCGGCACCTAGGACGAAAGGTTCATCCGGATTCGGCGGATTGGCCTGATTAATCGGATCGTTCCTCTTGGCGTGACAGTGCGGCTTGGCGGGCCGGGGATTTTTTGGGAACTGCCGCTCGGGATGCTTCAGTCGCGGAGTGGGGCCGTTCTACGAGACAAACAAAAACAAAAAAAGATCACGGCCCACTTGAAGGAGCTATACCGCCGAACGGAGCGATCTGCCCGATCCGTTCAATCCGCCGAATCCGTATAACCCTTCGTCCTAGATGCCTACCCGAGCGGCAGTTCCCAAAAACTCCCGGCCCGCTACGAGGATCCTTAACGCTTGAAGGACCGATCCATATAATCCGCCCTCTTCCGAAGCATCCGTGTCAAACCTTCCGTCATGGATTCCTGCCCGAGCGGCTGTTAAGCGGTCCAGGGAGCGACAAGTTTCGAGTCAGTGATTGGGTTGACTCACCGGGCTAAGTTGGCTATTCTACTTGGCTTGCGATGAAAATTCGCTGTTTGTTGCTGACGTAGCTCAATTGGCAGAGCAGCTGATTTGTAATCAGCAGGTTGGGAGTTCGATTCTCCCCGTCAGCTCTGCCGACTTCGCTGTGGTTCCGGCGTACCCCTTTCGGGTGCCCGTTCACGGGCGGGGAGGGAGCGAAAATCGGTGGGGTACCCAAGTGGCCAACGGGAGCAGACTGTAAATCTGCCGGCTTACGCCTTCGAAGGTTCGAATCCTTCCCCCACCATGTGGATGTAGGGGCGGGTTTTTTTGTGTGTGGCGGGTTGTGGTAAACGGTTTGTAGTCGCGGTTAGATGGCGAATGCGGGAGTAGCTCAGTTGGTAGAGCGCTAGCCTTCCAAGCTTGATGTCGCGGGTTCGAGTCCCGTCTCCCGCTCTGAGGGTAACGGTGCCAGGAAGCGCGAGAAGCTTCGCCGGCGGTCTGAGTCCTAACCGGCGAGAAGTTTGTCCGACAGTAAGGGTTTGAACGCAGTAACGATGGTAACGAAGCCGCTCGCGTAGCTCAGTTGGTAGAGCACACCCTTGGTAAGGGTGAGGTCATCGGTTCAATCCCGATCGCGAGCTTGCACGATCAACGAACGCATTTGAGGAAGAAATGAGCAAAGAGAAATTTCAGCGTACGAAGCCCCACGTGAACGTCGGCACGATTGGCCACGTTGACCACGGGAAGACGACTTTGACCGCAGCCATCACGGCGATCCAGGCCAAGAAGGGCCTGGCGTCGCCCGTTGCCTTTGATCAAATCGATAAAGCGCCCGAGGAGCGCGAGCGCGGCATCACGATCGCGACCGCGCACGTCGAGTACGAGAGTGAGAAGCGTCACTACGCGCACGTCGACTGCCCGGGCCACGCCGACTACGTGAAGAACATGATCACGGGTGCGGCCCAGATGGACGGAGCGATTCTGGTGGTCTCTGCGGCCGATGGCCCGATGCCGCAGACGAGAGAGCACATCTTGCTCGCCAAGCAGGTGAACGTGCCCTACATCGTGGTGTTCATGAACAAGGTGGACATGGTTGACGACCCCGAGCTCCTGGAGCTGGTGGAGCTGGAAGTGAGAGAGCTGCTTAGCTCCTACGACTTCCCGGGCGACGACACGCCGATCATCAAGGGAAGTGCCTTGAAGGCTCTGGAGTCAGGTGACCCCAACAGTGAGTACGGGAAGAAGATCAGCGAGTTGATGGATGCCTTGGATACCTATATCCCGCAGCCCAAGCGTGAGACCGATAAGCCCTTCCTGATGCCCGTTGAAGACGTGTTCTCGATCACTGGCCGTGGTACCGTGGCTACCGGGAGAATCGAGAAGGGGAAGATCAAGGTCGGCGAGGAAGTCGCTCTTATCGGGTTCAACTCCGAGAAGAAGACCGTTATCACTGGCGTTGAAATGTTTAGAAAGCTTCTCGACGACGGCCAGGCGGGTGACAACGTGGGTCTCCTCCTTAGAGGCATCGACAAGGAGGACGTGGAGCGAGGGATGGTGCTGGCCAAGCCGGGCTCAATCACGCCCCACGCCAAGTTCAACGCCGAGGTCTACGTGTTGACCAAGGAAGAGGGTGGCCGTCACACGCCTTTCTTCAAGGGCTACAGGCCGCAGTTCTTCTTCAGAACTACCGACGTGACTGGGAGTGTCGAGTTGCCTGAAGGGATGGAGATGGTGATGCCTGGGGACAACGTTCAGATGACGATCGAGCTCATCACACCGATCGCCATGGACGAGGGGCTCAGGTTCGCCATCAGAGAAGGCGGCCGCACCGTGGGTGCCGGCGTAGTGACCAAGATCCTCAAGTAGGAAACGAGCAATGCCGCGCGAAAAAATCATCCTCGCCTGCGAGAACTGCAAGAATCGCAACTACTTCACCGACAAGAACAAGCGGTTACACCCGGAACGGGTGGAGTGGAAGAAGTACTGCCCGCGTTGCAACGCGCACAAGCTCCACAAGGAAACGAAGTAATGGCCGTTGAAGTAGTCGAGCGCCGAAGCCTTCCCAGCCGTCTCGTCCAGTTCTATCACGATGTCCAGGACGAGATG
>DASZZU010000186.1:0-9600 GCA_035544855.1 Gemmatimonadaceae bacterium | reverse complement strand
CGCGTGACTGCTCCGCCGAAGGACAATTCAAACCCGCCCATTCTCGTAAACATCTCGAAGCTGCCGAAGACGGTCGAGGTGAACATCACCGCCGGGATCACAACGCTCTCTCTAGAGCCGGGTGTGACGAGCGAAGTCTTTGCCTACAACGGACGGGTTCCCGGACCCACGCTCGACGTGCGCGAAGGTGATCACGTCATCGTGCACTTCCGCAACAATCTCCCCGAGCCGACCACCGTCCACTGGCATGGCATTCATCTCCCCTTCGAATCCGACGGCAGTCCGTTCCATCCCATCAAGCCGGGCGAGACGCACGACTACTCTTTCACCGTTCGTCCCGGTACGGCGGGCACCTACTGGTATCACCCGCATCCCGACCAGCGCACCGGTTTCGCGATAGGGAAGGGACTCTTCGGGGGAATCATTGTTCGCGCAGCGGATGATCCGTTACCCGCGATGCCCGAGAAGCTGATCATCCTCTCTGACAATCGGTTTCTCAAGGACGGCGCGATCGACTTTCCGGATTCGCACTCGCACCACGGCGGAATCGACGAAGAAAACGGACGCGAAGGTCCCGTCCTGTTCGTCAACGGCCACCTGATGCCGACGCTCACCATTCGGAGCGGAGAAGTGCAGCGGTGGCGGATCGTCAACGGGTCCGCGGGGCGAATCTACCGTATCGCCCTTTCAGGGCACACGTTCCTGCACGTGGGCAGCGACGGCGGGCTGTTCGAGAAACCGGTCGAGGTCAAGGAGATTCTGCTCACCACCGGCGAGCGCGTCGAGCTCCTCGTGCGCGGCACCGACGCACCGGGCGCGAAGAGCCTGCTCCAGAATCTGCCGTACGACCGATATGCGCCGCAGACGAGACCAACCGACTGGGAAACGACGCGCGACTTGCTGACGTTACAAACAACGGATGAAGCGCCGGTGACTCCGGTCGCAATCCCCGCCACTCTGCGCAAGATTGCCCCGCTCGATACGGCCAAATCGACGGCCGTCCGCACAGTGGTGTTCTCGCAGGGTCTCATCAACGGCAAAACGATGGACATGACGCGCGTGGACGTGAGCACAACCGTCGGCGCCACCGAGATCTGGCAGATCGAGAACATCGTCGGAATGGATCACCCATTCCACTTGCACGGATTTCAGTTCCAGGTGCTCGATCGCGATGGGGTGCCCGAGCCGTATCGCAGCTGGAAGGACATGCTCAACATCCCCAAGCACACCTCGGCGCGCATCATCGTTCGATACGACGATTACCCGGGAAAGTGGATGTTCCACTGCCACATCCTGGACCATGAAGATCACGGCATGATGGGAGTTCTCGAGGTCAAGTAGAAAACACTCAACAAGGAGCGAAACGTGACGCGATGGTCGACGGAGTGCTCGCAGTATCTAAGGTCGTTTCTGCCAATCCTCTTCGTCGTCGCCGCCTGCACGGCGCCCGCGCCGTCGTATACAAGCGGCGGCAACATGCAGTCCGGTCAGGCAGCTCAGGACCAGATAGGGCGAGGACGGTTCCTCGTCATCAGCCACGACTGCGGCGGCTGCCATGGTGGCGGCTCGAATCCGGCAGCCTTCGGGTGGCTGGATGGCGTGCGAGGTCCGTTGCAGGAATTCAAGGTCGGTCCGTTTACGACTCGTCCCCGCAACCTGACACCGGACAACACGACGGGAATCGGGCGCTTCAGCGAGAGGCAGATCTTCAATTCGCTGCGATACGGACTCCGACCCGGCGAGACGCCCGATGTAGAGATCACGTCGACTACGCCCGGCCAGGGGAATTTCCCTCTGCACCCAAAGTACCTGGCGATACCCATGCCGTGGCCGTCGTGGCGCCAGATGCCCGATCAGGACCTATGGGCGATCGCTGCTTACCTCAAGAACGGTGTGAAGCCGGTGCATAACAAGGTGGCTGACAGCGACGGCCCGCCCGATTTCTGGGCGAGCGAGTACACCGTCGACAAGATCGGACCTCACCCGGCGCTGCCATACCCGACGGTGAACGAGAAGGGGGGTCCGCAGCGGTAAAAGCCGAAGCCCGCCAAGCTACCGGGCTTCGAGTGGCGCGCTCGATTCCTCGCGAGAATTTGCACTCCTCACCATCGCGGGCCGAGTGGGGCCTGTGCCCGCGCGCGTCCTCTCTATGGCGAGCGCGATCTCGTCGAGATCCTCCGCCGTCAACGCCAGCGTCCCGGCGTCGATCCAGCCATCCACCTGCTCCGCCGATCTCGCGCCGACGATCGCGCCGGTGACGCCCGGCCATGCCAGCGTCCACGCAATCGCGATCGACGAGACGGTGGTGTTGTGACGGCGGGCGATCGGAATCAGCGCGTCGCGGAGCGCGAGGTTCCGCTCTAGGTTGGGCGTCTGGAAATTCGCCGACTTCTGACGCCAGTCCTCCGCCGCCATCTTCCTCACACGCTCGGCGGAGAAAGTGTCGGTGAGAATTCCCGCCTGCATTGGGCTATAGACGATGACGCCGGTGCGATTGGCGCGGCACCACGGGATCTCCGCCGCGGCGACCTCGCGCCTGATGAGTGAGAACGGCGGCTGGAGCGAGTCGACGTGATGGATCGCCTCGATCTTCCTCAGCAGCGAGACGTCGAAGTTGGAGACACCGACCGCGCGCACTTTTCCCTCGGTCTGGAGCTGGACCATCATCCGCCACGACTCGTCGACGGAGGTTCCCGTTGTGTCGTCGGGCCAGTGGAACTGATAGAGATCGATGCGCTCGATGCCGAGTCGGCGGAGCGATGCCTCGCACTCGCGGCGGATCGACTCCGGGCTAAGGATGCGCCGCGAATCCTTCATGGGCTGCTTCGGGTCCCACACGAGCCCGCACTTTGTGAACACGTAGGGCCGGTCGGCTCCTTTGCGCTGCTTGAGCAATCGACCGACGACTTCCTCGGAATGGCCGAGCCCATAAACCGGGGCGGTGTCGATCCAGTTGACGCCGAGCTCCAGCGCGCGATTCATCGCGGCGATCGACTGCTCGTCGTCCTGCGGTCCCCAGCCGAACGCATAACCGCCACCGCCGGTTGCCCACGTGCCGAAGCCGACGCGAGTGATGTGGATGTCTGTAGTACCTAGCTGACGGGTGGGAAGTTTGGTGGACATGGGTGCGACTCCTGCAAGAAGAGTGGCGGTCATCCTCAACGGACGTTAGCCATGCAGCCGGAAAATGCAATCGCGGCCTGGCCCCGACTCACTCCCTGTTGCGGGCACGGCGCGTGCACTCTTGGCTGAGGTCTCCGACACCCCAGCGAGAATCCAATGGAAATCAAGTTCCGGCACGACGTCGACAACGTCCTCAAAGAAGCCAAGAAACAGAATAAGCCCGTCCTCCTCGATTTTAGCGCCGCGCCCATGTGAGGGGGCTGTGCTCGGCTGGATGCCGAGGTGTGGCCGGACGAGCGCGTCGTCCGCTTCGTGAATGAGAACTTTCTGCCCGCGCGAGTGCACGTCAAAGACGATGCTGACGCATTCAAACGCTACGGCGAGAAGTACAACGCGCACTGGACGCCGACGGTGCTCCAGCTCGACTCAAATGGTGAAGAGCAGTGGCGCATGGAAGGATTTCTACCGCTGGATGATTTTCTTGGGCAGCTGATGCTCGGCCGCGCACATATGGACTTTAAGCAGGAGAAGTGCGCGGAAGCGGAGAAGAGATTCCGCGAGATCGTGGAGAAGCTGCCGAACACGGATGCCGCGTCCGAGGCGCTCTACTGGGCGGGAGTGTCGAAGTACAAAGCGAGCAACGATCCGGCGGCGCTCAAGGAAACCGCGAAGGCATTCTCGCAGCGATACCAGGACTCGAGCTGGGCGAAGAAAGCATCTATCTGGGCGTAGAGAGCAGCTGCCTGTCGAAGCGAGTGTGCCGGATAGCTGCTTGGGGTGGGTCTGGCGACATTAATCTGGCGGCGAGTATTGTCCCGAATGGTTAGCAGAGCTTCGTCTTCCAGCTACCTCCGACGACTCGGCGTATTCGACACGACGATGGTCGTGATCGGCGGGATTATCGGCGCCGGCATCTTTCTCAATCCCGCCATCGTCGCCCAGAGAGTCCATAGCTCGGCGTTCATTCTCACGGCGTGGATCATCGGTGGCGCTATCGCGCTCGTCGGCGCACTGGCGTTCGCCGAGCTGGGCGCGCGACGGCCGCAGGCGGGGGGCGGATACATCTACCTCACCGAAGCGTTCGGCCCGCTCGCTGCTTTTCTGTACGGGTGGACGTTCCTCTTCATCATCAACAGCGGTGGAATCGCGGCGGTCGCGGTGACGTTCGCGCGGTACACTGTGGATCTGTTCGCGATCTCGACGATCTACATCAAGCCACTCGCCGCCGCGCTACTCGTCACGCTCGCCGGTGTGAATTACTTCGGGATCAGGTCGGGCAGCATCACCCAGAACATTTTCACCGTGTTGAAGCTCGCCGCGCTCGCGGTGCTCATTTTCGTCGGGGTTTTCCTGGCGCGTGGTGGCGCGCAGGCGACGGCGCCGACCGAGACGATTCAGGGGTTTGGTGTGGTGCGGGCGCTGGGGGTCGCGCTCATTCCGGTTCTGTTCGCGTACGGCGGATGGCAGTACTCCAACAACATCGCGAGCGAGATCGTCGATCCCGAGCGGACATTGCCAAAGGCGCTCGGGATCGGAATCTCGGTTGTAATCGCTGTGTACGTTCTCGCCAACGTCGCCTACATAAGAGCACTCGGTCCGGCGGGACTCGCCACGAGTCTGGCGCCGGCAGCTGACACCATGCGCGTGGTGATGGGTCCGATTGGTGCCGCCCTCATGGCGGTGGGCATCATCGTGTCGACGATCGGGTTCGTGAACAGCGGCATTCTCTCCGCGCCGCGGATGCTCCAGGCAATGTCGGCCGACGGGCTCTTCTTCAGATTCGCGTCGCGACTGCATCCCAGGTATCGCACGCCGACCGGAGGGATCGTGATCCAGGCGGTGTGGGCCGTCGCCCTCGCGCTCTCGGGAACGTACGGGCAGCTGCTCGACTACGTCGTGTTCGGCGACTGGATATTTTTCGGGCTCATCGTGGCGACCATCTTCGCGTATCGACGGCGTGATGCGGCGACAGGAGTCACGCCCAACGTTTTCCGCATGCCTGGATATCCCGTGTTGCCAGCGCTGTTCGTGACGATTGCGGCTTATGTCGTCGTCAGCGCGATCTGGTCCAACCCGCGCAACGCGTTGCTCGGAGCTCTGCTCATCGCCCTCGGCGTTCCTGCGTTTCTGTTCTGGCGGGGACAGAGCAGAGCTCAGGCTGGGGCAGTGGAGTGAGCCTTGTGCGTGAGAGTGAGTATCTCGAATGGGCACGGGCGCATGGGAACATCAAGTACAGTCTGGCGATCAGTGGTGTTCCACCATGCGACGTGAGGCTCCTTTCCCCATCAGTTGATGACTTCACGATGGTGGCTGACAACGAGTACGGTTGGCTGCCTCTCCTCGAGCGCATTGCTCAGCGCTACGGTGTGAAGCCTGAGAATGTCGTTCTCGCGCACGGCACATCGATGGCGAACCATCTCGCCTGTGCGGCGCTGGTCGAGGCGGGGGATCATGTGCTGATCGAGCGCCCGGTGTACGACCCGCTCGTCGCGGTGCCTCGATATCTCGGGTGCGAGGTTGGTTTCTTCGAGCGGCGGCCGGAGGACGGATATGCGCTCGACGTCAAACGTGTCGAGGCCGCAATCACGCCGCGCACTCGCCTCGTCATTTTGTCGAACCTGCACAATCCGACTGGCGCGGTGATAAATCGTGCGGAGCTCGAGTCACTGGCGCGACTGACCGAATCGCGCGACTTCCATGTGCTGGTGGACGAAGTCTATCTCGAATGGATCTACGGGACGGGGAAGGATCCCGAGATTCGCTCCGCGATAAATATCTCGCCGAGGTTCGTGACCACGCGCAGTCTTACCAAGGTATTTGGACTCGCTGCGTTGCGCGCCGGTTGGATTCTCGCCGAAGCCGGGTTGGCGACTCGGATGCGGCGTCTCAACGGATTGTTCGCCAGCTCGATGTCGCACCCCGCCGAGCGATTGGCTGCGCGCACGTTCGAGCATGCCAAGACGTTGCTGGAGAAGCAACGCAAGCGAGTGGAGCGGAACAGATCAATCGCTACGAAGTTCATCGAGTCACAGCCCAAGCTTTCGTGGCTGCCGCCTGAAGCAGGTACAGTGGGTTTCGTGCGTCTCGAAGGCGGTGATGTGGACGGGTTGGTCGAGCGGTTGCTGGCGAACGACTCGCTTGTAACGCCGGGGCGGTTCTTCGGCGTGGACGATCACTTCAGAATCGGATTCGGGATGGAAGAGGATCATCTCAATGAGGGACTGACGCGACTGGCGTCGGCTCTGAAAGAGATCTAAGGCGATTTAATTATTCCCTAGTCCGACCCGTGCGCTCCGGGCGACCCTGGCGAGCGATCCCGTCCGCGCACTATGTCGAGTCTCAGCTCGTACCAGCCGTCGCCCTGGTAGTATTGAACCCGGAGATCGTGATGTCCTCCGCCGAGCGCTGCAAAATCGAGCGCGGTCTCGTGCGGCTTCCAGTCGTCGATCACCAACGCGCCATCGACCCACACGCGGACTCCGTCGTCGCTCAGAGTGCGGAGAGTGTATTCGCCGGGCGCGAGATCCACTGACCCTGTTGCCTCGAGGGCGAAGTTTTCCCTCGGCAGATTCGGAAGTGCCCGATATCCCTCGTAGTCCAGACGAGGAAGCTGCGCGGTAAGAATCGGTGCGGTTCGCGTCAGCGAAGTCATCGCCTCGGGAGTTTTCCGCGGATCGCTGGTGCTATCGCTCCATTTGTAAAAGCGCGTGGTCCAATCGATCGGCGGCTCGAAGTGGCTGTACAAAAACGGGTACGGTGCGCGGGCGGCTAGTACGACTCCTCGGGGCGACACGGTCGATGTCCCGGTGTATTCGAGTGTCAGCTCCCAATCGCCGAGCGAATCTGGCTTGGGTGCAACGGTGATCGTGTCGCCGATGGTTCCGCTTTCCGGCGATACGGAGGCGACGCCGCGCCGCGAGGCAACTCGCCATTTCCCCGGCGGACCCAGAGTGCGAAGTCGTAAGGGAAGCGCGTGGATGCTGTCGACGGGCCACAGCTTCGGCGACCGCCAGTCGTACGGACCCCATTCATCGACGATGATGGCCGAGCGTGGACGCCCCGCGAGGGAGGTGTCGGGGCGCGAGGGCATGAACCCGTTTGGCAACGGATCGGGAACGCTTCCAACGAGCTCCTTTGGAGGCCGCAGGAACCGGCGAGGCCACGGGGCATCCTCCGCAATCGTGTTATCGATGAACGAATACCCGCTCGTATCACGCACCGCTGCGACAGAATCGACATCGATGAAGCGATTGTTGGTAACGCTCAATCCGCTCGTGTTGGCAGCCCGCACGCCCACGCGCGCGCGACCGAAAAGGTTTCCGTCGATTCGATAATCCGCGCTTCGCGTGTCCCGGTGCTTGGGATATCCCCAGTCCGACGGCTCGATGGAATCTCCCCACACACGGATAGCGGTCGAATCGTCGACGAATATGTTCGCGACGATCAGATTCTTTTGCCCGTGCTCGATAGCGATACCGGTGCGATTGTCGAGGAATCGATTGCCGAGGATTGTGGATCCGAAGCTGTACCCGCCCCACATTCCGTACTCGCATCCCTCGACGTAGTTATTGATAAAAGTGTTGCGGCTGAACGTTGCCTCGATCCCGTTTGCGGGGGCGAAGCTGAAATCGTTCAGGTAGAAGAGATTGTCATTGGCACCGCCCTCTCCTGTGTCCATGGTGCTCTGCCCGGCCCAGAGAAACACTCCGTCGCCGCCGTGGGTCATCGAGTTGTACGCGACGATGTTCTTGTTGCTCTGCTCGTACATCAACAGATCAGCGGCGTCCTGTCCGCGACGATAGAACGCTTCGCTGTATCCGCGCACATCGTAGTCGACGCGATTGTGCATGATCGAGTTGCCGCTCGACCTGTAGAGGCCGATCCCGAGTCCGGAATTGAACGAGAAGTTGTTGTTCCAGATTCGGAGACCGTTCGTCCGCACCAGCATCAGCCCATTCATTCCCTGCGTGACGGTGTTGCCGCGGATCTCGCCAGCCTCGACGTCGCTCAGGTACGCGCCCGCGCCGTAGCGCAGCCACTCATCCTTTTCGTTGTGATGGAATGAAAGCCAGTCTATCAGGCTCTCGTGCTCGACTACGCTGTAAAGCCTGGGCTTCCAGTTGTAGCTCAGATCGTTGTCGATCAGGGAGAGGTTCCTCGTGCGACGTGCGAGAATTCCAAATTTGTAGCCGCGGATACGCGCGTTCATGATGCGAACGTTGCGTCCGCCATCCACGCGTATCGCGACGCCCTGCGCGAGATCCGGATTGTCGTCGGCCGGCATTCCCTCCATCGTCGCGCCTCCAAAATCGACCGTTATGTCGTCGCCGCGTATGGTGATCACCGCGGAGTCTGGTGACTGTGGCGCACTGAGGCGATAAACTCGAGGAGCGATCCGGGCGGATTGTGTGATTACGAGGCCGGGTCGGAGCTCGATTGTCGGGGGGATCTTTGCTCTTGCGGGGCTCTGCGCCTGGGTGAGGGGCGCAGCTGTGAGGGTTATTCCCAGTAATCCGATAGAGACGCGGGTCAGCATGGGCAAATAGTACATCCTTGCTCGCGCTCAGGCATCTCCGCCGGGGAAGAGCAGGCCCGAGCGGCAGTTCGCCGTAGTCGTAGGTCGATGGGTAAGCGTAGAAGTTGTAGTTGACTACAGTATCCAACTCGCTAACTCTCCATTGTCCGCCCGTAAAGGAATCCAATGCGTATACCATCCCGTCTCAGTCTAACGCTGCTCCCCCTCGTACTCGGCGCATCGGTTTTCTCGCCGCCCGCCAATCGTCTCGCACTCACTCCGCCGATGGGCTGGAACAGCTGGAACCACTTCGGCTGTAATGTCAGCGACTCACTGATCAGGGGGACGGCCGACGCGATGGTGTCGAGCGGGATGCGCAACGCCGGCTATCAGTACGTAGTGATCGACGACTGCTGGCAAGTCAGCCGCGACGCCAAAGGGACGATCGTCGCCGATTCTTCACGCTTCCCGCACGGGATGAAAGCGCTCGCCGATTATGTCCACACCAAAGGCCTCCGATTCGGGATTTACACCGACGCCGGAACGAAGACATGCCAGGGCCGGCCGGGCAGTTACGGATACGAAGATCAGGACGCGCGGACCTACGCAGCGTGGGGCGTAGACTACGTCAAGGAAGATTGGTGCAACGCCAGCGGACTCAACGCGCGCGCGCAGTACGCCAAGTTCCGGAAAGCGCTGGACAAGACTGGACGTCCGATCGTGCTCAGCATCTGCGAGTGGGGCTCGAATCAGCCTTGGGAGTGGGCGCCCGGGATTGGCAATCTCTGGCGGACGACCGACGACATCGAGGACAAGTGGGTCTCTATGCTCGCCAACCTCGATCAGTCGTCACAGCACTCGAGCGTGGCGCGACCGGGCGCGTGGAACGATCCCGACATGCTCGAAGTCGGCAACGGCGGCATGACCGACGACGAGTACCGCGCGCACATCAGTCTCTGGGC
>DASZZU010000185.1:0-11057 GCA_035544855.1 Gemmatimonadaceae bacterium | reverse complement strand
AGGTACCGTTCACCTGGAAATGGGCTCCACGGAGCACTTTGACGGGACGCTTCAGCCATCTGGCGCTCTGCAGGGCCCCGCGACATTCAACATTTCAGGACAACCTCCTGTGGTCGAGAACCTGAGTTTTCACCGAGGGTGAAGGTCGCAGTGCCACGAGTCCGGTTATCAGGGCTCGTGGCCTCCGTTCACTCATATGACGCTGGCTGCGGGCTCAGAGCGAGCCGACGTTGTACTCGCCCCGAGACAAATCGTCCGCCCGTAGTACTCGCGCTGGATAGCGTATCCCTGCTTCGGCGTGCCGTCTGCCGCGAGGCCACATTGTGCGGTTTCAACTCACTCGCTCAATGACTACGGCGGTACCGTAGCAGAGGACTTCCGTAGCGGAGCCTTTGCTCACAACCTCGGATGCATCATAACTCAGTCCAACAATGGCATTAGCTCCCATTTCCCGGGCGTTCTCAACGATGAGGTCAAAGGCCTGCTGACGTGCTTGTTCGCACATCTCCGTATATGCCCCGATCCTTCCTCCAATGATGCTCTTTAGTCCACCCAACATTCCTTGGGCAATTGTCGGTGACCTTACGATGATCCCACGGGCGATGCCCTTGTACTGTGTGATCCGATGCCCTTCGATAGTGAAAGTGGTTGTAACCGGCATGTTCATGTTGGTGCTCCTTTCATTTGTTCAGCTTCCGGTCCTGGCGACTTAAGAATGTTGGCTAGACGCCCGGTTGCGAAAGGGTAGAGATTGTAGCCCGGGCGCGCGGCAGTTGGCGGACGACGTTCGTGCCGGTCGACCGCAGAGAAAAACCCCGCAAGCGCCTAAACGCTTACGGGCAATTATCTGAGGGTCATGGGCCTGGGTAGAGTTGAACTACCGACCTCACGCTTATCAGGCGTGCGCTCTAACCACCTGAGCTACAGGCCCCTCGCCACGAGCTAAAAGCCTGTGACGCAGAGGGTTCCAAGTTAGTCCCTCACGGTAAGGTGGTCAATCGCCGCGAGCCCGCCAGCGTGACGAAACCGTAATGCCCATTTCACTATTCAGTCACACGAGTCGGTGAGTATTAGCTCATGAGCCGCAACCCGGTACGCGACCGTCGATACCGTCAATTGAATTGCACGACGACGACCACCCGACGCGGCTTTACGCTCGTCGAGCTGGTGGTGGTCGCGCTCGTCATCGGCATCCTCGCCGCCGTCGCCATTCCCCGCTACGCCGCGAGCAAGGACAAAGCGTACGTCGCCACGATGATGGCCGACTTGCGGGCTGCTGCCATCTACGAGGAGGGATACGCGGCCGAGAATCACGGGCAGTATTTCTCCGGGATCGCGACCGAGAGCTCTCCGATAAATGGATTCCGGGCCTCGAAGGGTGTGACGGTGACTCTGACGGCGGCCAACATCCTCGGAAGCCGGCTCGCCGAGTGGAGGGCAATCGCGCGGCACTCGCAATCGCCGGAGAGTTGCGAGATCAGAACCGACATCATTGCCTGCACGATGGGAAACGATCTGACCACGGGACTAATCGCCCAGAACTGAGGTCAGTCCTCGTACTTTCGCGGATGCGCTGGGTGCGGCTTCTCCTCGTCTTCCGTATCGAATTCGTCGTCGAGGTCTATGAGGTCGTCGTCCAGGTCATCGTCGAGGTCGTCGTCGTCCTCGTCGTCGTCCTCGTCGTCGAGGTCATCAGCGTCCAGATCCTCCTCGTCGAGGGCCTCGTCATCGAGATCATTGCCGGCGGCGGCGCTCCACTCGTCCTCGATGTCGTCGTCATCTTCCAGATTGTCCTCGAGATCCTCGTCCTCGGGGTCATCTTCTGGTGCCCTCTTCGCCAGCCACGCTTCCGGTTCCCCTCCGTTCAGGAAACTCCCCGCGGACTCCAGCATGGCGCACATTACCGTGATCTCCTGGTGATTAGACCGAAGCGCGCTCGCGCTTCGCCTCGCGTGACAACTTCTTTCTATCGTTCGCGCTGAGGAAGCGTTTCCGCAGTCGGATCGCCTGCGGGGTAACCTCGATCAGCTCGTCTTCCTCGATATACTCCAGCGCGCCTTCCAGCGTCAACTCCCGCGGCGGCTCGAGCTGAATGTTCTCATCACTCGACTTGGAGCGCATGTTCGTGAGCTTCTTCTCCCTGGTCGGATTGACGTCCATGTCACCCGGCCTGGAATTCTCTCCCACCAGCATGCCCTCGTAAACCGCATCACCCGGAGCAACGAATAGGGTAGCGCGCTCCGCCAGATTTGCAAGCGCGAAAGCGACTATGACTCCCGCTTCCATGGAGACGAGTGTGCCACGCATACGTCCGGCCAGAGGACCCGCCCAGGGCCCGTACTCGAGAAATCGGTGATGCATGATACCCGTGCCGCGAGTGTCGGTAAGGAACTCGGAGCGGTAACCAAACAGTCCGCGCGCTGGAATTCTATAGAGGAGGCGAACCATTCCCTGCCCCGGATTCTTCATCTCGAGCATCGCCGCCCTCCGCGGCCCGAGCTTCTCGATGACGATCCCGAGGTACTCCTCCGGGACATCGATTGACAGCTCCTCGTATGGCTCGAGTCTCTCGCCGTTCGGACCCTCGCGGGTGATGACCCGCGGACGCGATACCTGAAACTCGTACCCTTCGCGACGCATCGTCTCCATGAGGATGGTGAGGTGCAGCTCCCCGCGACCCGAGACGGTCCACGTATCGGTCGACTCGGTGTCTTCCACTCTCAGCGCGACGTTGCGCTCGAGCTCCCGGAAAAGACGCTCACGAATCTGCCGAGAGGTGACGAACTTCCCCGCCCTGCCGGCGAAGGGAGAGTTGTTGACAAGGAAATCAACTGAAATCGTCGGCTCCTCAACCGAGATTCCGGCGAGACGCTCTGGATGCTCTGTGTCAGTCACCGTGAGGCCGATCTCGACGCCTTCGAGACCGGCGAGCGCGACGATCTCACCCGCCGACGCTTCCGGAACTTCGAGGCGATCCAGACCTTCGTAAGAGAAAAGCCTGGTCACGCGTGATTGCTCGGCTTTTTGCGATCCGTCGAGCGGAAGCAGCGCAACGGCATCTCCGACGTGAACGGTGCCCCTCTCAATACGTCCGATCCCGAGTCGACCCAGATATGGTGAGTGATCGATGGTGGAGATCAGCATCTGAAACGGGCCCTCGTCATCACTCGGCGGCGCGGGGACGTGCTTTATGATCGAGTCAAAGAGGGGTGAGAGATCGACGGGCGTGACATCCATATCCATCGTCGCTACACCTTCGCGCGCGGAGGCGTAGACGACGGTCGCATCGAGCTGCGCTTCATTTGCCTCGAGCTCGATGAACAAGTCGAGCACTTCGTCGTGCACGCGCATTGGATCGGCTCCGGGCCGGTCGATCTTGTTGATCACGACGATCGGAGTGCGATGCAGGGCGAGCGCCTTGCGCAGAACGAACCGTGTCTGTGGCATCGGGCCATCGAACGCATCGACGACAAGGAGCACGCCATCCACCATTCTGAGGATACGCTCGACCTCACCGCCGAAGTCTGAGTGGCCCGGGGTGTCGACGATGTTGATCTTGGTGCCCTTCCAGCGAATGGATGTGTTCTTCGCCAGAATGGTGATACCGCGCTCGCGCTCGAGGGGATTGGAGTCCATCACGCGCTCCATGACGACCTGGTTCTCGCGGAACGCCCCGGCCTGCCGGAGCATCTTGTCCACGAGAGTCGTCTTGCCGTGATCGACGTGCGCGATGATCGCGATGTTTCGAAATTCCTGCTTTGCCATAACCCTATAAGATAGCTAGGCGTGCAAGTGCCTCTCCCGCTCGAGCATCTCCTCGCGCTCAAGCTGGATCGTCACGTGCTCGATGCCGAAAAGCCGCATGGCATCGTGGACGTGCCCGAGCACATGCTGGTGCTGCTCCGGCTGACGTACGATGCAGTGCGCACTCATCGCGACGAAGGCCGGGGTCACTGCCCACACGTGCAGATCGTGTACCGATTCGATTCCCGGAATCGCCTCCAGTTGCCCGCGCACAGCGGCCAACGGGATGTGCGCGGGTGTCGACTCGAGAAGTATGTCGACCGATTCGCGCACCAGCCGCCAGGCGCCACTCATGATGAGAACGGTGGTGAGTATCGAGGCAATGGGGTCCGCCATCAACCAGCCGGTGTAGCGAATAAGAATCGCGGCGACGACGGTCCCGACGCTCGCAAGCAAGTCTCCAAGCACGTGCAGATAGGCGCCGCGGGCATTCATGTTGTGCGAGGAGCCGCCGACCAGCATACGCGCGGCAACGATGTTGACGATCAATCCGCCCGCCGCAACCGCGAGCATCAATCCGCCCTGGATGTGCTCGGGTGCGCGCAATCGCGTCACGGCTTCCCACAGGATCCACGCGGAAATCAGCAGCAGCGTCGCGCCATTCAGGAACGCGGCCAGAATCTCCCACCGCAGGTATCCATAGGTCTTCCGCGGCGTCTCCGGCTGCTTGCTGAACCACGCCACGAACAGTGCGAGCCCGAGCGCCGCAACATCGGTGAGCATGTGCCCGGCGTCGGCTAGAAGGGCGATCGAGTTCGAGAGAAGTCCGCCGATGACTTCGACGACGAGCAGCATCGCTATCAGTCCGAGCGCGATTCGCAGACTCCGGACGGGGGCATCACTCGCGTGCGAGTGGCCGAGCCCGTGGTCGTGAGCACCGCCGTGCTGGTGTCCCTGACCGGGGTTGTGGTAACTTGTATCCGTGCTCGGTCGGTTGCTGGCCATAATTCTGCTCGTGCTCCTCAACGCGTTTTTCGTTGGCGCCGAGTTCGCTCTCGTCCGCTCCAGACGGACGCGTCTGGAGGCGATGGTCCGAAGTGGTGACCGCCTCGCCCGCTTCGCCGTTGGTGCCTCCTCAAATATCTCCCGTATTCTCTCTGCGAGCCAGCTTGGCGTCACGCTGGCAAGCCTGGGCCTGGGTTGGGTAGCCGAGTCGACCGTTGGCGATGTGTTCGCGAGCATGTTCGAGAATCTGCCGTTCGCGATCGAGATGTCGATGCGGCTCACGCTTGGCGCTACGCTCGCAATCATCGTCGTCACGTATCTCCATGTCGTGTTCGGAGAGCTCACACCAAAAGCCGCGGCGCTGAATCACCCCGAAGCCCTCGCGCGCTGGCTCGCGCCTCCGCTCCTATTGTTCGCGTGGATCACGACGCCATTCACCTATTTCCTCAACAAGTCGTCGCAGGTGATCCTGCGCGCGCTCGGTCAGGAAAAGGCGGGATCGGAGGAAGCGGTGCATTCGCCGGAGGAGATCCGGCTCCTCGTCGAGCAGTCGCAGGAAGGCGGACAGATGCAGGCCCACGATGCGGATCTGATCGACGCCGTATTCGAGTTCTCGGAGAAGAACGCGCGCGAGGTCATGACGCCGCGGACCGAGCTGGTGGCCCTACCCATCGAGGCGACGCTCTCGGAAGTGTTGAGCGTAGTTGAGGAGAGCGGGCTGTCGCGCTATCCCGTGTACGACGAGTCGATCGACAACATCATCGGCGTAGTGCTGGCGAAGGATCTCCTAAAGCTGCTCGCGCCGCGCGCGAACACCGACGCATTCGATCTTCCGTCCATCATGCGTCCGGTTCACGTGATTCCCGGGTCGCGTGAAGTCGAAGAGGTTCTCGCCGATTTCAAGCGGCTCAAGGAGCACATGGCGGTGGTGCTCGACGAGTACGGCGGGACGGCGGGCGTGGTGACGATGGAGGATCTGCTGGAAGAGATCGTCGGGGAGATTCTCGACGAGTACGACACACCCGAAGATGCAGAAGCTCCGCTCCACACCCGCGCGGGAGAAACGCAGGTGCCGGGAAGCACCCACATCGGCGAGCTGAACGAGCACTTCAGTCTCACCGTCCCCGACGAGGACTACACTACGATCGGCGGCTACGTTTTCGGCGTGCTGGGCCGGCTGCCCGTCGTCGGCGACCGCGTGATCGCCGGCGGCGCGATCTTCACTGTGCGCGAGATGGATGGGCGGAGGATCGAGACTCTGTCGGTCGATCTGCATTCGCTCGGCGACCGCCGTACGGCTGAACGCGAGACGCAATCGACGCACACAGAAGTGTAGCGGCGATCATGCTGGAGGGGTCCGCGCGATCCTGACCGGCGATGTCCAGCGCGGTGCCGTGATCCGGCGACGTGCGCGGGAACGGAAGCCCCAGCGTGACATTTACCGCGCTGCCGAACGACGCGACCTTGATAGCCGTCATCCCGACATCGTGATATGGCGCGATCACGGCGTCGAATTCGCCGCGCATCGCTCGCACAAAAACCGTATCCGCCGGAAAAGGCCCCTCGATTCCGGCAGCGCGCGCGGCCGGCGCAAGAAGTTTCGTGTCTTCGCTGCCGAACCTTCCACCGTCACCCGCGTGCGGATTGAGAGCGCACAGCGCAATTCGCGGCGATGCAATTCCGAACCACCTTTGCAGCCCGTCGCGCGTGATGCGCGCGGCTTCGATAATGGAACCCGCGCTCAGCTTCTCGGTGACGCTGCGAAGCGGAATGTGGGTGGTCGCGAGCACCACGCGAAGCTTGTCCGACGCGAGCATCATCGCGACGCTGGACCCGGTCAGGCTTCCAAGCATCTCCGTGTGACCGGGAAAATCGTAGCCGCCCTCGTGCAGCGCGGCTTTGTCGATGGGAGCGGTCACAATTCCTTCGACGGCTCCCGCTTGCGCCATCGCCACGGCTCGTTCGATTGCCAGTCCGCTGAGCTTGCCCGCGAGTGCCGAGTCCGATCCGGGCACCCAATGCCCAATCGGTTCAGCCACCTGGACTCCGGCGCCTTCCGGACCAATGACCAAAACGTCACAGCGCTCGCTGACCCGTGGGTCGGCGAGCGCTTTGGCGACGATCTCCGGGCCAATTCCGCGGGGATCGCCCACGGTCATGGCAAGGCGCACTTTCACCGCTACATCCGGAGCGACACGTAAGTGCGCTTTCTCAGATCGTCGAGGAGCTGCCGGATCGAACGCTCGTCGGAGAGCTGAGCGCGAATCTGCTCGCGGATCTCGCTGGGGTTGTATTCCCCGGCATCGGTAGCCGTCGCGACCTGCAGCACCGCGAACTTGGGCTGACCGCGCGGATTCGCCAGCTGGAAAGCATTGGTGATCGTACCAGCTTTTGCACCGGTCAACGCCGCCTGATAAGAGGCCGGCAGTGAATCGCGGTTGAACGGCTGGAGCACTCCCTTCTCTTCCGTAGGATCGTGGTGCTTGGCGAGCAGGGAGTCGTACGAGACTCCACGCCTCCACCGTGCGGCGACGGTGTCGGCTTCAACCTTCGCGGCCGCGACATCGGCGGAATCGATCACCGGAGCGATCAGAATGTGGCGCGCTTTCACCTCCGCCGACTGGACGCGATCGACTCGAATGATGTGATATCCGAAAGCAGTCTCGATCACGGGACTCACGTCTCCCGGGCGGAGCGCGAACATCATCGCTTCAAATTCGGGGACGAGTCCGCTGCCCCGCCGGTTCCAGCCGAGATCTCCTCCGAGGGCCTTGGTGCCCGGATCCATCGACTCGCGCTTCGCTATCTGCTCGAAGTCGCCACCTTTCCGAATCTCAACGAGCAGAGAATCGGCGCGCGCTTTGGCCTTTGCTTTGGCTTCTGGCGAAGCGTGGGGCGCGACGATGATCTGTCGGAACGTGAAACTCGCGGGACGCTTCTGCAGCTCCGGGCGGCTCCGCTCGAAAGCGGCCGTCACTTCCTCGTCCGTCACGTTCACCGGCTTCGCGCGCTTGCGAAGCTCCGCGAACGCCTTCTGCTGAAGGTTTTGGCGACGATACTGCTCGAGGAGCGATGTGCGATACTCTTCCGCCGTGCCGAGCCCCGCGTTGCGCAGCTCGGTGCGGTATTCATCGTCGGACTTGAACTGCGAGCGAACGCCTTTGATCTGGCGATCGGCGGCTGTAGTAATCTCAGACTCCGTCACCTCGAGCTTCATCTCCTTGGCTTTCTGGACGAGGATTTCTTCGTCGATGAGCTCGTTGAGAACGGTGTGCGCCAGAGCTGATTGTTGGGCGGAGTCCGTCGGAACCTGAAGGCCCTGTGCCCGCCGCTGATTGATTGTGGTGAGCACGTCGGTCCAGAGCAGCGGCTGTTCCCCAACGATCGCGACGACGCGGTCGATCGGAAGCGCGGCAGGGATGCTACGGGCGGCAGTGGCGGGGGTCTGCGCTCCAAGAGCGAGGGGAACGAGCGCAGCAGTGGCCAGGAGATGTCTCAACATCCCTGATCGTACACCAGCCAGCAAACGTGGTTCGATCACTTCTTGCCCGCGGGAGGAGTAGAAGAGGCCGACGGGGGCACTGCTGGATTCAGCGGAACCGCTGTCGGCGGCTGCGCTGCCGAGCGGGCGGAGTCGGCCGAATTGCGGATCTTGGAGGCTTGCTCGACTGCCCGATCGAATCCTGCGTCGTTGAACGAGTAGCTGTACTGCCGGCGCAAGACGTTGGCGAGCGGAGTCGGTACGGAGACGAAAGGCGCCTGCTCCTGCACCATTCTGGTGAAGAAATCGTCAATGCGCTTCGCGGCGAGCTTCGCGCGATCGCTCTCGGTCTTCGCGCTGTCCTGAAGCGAAGATGGAGTCACTCCGAGCTGGCTCCAGGCCTGTTTGACCGCATTCACGAAGCTCGAGTGCAATTGCGCTATCTCAGCCGGATCGATCTTGATCTTGGCGCTGTCCGCCTGTTTGAGCACGAGCTCATTATTGGCGAACCGGCGCACCATTGCCAGGAGCAGAGAATCGGGGGCCTGCTTGATCTGATCGATGATTCTTGCGTTGGGAGGCAGAGTTTCGAGCCAGCCAACGAGTCGCGACGCGGTGAACTTTCCGGCCGTCGATGTCGCGAGGACTGTATTGTCGCGCCTGTATGCGTCCGGATCGTTCCCAATTGCTCTCACGGTCGCGGGCGCGTCTTTCTTCACGTCGATCTTGCCGTTCGTTTCGAGCTTCGCCAGGTAGGTGCTCTCCGCTATCGCGACGCTGCGACCTTTGGATGCGAGCAGAAGCTGGCTCTTCACCTGATCGTATGTCGGACGACGAATGATATGGTAGCCGTAGTTCGTCTGGATCACCGGCGAGATCTCCCGGGACTTGAGCGCCTGCAGCGCTTTCTCGAACTCGGGAACCATCGTGCCCTTGGGGAAGATTCCCAGAGATCCGCCTTTGGGGGCCGTCTGCTGGTCCTGGCTGCTGGCCCTAGCCGTCGAGTCAAAGTTGGCTGAGTTCACCTTCGCGCGTATCGCCTGGGCTTTCTTTTTCACGTCGACCTTTTGCGCGTCGTTCATTCCCTGGGTCAACAGAAGAATGTGATCGGCGGCGAGAATGTCGCCGGACGCCCACTGGCGTTGCGCCGCGGTGGTGTCCTCTATACCCCAGGTCTTGGAAACGATGTCGTACCATTTCCGGGCCTTGAGGTTGGCGATAGCCGGCCACATCGCTTCGTCGATCAGCTTGGGATCGCTGAGCGAATCGTTGTGCGCCGCCGCAACGCCGAGAAGTTGATAGTCCACCCACACGTTGGCGATCGACTTGGCGATGTCTTTCCGGATCGGCGCGCGCGATTTCCCAAGCAGCGTCGCGAGTCGAGTGACGGAGAGCTCAGCGCTCCCTGCGCGGGCGACCCAGTTGGTGTGGGCGTTGAGCGCGTCCCTCAGACCGGAACATGCGGAGAGTGTAAAAGCCGCTGCAGCAGCGATAGCGAAAGTACGTTTCATTTTTCCAAAGTGCGGGTTAACTGTCGTCAGGCGGGGCGCAGCGTCGTCAAGGCGCGGACAAGTCCATCGAGCATCTCAGCTCCTCCAAGACGGGTGAGCTTGAGGGAAAGCGGATGCGCGCGTCGCACTTCCGCCTGGAACTGTACCTCGTGGAACGCCGCCGAAATCCCCTTCATGCGGGGCACTGCGTGCTCGCGAAATGTAATGCGGGCCTCGTTTCCGCGCACCAGCACGGACTCGATGTCGGACGCGCCGCCGACGATGCGGAGGATGGCCGTGGCAAAGAAGGCGCGGGCGGGCTCCGGCAGCACTCCAAAACGGTCGCGCACCTCCTCGCGCAGCGCTTCGATCTCGGCGATATCCGTCATGTGGGTGAGTCGGCGGTAGATGTCGAGCTTGGCGTCCTGTGAAGTGATGTAGTCGTCGGGCAAGTAGGACGGCACGTCGAGCGATACCTCCGCCGGCTGAAGCCTGGGCGCGTCGTCTCCGCGCAAAACGCGCTTGACTGTCTCGTCGAGCATGCGAAGGTACATGTCGAATCCAACGGCGTGGACGAACCCCGACTGCTCGGGACCGAGGAGATTCCCCGCCCCACGCAGCTCGAGATCCTTGAGGGCGATCTGGTATCCGGAGCCGAGCTGGGTGTGATGCTCGAGAATGGTGAGGCGGCGGTTCGCGTCCTCGTCGATCGAATCGGGCACGAGCAGGTAGCAGCTCGCGCGCCGATGAGACCGCCCCACGCGGCCGCGCAGCTGGTAGAGCTGCGCCAATCCGAACGTGTCCGCGCGGTTGACGAACATCGTGTTCGCGTTCGGAACGTCGAGTCCTGACTCGACGATCATGGTCGACACCAGGACGTCGATCTCGCCGTCCACGAATGTGCGCATGACTTCCTCGAGCTCGCGTTCACGCATCTGACCGTGGCCGACGCCGATGCGCGCACGTGGAACGACCCGGCGAATGTGCTCGGCCATTCCGTCAATCGTTTCGATCCGGTTGTGGACGAAGAAGACCTGACCTCCGCGATCGAGCTCGCGCGAGATTCCTTCGTCGATGAGGCCGTCATCCCACGGCTCGACATAGGTGAGCACAGGCGACCGGTCGCGGGGCGGCGTCTGCATGAGAGTCATGTCGCGCAGTCCAGCCAGCGAGAGGTGCAGCGTGCGCGGAATTGGCGTCGCGGTGAGAGTCAATACGTCAGTGTCGAGTCGAAGTCGTTTGAGGCGCTCCTTGTGTTTGACACCGAAGCGATGCTCCTCGTCAACGACAATCAATCCGAGCTGGGAGAATGCCACGTCCCCGCTGAGGAGACGATG
>DASZZU010000184.1:0-3165 GCA_035544855.1 Gemmatimonadaceae bacterium | reverse complement strand
AGAGAGGCCTCATTCTCAGCTTCGGCTTGAGGGTTTCACCCTGATATGGCTGATGGCGCGAATGCTAAGCCCGAGGTCATTCTCGTTGCTGACGACATTCCCGCCAACGTCGAGCTGTTGCTCGCCCAATTGGACAGCCTCGGTTACGAGACGATAACCGCCGTCGATGGACCGTCCGCCGTCGCGGCGGCATTCGAGCATCATCCCGACCTCTGCATCCTCGACGTGTCGATGCCGGCCGGCGACCTCGGCGTCGACGACCGGTCGACCGGCTTCGAGGTGTGCCGCCGCATCAAGCGTGATCCGCGAACCTCGCGCATTCCGGTGATATTCGTCACCGCGCTCAACGACACGAGCGACCGGCTGCGGGGCATCGAAGCCGGTGGAGACGATTTTCTTACCAAGCCCCACAATCGCCTCGTACTCGGTGCACGCGTCCGGAGCCTGCTCAAGCTCAAGGCCGCAACCGACGCGCTGGAGGACAGCCTGCGTAAGCTTCGCGAGCTGGAGAAGGTGCGCGACGATCTGATGAAGATGATCGTGCACGATCTCAAAACGCCGCTGACATCTGTGCTCGCGACGCTCGAGATGCTCGCCGACGGCGACTTCGGTTCCGTGACTATGCCGCAGAAAGCCGCGATTGGCGACGCGGAAACGAAGTCGGAAGATCTTCTCGCGCTGATCGATGACATCCTCGAGGTCGCAAGAATAGAGGAGGCGCGCATCTCGCTCACTTTGGCGTCAATGGCACCGGGAGCGCTCCTGGCCGAGCTGGTTCACGAATGGGGGCACCGCTTCCAGCAGGAGCGAGCGACCGCGTCGGTATCCGTCGCCGACGATGCGCCGGTTTTCGCCGGCGATAAGGGATTGATCAAGCGCGTGTTTTCGAACCTCATTCAGAACGCGGTGACCCACTCGTCGCATCCCGTGCATCTCGAGCTCAGCGCGCGCAGGGCCCGGAATGGAGTACTGTTCACGGTCAGCGACAACGGCCCCGGAATTCCGCCCGAGTATCACGATCTTATCTTCAGAAAGTTCGGACAGGTGGAGATGCCGCGGTCACCGAGAACACGGAGCTCCGGACTAGGCCTGACATTCTGCAAGCTCGTGGTCGAGCGGCACGGCGGGCGCATCTGGGTGAAGAGCGAGGAGGGTAGGGGGAGCTCTTTCTACGTTGAGCTCCCATCTGATCCCACGCTGCCGGAAAGCAGCTCGCACGGTACCAACACCACGACTGCGTCTTCGGGCTCCTCGCGGTAAGCGCGGCCCGACGCGTTTGGACTGCTCGGAGGCCAGTACTATCTTTCAGCGCGCTCTCACTCGTTACTCACCGTCAATGCTCCAGCCTCCACGCCCAACAGTCTACATCGAGACCTACGGCTGCCAGATGAATGTCAGCGACACCGAGCTCATGCTCGGGAAGCTGGTCGAATCAGGCTACGAGTCGGTGGCGGAGCCGGATAGCGCAGACGTCATTCTCATCAACACGTGCGCGATACGCGAGCACGCGGAACAGCGGGTGATGGGGCGCCTTGGCGAGATGAAGAGCCGCATGAAGCATGACGCCGTGCTCGGCGTGACCGGCTGCATGGCGCAAAGACTCGGCTCTCAGCTCCTCCACCGCGCGAAGCACGTGAGCCTCGTTATTGGGCCGGACGGATATCGGAATCTTCCCTCTCTGATCGAGAGCGCGCGGAGCGGCGTGCGGACGACCGCCACCGATTTCGACCTCGAAGAGCACTACGAGGATTTCACACCGCGCCGCTTCGAGGGTGTCAAAGCGTGGATACCGGTGCAGCGGGGCTGCGATTACAGATGCACTTACTGCATCGTGCCGACGACGCGAGGGCCGGAGCGCAGTCGCCGCCTCGCCGAGGTGCTGCGCGAGACAGAGGCTGTCGTCGCTTCGGGAATCTCCGAGATCGTGTTGCTCGGACAAACGGTGAACTCGTACTTCGATGGCGAGCATGACTTCGCCGATCTAGTTCGAGCGGTTGGGAGCGTACCGGGAGTGAAGCGGCTCCGGTTCACCAGCCCGCATCCGAACGACTTCAGCGAGCGTGTCATTCGCGCGCTGGCGGAAACCGCAAGCGTTTGCGAGCACGTACATCTCCCGATGCAGTCCGGGTCCAGCCGCACGCTCAAGCGCATGTTGCGGCGATATACCCGCGAGGGATACATGGAGTGCGTCGAAGAGTTGCGGGCGGCGATTCCCGATCTGGCGCTCTCGACGGACATCATCGTCGGCTTTCCGGGCGAAACCGAAGATGACTTCGCCGAGACTCTGACCGCCGTGGAAGCAGTTGGATTCGACGACGCGTACACGTTCAAATTCTCGCCGCGTGATGGCACACCCGCCACACGGTTTCCCGCCGCCGAGTCTGTGTCCGACGAGGTCGCGAGCGAACGACTGGCGCGTCTCATTGCCACTGTCCGCGGCGGGACGCGTGAGCGGAATGTCAAGCTCATTGGAGAGCGGCGGGAAGTGCTGGTCGAGAAGGCAGCTCGGAGGGGCGGACTGCTCCAGTCGCGCACGCGCGACTTCAAAACGGTGATGATTCCCGGCGACGTGTCCCTGATTGGGCGCTATTTGAACGTCGAGCTCACCGGCACGACCGGATCGACATTCATCGGTCGGTTAGTGGGTCAGCGCGCACCGCTTCCGATGGCTGTTTAGTCGCGATCGCGGCACGCTTGGGCATCGCGGATCGATTCCGCCAGGCGGCGAATGATTGTGGGGGCTTCCGCCTGAGACTTTAGGGTGATGAACCTCGGAGTGGAGCGCGACTGCCCCTCATCACCGCGACATATCTCTCTTACTCAGCCGGACTTCTTGCCGGATTCGGCGGCATTGCGTGGGTTGCAGTCGCCGCCGCCATTGCCGGGGTCGCCGTGGCGGCTGCAAGGAGACGGTTCGAACGCGCTGGCGTGGTGCTCGCGTTTGTCGGCGCGGCCCTCATCGCAACAACTGCGGCTCCGCCTGAGCGTCCGCTCGCCCGCGCGAAATCTTCCCCTCCGACGGATTTGCTCACACGAATCCGGACGCGCGCCGGGCGTTCGATCGACAAGACCTTTGGTGAGGACGCGCCTCTGGCCCGAGCGCTCCTCATTGCCGACCAGCGGCAGATTCCCACCGAAATGCGTGATCGGTACGCCTCGGCTGGC
>DASZZU010000183.1:0-7524 GCA_035544855.1 Gemmatimonadaceae bacterium | reverse complement strand
GTCGCAAAGGAGCTCGACACATCCACCGCGACGAGACCGACGCGCACACTTTGCGGGGTGACGGTCGTGCGATACCGGAGCACGCGGCCACTAGCGTGCGCCTCCACGACGCGCTCGCGCCAGACGGCGTCGAGCTCCTCGAGCCGCGCGAGGAACTCCGCGGCGGTCACGCAGCGCAGTCCATCGGGCACGAGCGACTCCACCTCCACCTTGTCCAGCGTTCCCTCGTAGCCCAGGAGCTGCGCCAGGATGAGCGCCTTGCGCGCGACATCCATCCCCGAGAGATCCTCGCGCGGATCCGGCTCCGTGTAGCCGAGCACCATCGCCGCGCGCAGTGCGGTGGAGAACGGCGTGCCGCGTCCGATCTCACCGAACAGATAGCCCAGCGTTCCGGACGGACAGCCCTCGATCCCCAGCACCTCGTCGCCCGATTCCTGGAGCTTGCTGATGGTGTCCAGCAGCGGCAGGCCGGCGCCGACCGTCGCTTCATGCAAGATGCGCCGCCCGTGCGCCGCGGCATGACGCGCGAGTCCGCGCGTGGTGTCACGCCGGTCGGCGAGCGGTCGCTTGTTCGCCAGCACGAGATCCATTCCCGCCGCGATCGCCCCCTCCAGCTCCAGGATCGTGTCGCTTGCGGTGAGGTCGACGAGAATCGGTCGAGAGAGGCTGAGCCGCCGTATCGACGTGAGCGCCTCGGATGCAGTCGCGCGCACACCGGAGGGTGCATCGGCCAGCGAGATCCCTGACTCCTTGGAACGCGCGAGAGTCTCGAGACGCGGCCCCGTGAGGCCATCCGGGTCGAGGACGAATCCACTGCGATCGATCACGGCGGCGACGCGCACCCCGCTCCGCCCCGTCGCACCATCGAGCTGTCGAGCGAGCTCGCGCCCGATACGGCCGTAGCCGAGGATGACGACGTCAGCCCGCGCGGTTCGCGTCGACTCGCCGGCGTGGGGCCGCGTCCCGTTCGATGATTGGTGCAGCCCGCGGCCGTCAGCCTGCCCGCCGACCGCACCCGGCAGGTAGTCTTCAGTTGCAGTTGCAGTTAGTCCCGCGAGCACTTCCCGCAAGAGCGCGGAGACCTGCGCCCCCTCGAGCAGGAATCCGTCGTGCCCCATTGGCGATGCGATCTCCCGATACTCGGCGCCCGCGGCCTCGGTCCAGCGCCGCACGTCGAGTGGATCGTAGAGAAGATCACCCGGAATTCCGACCCCGATGATCTTCCCCTTCACTGGACGCAGCGCGCTTGCGACGCCGCCGCGGCCGCGACCGACGTCGTGGCTGTCCATCGCGCCGAGCAGCGTCAGATAAGTGTGCACGTCGAAGCGGGCGCGGAGCTTCTCGCCATGCCGCGACAGGTAGCGCTCGACCGCGAATCCCCCAGCCTCGTGCGCCGCGCGGCCGAACCGGTCGGCCAGCTCGCCCGCCGTGCGATAGGTCATCATCGCGATCATGCGCGCGATCTCGAGCCCCTCCTCGCCCGCCGCGGCGATCGCGCGCCGCTGGATGTGACTCCACGCGATCGCCGACGCCGGATGCTCGGCCGGCGCTGCCAGCACCACGACGTTGCGGGTGAGTCCGGGATAAATCGCCGCGAACTCCATTGCCACCATCCCGCCCAGCGAGCCGCCGATCGCGAGCGCGACCGACGGTACGTGAAGTGATTCCACCAGCTGTCCCACCAGGCGGGCCATGTCGCGCGTCGTAACGTCGGGAAAGGGTCGACGCGCGGGATCGGCTGGCCCGGTCGTCCCGTAGCACGAGCCGAGCAGGTTGGTACATAGCACGGCGTAGCGATTCGTATCGATCGCGTGGCCGGGACCGGCGACGTCCCGCCACCAGTCGCCCACCGCGTCGGCGGAGCCGGTGAGGGCATGGAAGACGACGACGAGGTTGTCGCGCGCCTCGTTCAGCGATCCATCCAGGAAATAGGCCTGCTCCACCTCGCGCAGCACCTCGCCACTCTCCAACTCGAAGCGGTCGAGGAGCTGCACACAGCGGTGACGCGCCAGCTCACCCCTCTCCGCCGCCGGAGCGAGTGCGTCGCGCGTCGCGACGTCGGCATCGACGAGCGTCGGGCCGACCGTCACAGGCCGAGGGCTCCGCGAAGCGCGACGTCGAGATCGTGCTGGAGGTCGGCGACGTCCTCAATCCCCACCGAGAGACGGATCAGGTCGGCGGTGACCCCGGCCGCTTCGCGCTCGACCGGCTCCAGCTGCTGGTGCGTCGTGCTCCACGGGTGGATGATCAGGCTCTTCGCATCGCCGACGTTGGCGACGAGCGAGAAGAGCTTCGACGCGGCGATCACCTTTTTCGCCGCCTCTTCGCCGCCGAGCACGCCGAAGGTGAGCACGCCGCCGAAGCCGCCGGACAGGTAGCGCTTCGCCGTGCTATGGGTCGGGTGGGAGGGAAGGCCGGGGTAGCTCACCCACCGCACGGCCGGATGGCCCTCGAGGAATCGCGCCAGCGCGAGTGCGTTCTCCGAGTGGCGCTTGATGCGGAGCTGGAGTGTCTCTAGACCCTGGATGAAGAAGAAGGAATTGAAGGGCGAGAGCGCCGCCCCTATGTCGCGCAGCAGGAGTACCCGCAGGCGAATCGCGAAGGCGATGTTGGCGCCGTTGAAGTTCCCGAATACGCCGGAGAATGAGAGTCCATGATATGCGGGCTCGGGATCGACGTAGAAGCTGCGGAAGCGCGGTGACGCGGCATAGTCGAAGCGGCCGCCGTCCACCACGACGCCGCCGATACTGTTGCCGTGACCGCCGATCCACTTCGTCGCCGAATGCAGCACGATGTCCGCACCGTGCTCGATCGGTCGAGTGAGGAAGGGCGTCGCAAAGGTGTTGTCGACAACTAGCGGCACCCCCGCCGCGTGCGCCACGTCGGCGACGGCGCGCAAGTCGGACACATCGAGCCCCGGATTGCCGATGGTCTCCACGTACACCGCCTTTGTCGTCTCGTCGATCGCGGCCGCGAACGCCGCCGGGTCGTTTCCGTCCACGAAGCGCGTCGTGATGCCGAGCCGCGCGAGGGTGTATTTGAGCAGGGTGAAGGTCCCGCCGTAGAGCGAGGAGGAGGAGACAATGGAGTCGCCCGCCTGCGCGAGATTGAGGAGCGCAAGCGTCTGCGCCGCCTGCCCGCTCGCTGTCGCGACCGCCGCCACCCCGCCCTCGAGATCGGCGATGCGGCGCTCGAAGGCGTCGGTGGTGGGGTTCATGATGCGGGTGTAGATGTTCCCGAACTGCTTGAGGCCGAACAGGCTCGCGGCGTGCTCCGGGCTGTCGAAGACGTAGCTCGTGGTGGCGTAGATGGGGACGGCGCGCGCGTTTGTCGCCGGGTCAGCCTTCTCCTGGCCGACGTGAATCGCGCGGGTTCCAATGCCGGCGGTGTGCTCCTGCTCGATCGTGGTGCTCATGTGTCCTGCTCCGGAATGAGTGGTACAGCGGGGGGGGGATGGCGACGAGACAAAAAAAACCGGCCCTCTCGGTGAGAGAGGGCCGGCAGCGTACAGAAAGGTTCTCTGGTCAGCTCAAGCGCTGGTGCACCTTGCACGCACGCGCCGGTCCGTCTCTCCTGAGGGAGAGCCGCACATGCTGATGGGACAAATCAAGTTGAGCGCGAATGTGTTCATCGGATGACGAAGGTGGCTGACGTGCAGAGGACGAGGAAATAATGATGGGCGGCGGGCGGTGTGTCAAGGTTTCTCTTACCCTGGAGGCGCTCGCGGCCGCAGTGCTCACCGATTTGAGGGTACCGCCCGGCAACGAGCTCAAGAAACTAAAGCGGGATCGCGCCGGACAGCAAAGTATCCGCATCAACGACCAATACCGCGTTTGCTTTGTCTGGACAGCCAAGGGTGCCGAAGACGTTGAGATAACTGATTACCACTAGCGCGAGTCGTCAGTCAGCAATTGTTGGGCATTATTAGTTCGTTGGGTTTCGCAAAATTAGTCGAGGTTACTGAGCATGCTCCGTATTCCCACCAACCGCCCTCCTGTGCATCCGGGCGAGGTTCTTCGTGAAGAGTTCTTGGAGGCGCTCGGGCCGACAAGAGCGTTGATCCAAAGACGACTATTGTGGCCGATTGGGCGGCACCCTGCATATAGGACACGGCCCCATCTTCGGCTCCTTCCCATAAATCAGGGTCACCGGGCCTAAAACCCGCGCGGTATCGGTGAGCGAGACCGTCAGCGTCATCGTCTGTCCGGTGATCTGTCCGGTGAACTGGGCCGGATGGATGATCCCGCGATCGATTGGATACGCGTCGACGTTGTAGGTCCCGTTGGCTTCGAACCGGCCATTCGCGTCGGGGCGAATTGGGCCGAGGGCGTCGCCGAGTGTGCACCCGATATGGACGTGTACATCGGTGTCACTCACAATCAACCCGACATTGTCACCGCCCCATGTCCCGACAACTTCGGTGATGGGCGTCGAGGTCGCGGTGGAACACGCGAGGACCGCGAAGATTGATAGGATTACAGTGATCCGCATCATACCCGAACGCTAAGGTGACGTACTCAGGAGTGTCAACTAGGCCGGCAACCACCGTCCCCTGTCATATGAGATCAGTGCTCACGCCACCCATATTCGGAGGCGCCGAAGCCGAGGAGCGTGCAATGGACGAGAGCGAGCTTCGTCGCCGCTTCGCGCAGCGGCGGCGGCCGTAGCGATCGCCGCGGTCTGGCTAGCGCATGCGCGATCGTTCTCGCCGTCCGCGATCACGCCCACGATCGTGACCTGGCGCGCGCCAACGGACGTCCTCCTCCGGACTCCAGGCAGCGAGCTGCTCGGTGCGATGCCCGCGCTTGGCGCGTCCGTTCTCGACACGATGATTCCTACACCTTTCAAGAGAGCAGCCTGACCATGAGACGTTCAATTCTTGCGTTCGCGTTTGTGCTCTGCGCCGCGAGCCTCGCGGCGCAGGGGCCGCGGCCGGGACAGCGCGGCCCGGGCCCGGGCCCGGACGACTGGGGGCGTAACTTCTTCGCCCCGGAGCTGGTGATGCAGCACCAAACTGAAATCGGACTGCAGGACGCGCAGCGCACGGCGCTCACGTCCGCCGTTCAGCAGGCGCAGGCCAAGTTCATGGATGTGCAGTGGAAGCTGAGCGCCGAGAGCGAGAAGATGGGCCGTCTGCTTCAGAGTACGCAGGTGGACGAGACGCAGGTCCTCGAGCAGGCCGACCGCATTCTCGCGTTGGAGCGCGAGATCAAGAAGGCGCAGATCTCGCTGATGGTGCGCATCAAGAACACGCTCACGGCGCCGCAGCAGGCGAAGCTGGCGAAGCTGGCGGAGATACGGAACCGGAAGGACTAGGTGTAATCGAGCGCAATGCCCGAACGCGCCCATACCTAACCAATCGCTCAGATCGATCCCAGATTTGACGAAGGTCGCCGCCGATTCCACGTTGATCAGGCACGTCCGGCGATCCTCAACCGATGCGTACTGACCGCCGCACCAAAACCAGCCAGATTCTCACCGTGAGCGCGGGGACTCTCACTTTCCTGTTCCTTGTCACTGTTCTGGGTGCGCAGGAGGGCCACGGCGCGGGACGCGATTGGCCGGCTTACGGTGGCGATCCCGAAGGAACGCGCTACTCGCCGCTGACGCAAATCGATCGCTCCAATGTCGGTCGGTTGCAAGTGGCCTGGCAATTCGATCCGAGTGAAGGCCCGCCGAACGGTCGCTTTCAGGCCCAACCGATCGTCGTCAACGGCATTCTGTATAGCGTTACGCCCGGGAGCAGCGTTGTGGCGCTCGACGGCGCGACGGGGAAATTGAAGTGGTCCTGGAATTCGAGAGGACGAACAGCCGTTCGCGGCCTCACTTACTGGACAGACGGGAAAGAGCAAAGGCTGCTGGCCGCGTTTGGTCGGTACGTCTACGCGGTTGACGCCGTCAGCGGCAAGCCCTTCCCCGATTTCGGGCGTGGCGGCCGCATCGACCTTCATTACGATTTGGACCGGGATCCCAAACAGCAGTCAGTCAGCCTGACCACACCGGGTGTCATCTACAAGGATTTGTACATCGTTGGTGGCCGGACGTCGGAGGTCCTGCCGGCGTCGTTCGGAGACATCCGCGCCTACAACGTCCGCACCGGACGACTTCACTGGACATTCCACACTATTCCGCGTCCCGGCGAGTACGGCTACGAGACCTGGCCGAAAAAGGCCTGGACGTACACCGGAGCGGCTAACAACTGGGCTGGTATGGCGGTCGATGTGAAACGTGGGCTCGTTTACGTGCCCACCGGATCAGCCTCGGCGGATTTCTACGGCGCCAACCGTGTCGGCGACGATCTGTTCGCCAATACGCTGCTGGCACTTGATGCGGCAACCGGCAAACGCATCTGGCATTTTCAAGGCGTCAAGCACGATATCTGGGATCGCGATTTTCCGTCGCCCCCGACGCTCGTGACGGTCAAGCGTGACGGGAAGAGCGTCGATGCGGTGGCGCAGACGACCAAGCACGGCTTCGTGTTCCTGTTCGATCGCGCCAACGGCACGCCACTGTTCCCGATTGAGTACCGGCACGTTCCGCCGAGCACGGTCGAGGGCGAGGTCGCGGCCCAGACCCAGCCGTTTCCGTTGAAGCCTGCGCCATATGCCCGGCAACTGTTGACCGAAGACATGTTGACCACCCGAACGCCGCAGGCGCACCAGTGGGCGCTCGAGCAGTTCAAGACGTTCCGCAACGAAGGGCTGTTTGTCCCGTTGATGGTCGGCAAAGAAACCGTGATCTTCCCGGGGTTTGATGGCGGGGCAGAATGGGGTGGCTCTGCCGTCGATCCAAATACCGGCGTGTTATATGTGAACGCCAACGATCTCGCGTGGACGTCGAGCATGCGCCGCACGGTGCCGGCGGCAAATCTGGGCCCTCAGACGTATCTCAATCGGTGCGCGGCCTGTCACGCGGAGAACATGTCGGGCGGTTCGGTGGCTCCATCGCTCGTCGGCATCGCGACACGGCGCACGCGCGCACAAGTTGCCGAGATTATCCGGAATGGATCAGGTCGCATGCCGGGCTCTTCTTCTCTTTCGCCGCGGGCGCTGGCTCAGCTTGTTCAGTACGTCATGAGCGGCGTGGCGAAAAAAGCGACGTCAAGCGCGCCTTCACCCACCGACATGAAATACAACTTCACCGGGTACCATAGGTGGTACGACCCCGACGGCTATCCTGCGGTGGCGCCGCCCTGGGGGACATTGAATGCGATCGATTTGAATTCTGGAGAATATGCCTGGAAGATTCCTCTCGGTGAGTATCCGGAACTCGCCGAGCAAGGTCTGAAGGACACGGGTACCGAGAATTATGGCGGCCCCATAGTAACTGCCGGCGGTTTGGTCTTCATCGGTGCGACGAACTTCGACAAGAAATTTCGGGCCTTCGATAAGGATACGGGCAAACTGTTATGGGAGACGGTGATGGTGAACTCCGGCAACGCGACCCCGATCACGTATGAGGTGAACGGCAAACAATTCGTCGTGATCGCGGCGTTTGGCGGCTACGGTGGAGCCCGCGCCGGTG
>DASZZU010000182.1:0-1798 GCA_035544855.1 Gemmatimonadaceae bacterium | reverse complement strand
AGCGGTTCTTCCGCGCCCATGAGGATACTCAGGGTGGCATCGACGGAACGGGATTGGGTCTCAGCATCGTCCGAGAGACGGCCGCTTCGATAGGCGGGCGGACGTGGGCTGAATTCCTGGACGATGGTACCGCATTCTGCTTCTCCATTCCGAGTCGCCGCAAAGCAGATGAGGCCGCCGTTGCAGCCGCGGGGGTAGAGTCAGCTACCTAATCGGACGATCAAAGCGCAGAGGGTTCGGCACGTTGAAGATGTAGTGCCACCACTCCTGGTCGTAGTTCACGAAGCCCTCGGCTTCCATCGCGGCCTTGAGCTTCTGCCGACTCACCGCGGCGACTCCGGTCGCGTTCGCCGTGTGAGCCGCCGCTGAGAAGGTATCGAACGGCGTTCCCATCTCGAGCTCTCGGCCCGTAGCGAGGTCGATCAAGGTGAGATCGATCGCGAGACCGAGATTGTGCCGGGATCGGCTGGCGATGTAGCCGTCTCTGAGAAGGTCGGATCGGTGAACGCGCTCCGTCCACTCCACCATCGCCAGCGTCGCGCGCACTGGACGGTAGGCATCGAAGATCTTGAGTGCGAGTCCCTGCGGCCGCAGATCGCGCTGGACACGCGCGAGCGCTGCCGCGGCCTCGCGTCTCAGGTACGCGCGATTGGCCTGATATCCTGGAAGGGGCGCACCCGTAAAATTGTTCGGGGTCGCATATCGGAGGTCAACGACAATCGTGGGATCCAGTGACTGAACATTGGCGAGAAGAGTGTCTGCTACCGCGTCAGGCGCGATCTCTGTTTCCGCCGTATTGACTGGCGGGGCAACGGCAACGCTCTTGACGCTGCGCGAGTGCGGCACACACGAGATCGCAATCGCCAGGCAAAGAAAGTTGAGCGGAGTTCGCACAGCATAAGAATAACGCTCGGACATCAGTCCCGACTTATTCCTCTGACATCGCGATTCGCGCATATTTGCGCATGGCAAGCATCGACGCGATAACTCCGTCCTCGCTCTCCCGCGCCGCGCCACGCGGCCACCGCGCCGCCGTCTTCGCCAGCTTCCTCGGCTGGACTCTCGACGCCTTCGACTTTTTTCTCGTCGTCTTTGCACTGACGGCAATCGCGAAGGAGTTCCACAAGACTGACGCCGAGATGGCGCTCACGATCACTGTGACGCTCGCCTTCCGTCCCGTCGGGGCGTTCATCTTCGGACTGATGGCCGACCGTTACGGACGGAAGCTGCCTCTGATGATCGATCTGGTCTTCTTCTCGATCGTGGAGGTTCTGTCCGGCCTCGCTCCGAGCTTCGCGACATTCTTCATCCTGCGCGCGCTGTTCGGAATCGGCATGGGCGGCGAGTGGGGAGTCGGCGCGTCGCTGGCGATGGAGAAAGCGCCAGCGCGCCAGCGCGGAGTGCTCTCCGGACTACTTCAGGAGGGATACGCGACGGGATATCTCCTCGCTGCCGTCTGCTACTTCTTCGTTTTCCCGCGCTGGGGCTGGAGACCGATGTTCTTCATCGGCGGACTGCCGGCATTGCTCGCGCTGTTCGTTCGGTACCGGGTTCACGAATCTGAGGTTTGGGAGCGCACCAGACACAAGGATTGGAGCAGTCTCGGGCGGGGAATCCTCTCGCACTGGAAGCTCTTTCTCTATCTCACGCTCCTCATGGCTGGCATGAACTTCGTCTCCCACGGCACCCAGGACATGTACCCCACCTTTCTCCAGCGCGATTGGGGGTTCTCACCGCAGAAGCGCGCCGCGCTGACCGCATTCTCGATGGTCGGCGCGATCATTGGCGGAGTGAGCTT
>DASZZU010000181.1:0-8833 GCA_035544855.1 Gemmatimonadaceae bacterium | reverse complement strand
CCATCGGAGCTGATAATGCCGCTCGCCGGTTTCAAGACGACGCGCGATCAGATGACGCTCTTCGGCGTGATCATCGCCGGTACCCTCGGATCCGTCCTCGGTGCCCTCCCTCTTTACTATGCTGGGTACGCGCTCGGTGAGGATCGTCTCAGAAAGTGGATCGAGCGCTATGGCAAATGGGTGCTGCTGCGCGGAAAAGATCTCGACCGCGTGGCGGAACGCTTCTCCGGAAACAGTTTCCTCGACGTAACCCTTGGACAACTTTTGCCGGGCGTTCGCGGACTGATTTCGATCCCCGCCGGCGTTGCGCGGATGAATATCGGGCTCTTTCTTCTCGCGAACTTCATCGGCACGCTAGTGTGGTGCACCGTTCTCGCCGTCGCGGGCCGGCTTCTAGGCCGGAATTTCACGAAAATTCACAAATTCCTTGGGCCGGTAGGCTGGGCGATTCTCGGGCTCTTGGTGGTGGCTCTCGCGTTCTGGCTGATACGGCGGAAAAGGCGGTCGACCGCGGCGCGCAGTTAGTCCATAGCCGCCCTCTCTTGCAGCAACCGACGCTCGGGCTTACGTTCGCACGGCTCGGCACGGAGCCGGGCGACAGCCGTCCGTCATCCTCACACGGGGGTTCCATGTTCACGCTGCACCGCTCCACCCGCATCGCGATCTGCTGCAGCGCTGCGGTCCTCGCCGCCTGCGCCAAGAAGGACGATACTGCCGCGACTGACACGAGCAGTATGATGGCCTCTTCGAGCGCAAGCACCACCACCACTGCACCTGCACCCATCAACCTCGCCGATGTGGCCGGCAAGTGGGACGTGCGCTCAGTGCCCGTCACCGGCGACACCACTCCGACGACGTACATCCTCACCGCGACGTCGGGTACCACGGGTTGGACGATCAAGTTCCCCGGGCGCGCGCCAGTCGCGGCGAGAATCACCCTCGCCGGCGACAGCATTGAGATCGATGCCGGCCCATTTCCGAGCGTGCGTCGCAAAGGAGTCCAGGTTACCACCAACGGCGGACTGCGGCTTCAAGGCGGAAACCTGGTCGGCACCAACACCGCGCACTACAAAGTAAAGACAGCGGATTCGGTGCTAGTCCTCAACAGCATCGGCACCCGCGCCAAGTAGTACGTAGCGGGGCGAGGAATGCACGCGCGATCCCTGCTTGCGGCATCGCCGCATGCGTCCTCGTCCCGGCTTGTCGGCGATCAAGCGGCAGCGCCCGCGCGGGTCGTCCGCTCGCATTGTTGAATGATCGGAGGAAAAATGTTCAGACCGAAAGGACCTGCGTGGGCGGGATAGATACCCCTCCGACTACGTAGCATTACGTACAGCGCCACGCCTTCCCGCGGCGCATTGTTGGATCAGCAAGGCTAGCGACCGCGCCGAATAACAGAGCGCTCCGCTGGCTCCCACTGGTCTCACGGAGGTCATCATGACCGCACCCACCTGGCTCCAGGGTTACGACGAGGGTGTCCCAACCACCCTCGAGCCATACCCCGAGCGGACTCTGCTGGATTACCTGACGGAGGCAGCACGCAACTGGCCCGATCGGCCGGCTCTGCTATTCAAGGGATCAAAAGTCAGCTATCGCCAGCTCGAGGAAGAGAGCGATTCGCTCGCGGCCGCGTTTGTCGCAATTGGCGTAAAGCGCGGAGACAGGGTCGCGCTGTGTCTTCCCAACTGTCCACAGTTCATGATCGCGGAGTTCGCCGCGTGGAAGGCTGGCGCGATCGTGTGCCCGTTCAATCCCACCTACAGTGACCGCGAGATGGGCGAAGCGCTTCGCGCCACCGGAGCCGAGACTCTCGTCGTGCTGAATCGATTCTACGGGAAGGTGAAGGGGATTCAGTCGACCACCTCGCTGAAGCGCATCGTCACCACCAACATCAAGGAATACCTTCCGCCGCTCCTTCGCATCGCCTACACGTTTCTCAAGGAGGAGAAGGAGGGTGACCGCATCTCGCTGCACGGGGATGACCATCGGTTTACCGATTTGCTGCGGCGTTTCAGCCGCGCTCCCCGTCCTGAGGGAGGGGTCTCCCCCGACGATCCGGCGGTCATTCTGATGAGCGGCGGCACTACCGGCACACCCAAGGGAGTCCTCGGCATTCATCGCGGAATGGTGGTCGCCGGGCTCCAGCTCCAGTCATGGGTTCGCTCCGCCGTGCAGGAGTGGACCGACACAATCATGCTCCCTCTTCCGCTTTTTCATACCTTCGGCAATACCGGCGTGCAGGGTCTGTCGCTCATAAACCACAATCCGATCGCGCTGATTCCAAACCCCCGCGAGATCCGCGATGTGCTGAAGGAGATCGTCGAGGTAAGACCCTCGTTCATCTGCGCTGTCCCGACCCTGCTCAACGGAATCATGAATCATCCGATGGCGCGCGAGGGAAAAGTCGATTTCACGTCGATCAAGCTGTGCTTCTGCGGTGCGTCGGCACTGATGGCGGAAACGAAAAAGAGATTCGAGGAGCTGACCGGCGGCGTGATCATCGAGGGATACTCGCTTACCGAAGGGCAAATGGCGGTGATCGCCAATCCAGTGCGGGGCGAGAAGAAAATCGGGTCGGTCGGCATGCCGCTGCCCGATGTGCACGTGCGGATCGTCGATGCGGAAGACGGGACAACACCGGTTCCGCAGGGTGAGGCCGGGGAGGTAGTTATTTCGGCGCCACAGCTAATGCACGGCTACTGGCAGAGGCCGGACGAGACGCGCGAGATGATCCGCACCAACGAGCGCGGTGAACGCCTTCTCTACACCGGAGATCTCGGCTATCTCGATGAAGATAGCTACCTCTTCCTCGTCGACCGCAAAAAGGATCTCATCAAGACCTCCGGCTTTCAGGTGTGGCCGCGGGAGATCGAAGAAGTGATCTCGGCGCATCCGGCCGTCGCCGAGGTGGGCGTCGTCGGCCTGCCAGACAAGATGCGCGGTGAGACGGTGAAGGCGTGGATCGTTCTGCGTCCCGGACAAACTACGACGGGAGCAGAGCTCAAGGCGTTCTGCCGTGAAAGGCTCGCGCCCTACAAAGTGCCGGGTAGGTACGAGTTCGTGACGGAGCTCCCCAAGACCCAGATCGGGAAGGTGCTTTATCGGGTGCTGCGGCAGCAGCCCGCGGTAACCGAGGAGCCGGTCGAGGCAGGGGCTGCGCCCTAGCGGCCCTGGCTTCCGGCTAACCCGTCACCGGATGTGAGACGGGCGGATGAAGTGACGGGAGCTGCGACTCGATTTCCGTGCGGTGCGGCTCCAGCCACGGCGGGAGAACGAGCTTCTCGCCAAGCGAAGCAGGATCCTCGTCGACGGCAAAACCGGGTCCGTCGGTGGCGAGCTCGAAGAGAACCCCGCCGGGCTCGAGAAAATAGACCGATTTGAACCAGAAGCGGTCGATGACTTCGGTCGGGCGGCGGCGTGCGCGCTCTATGCGGTCGCGGACCTGTAGCTCGGTGTCGACGTCAGGGACCCGCCACGCGACGTGATGAACGCCGCCGGTTCCCCACCGGCCGCGGTCGGCGTCGGGGATCTCCTGAATCTCGAGGTAGCAGCCAGACGCTCCTCCATCGATACCAAAAGCCGTCCACTCCGTTTCCTGGCCGAGATCCACAAACCCCAGGACGCCTGTGAGAAATGCCGACGTAGCCGCGAGATCGCGCTCCCAAAGTCGAACGGAGTGCAACCCGCGAATCTGTCGCTCCACCGGTACCGGGCTGCCGGACCATGGAGTGAACACACGCTCATCGGCTGTCTCGTGAAGAGTGACCGGCAATCCGTGCGGATCCGAGAACGGCAACGCCGCAGTCTGCCGGCGCATTTCCACTTCCCCGACGGCCACTCCGTGCTCGACCAAACGCTCGGACCAGTAGTCCAGACTGCCGAGCGGGACGGCGAGCGACACTTCCATCGTAAGACCACTTCCCGCTTTCGCGGGCGGCATCTCGGGCCACGGGAAAAATGTTATGTCGGTTCCCGGATGCCCGTCGCCATCGGCGTAGAAGAGGTGGTAAGTGCCCGGCGAATCCTGGTTGACGCTCTTCTTCACGAGACGCATGCCGAGGACGCCGGAATAGAAATCGACGTTTTCCTGCGCATCGCCGGCGATGCAGGTCACATGATGAAGTCCGCGGATTTCCGACATTGTTTGGAGACTAAGGCTTGAGCGCCCTCGTTGCCAGCTCATCCTCGACGCGGGCGATGAAGTCGGCGACGGTCATGACCTCCTGCTTCTTGCCCGCGCCGCGCACTCTGAGCGCGATCGAATCTGCCTCGGCTTCGCGCTTTCCCACGACGGCCATGTACGGGATCTTCATCATCTCGCCTTCGCGTATCCGGTAGTTCAGCGTCTCCGAGCGATCGTCGAGATGCACGCGCACGCCGCGTGCCTTGAGGCGCTCCACCACTGACTGCGCAAATCCCTTCACCTCATCGGCGATCGGTATGACCCGCACCTGCTCGGGTGCCAGCCAAAGCGGAAACGCACCGGCGAAGTGCTCGATCAACCCGCCGACGAAACGCTCCATCGAGCCGACCAGAACGCGATGCAGCATGATCGGGCGATGCGGGGCATTGTCGGGGCCGGTGTACTCGAGGCCAAATCTCTCGGGGAGATTGAAGTCGAGCTGCACAGTCGGGCCCTGCCACTTTCGTCCGATCGCATCGATCAGCTTGAAGTCGAGCTTCGGTCCGTAGAACGCGCCGCCGCCTTCGTCGAGGGCGTACTTCTGTCCGCGCTTTCGTAGAACTTCAGCCAGAGTTTGTTCCCCCTGCTTCCACAGCTCGGGGCTGCCGAGGGCTTTGTCGGGGCGAGTGGCGAGCTCGATCGTGTACGGGTAGCCGAAGGTCTTGAGCATCTCGTCGCAGAGGTCGAGCAAGCGCTCGATTTCGGACGGCACCTGATCGAGCGTACAGAAAATGTGCGCGTCGTCCTGAGTGAAGCCGCGCACCCGCATCATCCCGTGCAACACTCCGCTTCGCTCGTAACGATACACAGCGCCGAACTCGGCGTACCGGATCGGCAGGTCTCGATACGATCTCTGGTGAGACTGATAGATGCATATGTGCCCGGGGCAGTTCATCGGCTTCGGTCGATAGCCTACGCCCTCGACATCGATCGCGCCGAACATGTTTTCCTTGAAGTTCTCGAGGTGACCCGAGATCTGAAACAGCTTCTCATTCACGATGTGGGGCGTAAATACGAGCTCGTAACCGTGACGAAGAATCAGCCCCTTCTCGTACTCCTCGATCTCATTGCGGATGATCGCACCTTTGGGATGCCAGAGGATCAGACCAGGCCCGACGCGGGGGTCGGTCGAATACAAATCGAGCTGGTGCGCGAGCACCCTGTGGTCGCGCCGCTTCGCTTCCTCGAGGCGATGAAGATGCTCTTCCAGATCCTCCTTCTTCCAGAAGGCGGTGGCGTAAATGCGCTGGAGCATCTGGCGGTGCTCGTCGCCGCGCCAGTATGCGCCTGCTGTATGGAGCAGCCTGAAATTCTTGAGGTACGAGGTGTCGGGGACATGCGGGCCACGGCAGAGATCGATGAATGGACCGTCCGTATAAGTCGAGATGATCTCGTCAGCGGAGAACTCACCCAGTCTCTCCAGCTTCAGGGGATCGTCGGCGAACCGTTTCCGGGCGGCGGCCTGTGACACCTCTTCGCGGACGAATGGAAATTTCTCCGCGATCACCTTCTTCATCTCCGAATCGAACTTGTCGAGGTCTTCGGGAGTGAACGGCTCTTCCACCTCGAAGTCGTAGTAGAAGCCGTCTTCGATCGCCGGACCGAAGCCGATCTTGGCGTCGGGACGGAGCCGGCGCACAGCGGTGGCAAGAATGTGCGCGCCCGAATGCCGCAGCACGGCGAGCGACTCCGGATCCTTCTCCGTAATTACCCGGAAAGCTCCGCCTTTGCGCAGCGGAGTGTTGAGATCCAGCACCTCTCCGTCCAGCTCGACCGCGATCGCATCGCGCAGCAGCCTCGGCCCGATCGATGCGACGACGTCGCGCGGTAGAGCGCCTTCGGGAGCTTCACGGGTGGCGCCGTCGGGGAGCCTCAGCGTCAACATTTTTGGTATAATTTCGAGTACTGCGGATGGCCTTTCTTTTGCTCCCCGTTAAGCTATCGTTTGCAGAAACCCTTCGCTACAGGCACTCTATGTCCCCCTTCCGTTATCGTGACGAGCCACCGTACATCTACTCTGAGGAAGAAGAGGAATCTTCACCGCGTAACGCACTTTACATCGCCATTGGTGCCGCTGCCGGCTTCGCTGCCGGTGTGCTCATGGCGGAACGATTCGGAGGCTTCAAGGGATTGACCGACAGGATCAAGGACACTTTCGGCGGCAGCACGGGTGCAGAGGAAGAGGAATCCAATTACGAAGGCCTCGATGAAGACGAATTCGATCCCGACTTCGACGATGACTTCGACACGCCAAAATCATCTCTGAACGGTGCCGAGGAGCTCGAGGAGAGAGTCCTCGAAGCGTTCAGAAACGATCCGACGCTCAGCGAGCGAGCAGTCGATATCGGCTCCGTAGAAGACGGAATCATCGAGTTAACGGGCTGGGTAAACTCCGAGGATGAAGCGCACCAGGCCGTCGTGGTGGCGCGCGGAGTCCCGGGGGTAGAGACGGTGGTTAACCGGCTCGTGATTCGCACCGACGAAGACTTGTTCGACGACGCGGCGCATCGCTACGAGGACGGCGATCCGGCATTGACGGAGCGGCATTGGGAGGGCCAGCAGGTGGGTACGGGCCGCAGGCGACAGGGCAACTCAACCGAAGTCGACCGGCACGCCGATCCCCGCACCGTTTTAGAGGATCGTTCGCTCAAAGAGGATCGCGCCTTCATGGCCGCGGCGGACGAGATTCCCGACACGGCGGAGCGCCGCAAATCCAGCAAGAAGGCGGCGCGCGGCGGTCGAAACGACGGCTCGGCGGTGGCGCCGAGCGGAGTTCCCAAGGCCGATCACGTGGCTGATCCTGAGAACACTCCCGCCGACGTTCGGAGACCGCGGCCGAACGAGTAGCGCCCGCCGAACTGCATAGAGCGCGCGGTCTTACCCGCGAAAATGGCGCCCGTTAACTTGCGCCAGAGATGAGCACAACACAGGAACTTCACGAGCTGCCGGCACAGCACGACCCCGGCCAGACCGAGCGCGCCATCTATGAGCGCTGGGTCGAGGCCGGAGTGTTTTCGGCCGACGAAAAGCGGAGCAAGCGAAACGGCGGCGATCGCGATCCGTTCGTGATTATCATGCCACCCCCGAACGTGACCTCGGTGTTGCACATGGGCCACGGTCTCAACAACACCGTGCAGGACGTGATCATCCGCTGGCGCCGGATGGCGGGCGACGAAGCGCTCTGGGTGCCCGGCACCGATCACGCGGGAATCGCCACCCAGAACATTATCGAGAAGCAGCTCGCCGCCGAGGGAAAGTCCAAATTCGATCTCGGGCGCGCGGCGTTCGTCGAGCGCACCATCAGCTTCGTCGAGCGGACCGGCAGCGAGATTCTCCAGCAGCTACGCGCCATCGGCGCGTCGTGCGACTGGAACCGGACGGCTTACACACTTTCGCCCGAGCTCTCGCGCGCGGTGCGCGAAGCGTTCGTGCAGCTGTACGAGCGCGGGCTCATCTATCGCGGCCACAGAGTAATTCACTGGTGTCCGCGCTGCCTCACCTCGCTCAGTGACGAAGAAGCACAGCACGGTGAGGAGCTGGGAAACCTGTATCACATCGCCTATCCCGTCGTCGGCGCGAAGGACCAATCGAGTCTGACCGTCGCCACTACGCGCCCCGAAACCATGCTCGGCGACGTCGCTGTGGCGGTTCATCCCGACGACGAACGCTACAAGAAGCTCATAGGCAAATCAGTGTTGCTGCCGATTGCAAACGTCGAGATTCCGATCATCGCCGACGAATACGTCGATCCCGCATTTGGAACGGGCGTCGTGAAGATCACCCCGGCGCACGACCCGAACGATTTTGAGGTCGGCATGCGGCACAAGCTCCCGATGCCTGTGATCATGGCGCCCGACGGAACGATGGCGAATGGCGCGGATGCCGACTCACGTGTGCCGGCCGAGCTCGTCGGCGCCGACAGATTCGAGGCGCGCGAGCGCATCGTGAGATCGCTCGAGAAGTCCCGCTTGCTGAAAAAAGTCGAGCCGCATCAGCACGCGGTGCGTCATTGCTACCGGTGTGACACCGTGGTCGAGCCGAGGCTCTCCGATCAGTGGTTCGTCAAGATGCAGCCGCTCGCGAAGCCCGCGCTCAAGGCGGTGCGCGACGGCACAATTCGAATCCTGCCCGAGAGATGGGAAGCCGTTTACATCAACTGGCTGGAGAACATTCGCGACTGGAACATCTCGCGGCAGCTCTGGTGGGGGCACCGCATTCCCGTTTGGTACTGCGACCGGTGCAACAAGCAGATCGTCAGTCGCACCGACGTCACTGACTGTGACAAGTGCAGTGGTCCGGTTCGGCAGGATGAGGATGTGCTCGACACATGGTTCTCCTCATGGCTCTTCCCGATCTCCACCCTCGGGTGGCCGGACAAGAGCGCAGCTCCGCTCGTCGCGTTCTATCCGACGGACGATCTCATTACCGCTCCGGAGATCCTCTTTTTCTGGGTATCGCGCATGATCATGGCGGGTTACGCGTTCATGGACGCCCCGCCCTTTCACACCATTTATCTGCACGGGACGGTGCGCGACACTAATCACGTCAAGATGTCGAAGTCGCTTGGCAACGGAATCGATCCGCTCGACGTCGTCGCGAAATACGGTGCCGATGCGCTTCGGTACACGGTGATCGCGGGAATGGGCATGG
>DASZZU010000180.1:0-5102 GCA_035544855.1 Gemmatimonadaceae bacterium | reverse complement strand
TACGCTTTCGAGGAGGTCGTCGGCGTCAACGGCGACGAGGGGTTACGAACCGTCAGAATCTCGGAGCTGTTCGCGAGAGGGATGAATTCGCTGATCATCTACAGCTTCATGCATCAAGCGGATTCGCGCGTTTGCGGCCGAACGCGGGTGGCGAAACCTGCGGCTGCTTTCGTCAGAGGGGACGACCTACAACCGCGATTACCAGGGGGAGAATTCGGCCGGCAATCAGATGCCGGCGCTGAACGTGTTCGCGCGGCGCGGTGAAAAGATATACCACACGTATTCCACCGAGCTGCTGTTCGCACCGTCCGAGCCGGGGCAGGATGGAAGGCACGTGGACACGATCTGGCCACTCTGGAATCTCTTCGACTTCACGCCGGAGGGGCGAGGCGAGAAGTGGAACCCGAAGCTGTCTTACTAGTGCTCACCAACCGCGTCACCGCGGACGATGGCGCTAGCGTCATCGAATCGAGCATGGACGTCGTGCGAGCCATGATTTAATGTCGCACCGTTGCAGCCTGGGGAACAGAAGAAGTCTTGCAGCTTCGGCGCTGTGTCAGTCCATCTCGTCGAGTCTCCTCAACGGCGGAGTCTTCCAGGCAGTGACGCCGACGACCCCGAGCGTCATGATCCCTCCGAAAATCACGGATCTGACCGTCCCGAGCAGCTTCGCCGCTACTCCCGATTCGAACGAGCCGATCTCGTTCGACGATCCGATGAAAATCTGGTTCACAGCGGAGACTCTTCCAAGCATGTGCTGCGGAGTCCGCAGCGTAAGGAGAGTCGATCGAATCACCACGCTGACATTGTCCAGCATTCCGCTTATGAGCAGCAGCACGAGGGACAGCCAGAACGAGTGCGACAACGCAAAGAGAATCCAGCACGCTCCGAATCCACCAACACAAAGAAAAAGCGTCGGACCAGCATTTCGGAGCCGACGATGCAGGAGCAGCACCGAAATGAGCACCGCACCGGCCGCCGGCGCCGCGCGAAGAATCCCGAGCCCCTGCGGGCCGACGTGAAGAATTTCCGCCGCAAAGATTGGGAGTAATGCTGGGGCGCCCCCAAACAACACCGAGAACAAATCGAGGAGCTGCGCACCGAGCAGCACCGGCTGCGTAAGAAGAAACCGGATCCCGATGGTGAGGTTCTCGCCAATGCTGCCCTCATCGGCGACTACGGGATGACGGGTGTACGCAATGCGCGCGAACAGTCCAAGGCCAATCGCGCAAAGCACCGATTCAAAGACGTAGGCGAGCCGGGGGCCGGAGAATCCATAGATCACTCCGCCAAGTGCTGGACCGACGACGGCAGCGAACTGCCAGAGCGAGGAGCGCCATGTCACCGCGTTGGCGTACGTCTCGCGCGGCACTATATCCGCCCCCAGCGCCGTCCGCGCCGGCTGGAAGAAGCTTCTCGTGAGCCCACTCGCGCTCACCACGCCGTAAATCGGCCACACTCTCCCGGCGAGAAACAAGTCCGATCGAATGGTGAGGACGAGCAGCGCAACTCCGCACAGGACCTGAACGCCAATGGCAATGAGCGACAGCGTTTTCCGGTTGTGGCGGTCTGCGACGTGACCCGCGTAAAGCGCGGCGCCGATGAATGGCAGCGCCTCCGCGAGCCCCACAATTCCAAGAGAGAGCGGGTCTTTGGTGAGGGCGTACACCTGCCACGCCACCACGGTCGCCTGGATCTGCGTGCCCAGCGTTACCGCGACGAGACTTGCGACGTACCAGAGAAAATTGGGATTGCGAAGTGATACGTACGGGTCGTGTCGCTCTGCCATTCCCTCGGGGGACGAGATTTCAGGAAGCCGGATGATACGCACGCCCGACTCGCCGGGCAATCATCGGGTAGCGCGCTGTGGCGGATCGCATTCTATTTGTCGCCGTGCCCCAATCCGCGGAGGGAATCGTTGACAGTGGCGGGGGCCAGTAAGCCAGAGACGGGCGAGTTCCTTCCCTATTACGGGAAGTACATCGATCTCGTGGGAAGCGGTGGTGTTCTCTCCACGCTCTCCAGGCAGATGGCCGAGACTCAGGCCCTGCTTCGAAGTCTTCCCGCGTCGGTATCGACCTATCGGTACGCGCCCGGCAAGTGGAGCGTCAACGAAGTGATCGGCCACCTGATTGACAGTGAGCGCATCTTCGCCGCACGCGCGCTCCGGTTCGCCCGTAGCGATGCCACCCCGCTCCCGGGTTTCGAGCAGGACGACTACGTCCGGAATTCCACCTTCGACAGTTATCCGCTAGGCGAGCTTGCGTCAGAGCTCGGGAGCGTACGCGAGTCGACAGTCTTTCTGTTCAAGCACCTTAACGAGGACGCGTGGATGCGGCGCGGAATAGCAAACGGCGCGGAGGTGTCCGTCAGAGCCCTGGCGTACATCATTGCCGGCCACGAGCTGCATCACCGCGAGATACTGCGAGCGCGCTATTTGTAGCTGAGCCTTCCAAGGGCTATGCGCGCGGCAGCGAAAGAGTGAACGTCGAGCCCTGGGCAAGTATGCTCGTAACGGTGATGTCGCCGCCCATGTGACGCGCCAGATCCCGCGAGATCGCCAGACCGAGCCACTTTAGGCTGACGGCGCCGCGGGTTTTGCCAAAACCGAGCGCACGGCGGCGCACAGCGCCTCTGCGGTGAAGGGCTTTTGCAGGAACTCGGTCTCCGAAGTCCGTATACCGCGGCGAAGAATCTCGTTGTCCGTGTAGCCAGACATGAACAACACTCTGATGGTTGGGCTCATCTCGTGCAGCTCATCCACCATGCCGCGTCCCCCGAGAGTCGGCATCTCGATGTCCGTGAGCACGAGGTCGATCTCCCCCACTTCCTCCGCCGCGATTCGGAGCGCCATGGCTCCGTCGGAGGCCTCGAGAACGCGATAGCCAGCCTGAGACAGCACCCGCTTGCCCAGTTTCCGCAGCGATTTCTCGTCGTCGACGAGGAGAATCGTCTCTCTCCCGGTTGGCGCCCCGTGCTTGAGACCTCTCACGCGTCCGGCCTTCGCCTCGAGCGACTCACGCAGGACGACCTCCTCGTGCGATTCCTTGAGCGGCGAGCCAGGAAGTGGAACGGTGGCGACTCCGCGATCGAGACCGGTTGGCTGCGGAAGCGTGCGCCGGCTTGCCAGCAACAACTTCTTGGTCAGCGCTTCAGCACGGTCTGCCGCATCCCGAATGTCCACCGCTTCGCTGGCGGACAGCTTGGCCTGATTCAAGCTCGACTCGATTATGTCGGCGTTCATCCGGATGACCGTCAGCATATTGTTCAGCTCGTGGGCCGCGCGTCCGGCAAGCTCCGCAAAGCTGTGCAGCTCCTGGGTCCGGAGCGCCAGGTTTTCGTCGGGGGATCCGCCCGCGCTGAGGTCTTCGATGGCGAGAAGAATGGTCGCGTCGCTGGCATCCGCAGAAGGAACCAGGCGAGCGCTCAGCCAGTGTATTGCCTGACCGCCTGGCTTCCCATCGTGTATGAGCTCGAAGTGATCGGATTGCGGCGCGCCGCGCAGCACTGCCTCGAGCATTGGTCTGAGCTTCTCGTCCCAGTTTCTGCCACCGACCTCGTAAACCTTGTGTCCGACACACTCTTCGGGGGCGAATTTGAACATCGAGTAAAAGGCCTTATTGGCAGCGCGTACAACGAGCTCTGCATCGAGAACCAGCAGCGCTTCGTGCGTAGAGCCGGGACTGATCATGAGTGATTGGAGAGGAGGAACCCTGAGGTCAAAAACGTCGGAATCGTGTCTATGGTTGACGATTCCGGCATGCAATGCGTATCGAAATCCTTCGCCAGGTGCTCCCAGGCCTTCGTACGTCAAAAAAAAAGCCCGCTCCGAACGGAGCGGGCTTTTCCATTGCGCAGAACGGGCTCTCTACGCCGGCTCTTCCACGTAGGAATCCGGAGGGGTCGGGATCGGATCTGACAGGTTGTAATCATCCGACTCCATCGGGATGACCTTCGAAGGTGTTTCGGGCCGGGGAGGCTGCTCCTCCGGAATCGCCGTCACCGCGAGAACTATGCGGCGGTGAATCGGGTCGACCTCGAGAACCCTGAGATCGAGATTCATCGTCTCGTAGACGATATCCGCCGGACTATTCACCGGCTGACCGAAGTTGAGCTGGCTCACCGGCACGAAGCCTTCGATGTCGTTGCCGATGTCGACGACCACACCCTTGTCCATCAAGCGAACGACTTTACCGCGCAGCTCGGTACCGACCGGATACGTCTCGCCGATTCTGAGCCACGGATCTTCCGTCGCCTGCTTGAGTCCGAGCGAGATCCGCTTGTTCTCGGCGTCGATGTTGAGAATGACGACGTCCACCGCGTCACCCTTCTTCACCACTTCCGACGGATGCTGTACGCGCTTTGTCCAGCTCATATCGGAGATGTGGATCAGCCCATCGATGCCCGGCTCGATCTCGACGAACGCGCCGAAGCTCGTGAGGTTGCGCACCTTGCCGTTGATCCGCGTGCCCACAGGATACTTGTACGGCAGCACGACCCACGGATCCTGCTCCGTCTGCTTCATGCCGAGCGAGATCTTCTCTTCGTTCGGATCCACCTTGAGCACGACCGCTTCGATCGCCTCGCCGATGGAAACGAGCTTCGACGGGTGGCGGACGTTGCGGGTCCAGCTCATCTCGCTGATGTGCACCAGCCCTTCGATCCCCGGCTCCAGCTCGATGAACGCGCCGTAGTTGGTGATCGAGACTACCTTGCCCGACACACGCGTGCCGACCGGATACTTCTCCGCGACATCCTTCCACGGATAGCTCTGGAGCTGCTTGAGGCCGAGCGAGATTCTCTCGCGCTCCCAATCGATGTCGAGAACCTTGACCTCGAGCTCCTGCCCGATATGCACCATCTCCGATGGGTGCTGGATGCGCCCGTACGACATGTCGGTGATGTGGAGCAATCCGTCCACTCCCCCGAGGTCGATGAATGCGCCGAAGTCGGTGATGTTCTTGACCACGCCCTTTCGCACCTGGTCCTTCTGGAGCTCCTTCATCAGCTTCTCGCGCTTGCCCGCCCTCTCCTGCTCGAGGATCACTCGGCGCGAGACGACGATGTTGCGGCGGCGCTTATTGAGCTTGATGATCTTGAAG
>DASZZU010000179.1:0-8999 GCA_035544855.1 Gemmatimonadaceae bacterium | reverse complement strand
AGGAATTCGAATCGAAGTTCTTCGGATCCACGATCGAGCTCAGCACGTTGGTGAAGATCTTGAACTCAGGAGCGACTCTCATGTCGTACCCGTACGAGCTCACTCCGTAGGAGATGACGCCCGATCGTACCTGACTGCTCTCGAAGGGCTCGATCATCCGATGCTCTCTGGCCATTCGGGTGATCCAGCGATCCGCTTGAATTGACATTGAGGAGGAATTGATTGCGGTGAGGAAGGCCAGCCTGTCGTCGGTGGCCAGCCGCCGGGAGTTCGCAGCTTTTCGTCGTGAATGTACGAATTTCGCACTACCATCGCCACCGAACTGGTGCCGTTGAATTAAAATATAGCGGTCGGTAAATTCCTCAAAATCGCGTTAGTGAAATTTTTCACGAAGTCTGAAACCTCATGGCTCGCGCTTATTTCCCGGTTCTGATGCTGCTCGGCTTCGTGGTGGTCAATGCGCTTTTGATCATCGCGATCTCGTCGCTGACGATCCGCGCGCGGCCGACCCCTGTAAAGCAGCAGGCGTATGAATCGGGGGTTCCAGCACTTGGGGATGCGCGGGAGCGGTTCTCCGTGCGTTTCTACCTCATCGCGATCCTCTTCATCATCTTCGACATCGAGACGGTGTTCATGATCCCATGGGCCGTCTACTACAAGCAGCTCTCCTGCCTGGTGCCGCTCGTCGCCGACGCCTGTCCGGTAGGAAACATTTCCCTTTTCGGGCTCAGTGAGATGCTCGTGTTCATGCTGATTCTCCTGGTCGGCTTCATCTACGTCTGGAAAAAGGGAGCACTACAATGGGATTGACCGCTCCTTCCGACCACCGCACGGTCTCCTACATCCCGGAGTCGCAGGAAGGCTGGGCCTTGACCCGCCTGGACTTCCTCGTGAACTGGGCGCGCGCAAACTCGTTGTGGCCCATGCCCTTTGGCACCGCTTGCTGCGCGATCGAGTTTATGGCGACAGCGGCGAGCGATTTCGACCTCGCGCGCTTCGGCATGGAACGGATGAGCTTCTCCCCCCGGCAGGCTGACGTGCTCATCTGCGCCGGCCGCGTTCCGTTCAAGCTCGCGCCGATCATTCGCCGCATCTGGCAGCAGATGCCGCAGCCCAAGTGGAGCATCTCGATGGGGGCGTGCGCTTCGACGGGCGGAATGTTCGACAACTACGCGGTCGTGCAGGGAATCGACACGATCATTCCAGTCGACGTCTACGTTCCGGGCTGTCCGCCTCGTCCGGAAGGACTCATCTACGGCATTCGCATGCTCCAGGAGAAGGTCAAGAACGAGCGTGCTGCCGATAAGGGAACGCGCGATGAGATGGAGCCCGACCCTTCCAGTCAGCTCTACATTCCCCCGTCCGTGATCGACGAGCTCGGCGAGCCGTTCGGCAACTCCGTGAACCAGACTAGGTCCGCGCCGTGAGCCAATTCGAGGTCGTTCGTACTGGCGCCAGTGCGCCGGACAGCCACCCCGTTACTCAGAAGAACGTCTCGCATCGGAAAGGGCCGGCGAATCCGTCAGCGACAGGGCTCCAGCAGAAATTCTCTTCCGCGATCAAGCGGGTCGAAGTGATCTGGGGCGAGACGGTCGTGTATGTGGATCCGGCGTCGGTCAAGCAGGTGATACGTTGGCTGCACGACGATCCGTCGCAGCGCTACGATTTTCTGAGCGATGTCACCGCCGTCGAGTATCGCGACGCCGAGGTTCCGCTCGAGGTGGTCTGGCACCTCCGCTCTCTTCCATACCGCCGCTTTCTCCGCATCAAGGCGCAGCTTCCGAAGGGTCAGTCGCTCGAGGTCGACAGCGTGTACGACATCTACCGGTCCGCGGATTGGCTGGAGCGCGAGTGCTACGACATGTTCGGAATTCGCTTTCGCGGGCATCCCGATCTGCGTCGCCTCCTGATGTGGGAGTCGTACAAGGAGGGCTATCCTCTGCGCAAGGATTTTCCTCTGCGCGGACGCTTCAGCCGGTCGGAGCAATTGCGTCAGGCACTCGCGCAGAACCCCGAGGCGCGCTATTCGATGGAGGAGCTCACCATTGCCGACGCGTTCGCCGAGTTGCCTGAAGACATGCGCCAGAGACTGAACAAGGGCGAGAGGACGGGCGAGTAGATGGCCAAGCGTACGATCGAAGTCGAGCTCTCGACCTCAGGCCTCGATGCACAGGGCCGACCGCAACGCGTGCCGCTCATAACCAACGACGGCGGGACAGCGGTCGCCGTCGAGGCGCCGCCGAGTGTCGAGCCCGATCTCGAAGGTGAGCACATGCTCATCAACATCGGCCCGCAACATCCGGCGACGCACGGCGTTCTCCGTCTGGTGCTGGAGCTCGATGGCGAGACGGTAGTTCGCTGCATCCCGCACATCGGCTACCTGCACTGCGGCTTCGAGAAGATGGGTGAGTACCGTCAGTACAACCAGATAATCTGCTGGACTGATCGCGAGGACTACCTCAACTCGATCGGCAACAACGTCGCCTTTGCGCTCGGTGCCGAGCGGCTGTTTGGAATCGAGATCACGGAACGATGCAAGGTACTCCGCGTCATCGCGGCCGAGCTGTCGCGCATCATGTCACACCTGGTGTGGCTCGGCACGTTCTGCATCGACATCGGCGCGTTCACGCCATTTCTCTGGGCGTTTCAGCGGCGTGAAGAGATTTACCGCCTCATCGAGAAATGGGTTGGCGCGCGTCTCACCACTTCGGCCACCCGGGTTGGCGGGATGGCAGCAGACATTCCGAGCGGATGGATGGATGGACTTCGGCAATTCATCCGCACCTTCCCGCAGACGCTCGACGAGATCGATCGCGTACTGACCAGGAACGCGATCTGGGTGGGCCGCACCGTCGGGCTCGGCGTGATGACACCCGACGAGGCGATCAACTGGGGTCTCTCCGGACCGATGCTCCGCGCGTCTGGCGTCGACTACGACGTGCGGAAGGACTTTCCGTATCTGGATTACGAGACGTACGACTTCGAGGTGCCGGTCGGGACGAACGGGGACGTGTACGATCGATACCTGGTGAGATTCGAGGAGCTTCGCCAGTCGGTGCGCATTCTGCAACAGGCTGCGGATCGGTTGCCCGACGGGCCCGTGAACATAGACGATCCGCGCATAATTCTGCCGCCCAAGTCGAAGGCGACGAGCGAGATGGAGTCTATGATCCACCACTTCAAGGTCGTGATGGAAGGGCCACGTCCGCCAATCGGGGAGTCCTATTTCGCCGTCGAGAGCCCAAAGGGGGAGAAGGGCTACTATATGGTATCCGACGGAACCTCGAAGCCGGTGAGGTGGAGAATCCGTCCGCCGTCGTTCGTGAACCTCGCCGCGATTCCGAAGATGGTAGAGGGACATCTGCTTTCAGACGTTATTGCCATCAACGCCAGCATCGACATAGTCATGGGAGAGATCGATCGTTGACACCTGATCTCGTCGGCGGATTGGAATCGCCGGACTACGCCTCACACGATCGGGCCGCGCACGAGCCTTATGCGCCGGTATTCACCGGCGATGTCAAGCGCGAGCTCGACGAGCTGCTCACTCGCTATCCGACCAAGATGGCGGCGCTTCTTCCCGCCCTCTGGATCGTGCAGCGCGAGCGCGGCTGGGTGAGCGAGGAAGGAATGGTGGAGGTGGCCGAGCTTCTCGAGCTCACACCAGCATACGTGAAGGGCGTCGTCACGTTTTACACCATGTACCACCAGCACCCAGTGGGAAAATATTTCATTCAGGTGTGCACTACGTCACCATGCGGAATTTGCGGCGCCGAAGATGTGGTGAAGGCGTTTCTCCGTCACACGAACGCCGGTGAGCTGGGGCTCACTTCGCCCGATGGCCGCTTTACAGTTATCGAAGTCGAGTGCCTGGGCGCCTGTGGATTTGCCACTCCGGTGATGGTGAACGAGGAGTTCATCGAATCGGTCACGCCGGAAAAGGTTCCGGACCTACTCGCACGACTCGCATAAATGGGCTATCCGAACCAGCCGCATCAGAGAGAAACCACGGTACTGTCTCGCTACTTCGGCGACGCCGAAGCACGGTCGCTCGACGGCTGGAGAAAGCGCGGCGGCTACAAGGCGCTCGAGAAGGCGCTGGGGATGGCGCCAGCCGATATCGTGAACGTCGTCAAGGAATCCGGCTTGCGAGGCCGCGGCGGCGCTGGATTCCCCACCGGCATGAAGTGGTCGTTCATGAAGCCGGGCGACGGGAAGCCCCATTACCTCTGTTGCAACGCGGACGAATCGGAGCCGGGCACCTTCAAGGACCGTGAGCTCATGCGGTGGACGCCGCACGCTCTCGTAGAAGGGTGCGCGATCGGCGCGTACGCAATCGGCGCGGAGACGGCGTACGTCTACATCCGGGGCGAGTTCACGGAGCCACTCTACTGGATGGAGCAGGCCGTAAAAGAAGCGTACGCGGCTGGCATCATCGGCAAGAATGCGATGGGCAGTGGCAAACGGATTGACGTGCACGTGCACAAAGGCGCCGGAGCTTACATCTGCGGTGAAGAGACGGCGCTCATGGAGTCCCTCGAAGGCCGGCGGGGCAATCCGCGGATCAAGCCTCCGTTCCCAGCGGTATCCGGCGTGTTCGGCATGCCCACCACGATCAATAACGTCGAAACGCTGATCGCGGCCGCCCCCATCCTCATGAAGGGCGCCGATTGGTACAAGAAGATGTCGCTGTCGAATCCGAAGAGCACCGGGACCAAGCTCTTCTCGGTGTGCGGCAACGTGCAGCGCCCGGGGACCTACGAGGTTGTGATGGGCTTTCCCTTCAAGGAGTTTCTGTACGATTTGTGCGGCGGGCCGCCGCACGGAAGAAAGTTCAAGGCTGTGATCCCCGGCGGGGCATCGGTTCCCATTCAGACAATCGAAGAAGCGGAAGCCACACTGATGGACTACGAAGGGTTCGTAGCGCAGGGCTCCATGCTCGGCTCAGGCGGGGTGATTGTAATCGACGACGGACAATCGATGGTGTCGGTCATCGCCCGAATCGCCCGCTTCTTTGCCCACGAGAGCTGCGCCCAGTGCACGCAATGCCGTGAGGGCACGGCATGGACGACCAAGATCATGGAGCGCATTCGTGACGGGCAGGGCACGATTGAGGATCTCGACACCCTGCTGGACATTGCCGAGCAGATGACGGGGAAGACGATCTGTGTGCTCAGCGATTCGTGTGCGGTTCCTGTCGTCTCCGGAATCAAGAAGTTCCGTAATGAGTTCGAGGCGCTGATCCAGGGCAGGCGCTTCCACCCCGTGATCGCGGCGGTTGCCTGATGGCGGAGACCAAGATGGTGAGCCTCACGATCGAGGGACGGACCGTCAGCGTCCCCGACGGCACTACGATTCTCGAGGCTGCCAAGACCGCGGGAATTCTGATTCCGCACTACTGTTATCATCCGGGCCTTCCGGTGGCCGGTGTGTGCCGCATGTGCCTCGTCGAAGTCGAGAAGGCGCCCAAGCTCGCTCCATCGTGCGCGACGACTGTGGCGGAAGGGCAGGTGGTTCACGTCTATTCCGAAAAATCGCTCGACGCCCGCAAGGGGGTGCTCGAGATGCTTCTCATCAACCACCCGCTGGACTGTCCGATCTGCGATCAGTCCGGCGAGTGCGAGCTCCAGGACTACACGTACCAGGAAGGCCGCGAGGATTCACGATATCGCGAGCCCAAGCGCTTCAATCCCGCCGAGGACTTTGGCGGTGACGTGATCTACGTTCCGAACCGCTGCATTCTTTGCACACGGTGCGTTCGTTTCATGGACGACGTCGCGCACGATCCAGTTCTCAACGTCAGTGAGCGCGGTGACCGCGCGTTGATAGGGAAGTTCGAAGGGAAGGATCTCACGCATCCGTGGGCATCCAACGTCGTCGACCTGTGCCCGGTGGGCGCGCTGCTGTCAAAGGATTTTCTCAACAAGGCGCGCGCGTGGGAGCTGGATCGCACCGCTTCGATCTGCCCGAATTGCACGCAGGGGTGCAACGTGATCATGGAGACACGCGAGAATCAGCTGGTGCGCATGCGCCCCCGTGCAAACGAGTACGTGAATGCGTTTTTCATGTGCGACTGGGGCCGGCTCAACTACCGCTGGATGAATGAGAAGAATCGCGCAGAGCAGCCAATGGTTCGGCGGAATGGCCTTCTGGCCACTACGACGTGGGAGGTCGCGATCACTGCGGCAGCGCGCGCGCTGAAGGGAAAGAAGGTTTTCGTCGCTGCGTCACCAATGCTGTCAAATGAGGCGCTCTTCCTTCTCACTCAATTGCTGCAAGGTGGAGCCGGCGCGTTTCGGGTCACCGAAGGTGTTGAAGCTCCGCTCCCCGGTGTAAAGGATCTTGCGCTACGCCGCGAGCGGGCAGCCAACGTATACGGCGCTCAGGCGCTCGGCTTCAACAAGACGACGGATCTCCTCGCGGGACTCAAGCAGGGAGACGTGCTTGTAGTCGCAGGCGAGGATCTCGCCGGCATTGACGCGACGGCAATCGCGCGCGCGAGCGAAGTAGTCGTAATCAGCTCGGTTCTTCCTGAGAGCGCGAGCAACGCGTCGGTGGTGCTGCCGATCGCCAACTTCTCCGAAGAAGAGGGGACTGTCACGAACCTTCGCGGTCGGGTGCAACGGTTCACTCAGGCGCGCCAGGCTCCGGGAGATACGCGCCCGAGCTGGCTGGTGCTCGGCGACTTGCTCGGCGCAATGGGAGAGCAAAGCAATTTCTTCCTTCCGTCCGAAGTTTTCGCCAAGCTCGCTTCAGCGAACAAGGCATTCGCTGGACTCAGCTACGACTCGATCGGCTTCAAGGGGTTGCCTCTGGCGAACGCTCCGTCGACCGGCCCGAACGCTCCAATCGCCGTGGGCGCAGCGTGATCACGACTCACAGCTTTTCCGCCCTCCTGCAAGCAGCGGATCCCAACCTTCCGCCGGTGAGCGAGATGGTGTTCTACGTCGCCACGATTTTCAAGATGCTCACCATTTTCTTCATCTACATGGTCGGGATCGCGATGCTGACGCTCGCGGAGAGAAAGATCTCGGCCTGGATTCAGGATCGCCACGGTCCGAACAGAGTCGGGAAGGGCTGGCTTCAGCCGGCCGCCGATGGACTCAAGAATTTCATGAAGGAAGAGACGATGCCGGAGGGCGCGAACAAGCCGCTCTTCGTGTTGGCGCCGATTCTTTCCTTCATCCCCGCGCTTACCGCCTGGTGTGTCATACCGTTCGGCGCGCCGCTGCCGACGCGATGGGGAAGGATCGACATGGTCGTCGCGGATCTTCCAGTTGGATTTCTCTTCATTCTGGCGCTGACATCGCTCGGAGTTTACGGAATCGTCCTTGCCGGGTGGTCTTCGAACAACAAGTACGCGCTGCTGGGCGGGCTCCGCGCGAGTGCGCAGATGATCTCCTACGAGATCTCGCTGGGGATGTCCACGATCCCGGTTCTGCTCCTCGCCGGCAATGTCAGTCTCAACAGCATCATCAACCAGCAGGCGTGGGGCGGCTGGAACGTGGTAAACCTCACGATTGCGTTCTTTATCTTCATGGTGTCCGCCTTCGCTGAAACGAACCGGCTTCCGTTCGACCTTCCCGAAGCGGAATCGGAGCTGGTCGCGGGATATCACACCGAATACAGCGCGATGAAGTTCTCGCTCTTCTTCATCGCCGAATATGGCGGGATGGTCACGGCGAGCGCGTTGATGGCCACGCTCTTCTTCGGCGGATGGGATGTTCCGTTCACCGCGCGCGACAACATCGGGCCTTATAGCGGCTGGCTCACTCTCCTGTCGATCGGGATTATGCTGGCGAAGATGTTGTTCTTCCTTTTTCTCTTCATGTGGATCCGTTGGACCTTGCCCCGCTTCCGCTACGATCAGCTGATGTCGCTTGGCTGGAAGTTCATGCTGCCGCTTGCCCTCGTCTACATAGTGCTCATAGCAGCCGTAATGCTCGGCCTGTCCGCTGCGGGAATCCAGCCGGGTCTCATGTATGCGGCGATACTCGGCTCACTGAACATCGCGCTCGTGATCGTGTTGTTCGCGATCCTCGACCGCGGCCGAATCATAAGTCCGGCATACGGCCGAATGCACCCGAGGGAGATCGAGCGGATGCGGCAACTTGATCGCCGGCGACTGGTCACGACTACATCCGCAAGCGAGGCAGGCAGATAATGGCAATCAAGGTGAAGGTCGTGGAGCGACCGATCGGAGATGTGAGCTACATCAGGGCGACGCTCAAGGGAATGGCGCTCACGGTCAAACACCTCTTCGACGTGAACGGGAGAGTGACCATCCAGTATCCGGAGGAGAAGTCGCCGATCTCTCCTCGCTGGCGTGGTACCCACCGCATGCTGACGACTGAGACCGGTAAAGCGAGATGCGTTGCCTGCGGGCTTTGTCCGACGGTCTGTCCCGCGAACTGCATCAAGCTGGTTCCGGGCGAAGACGAAGAAGGCAACCGGTATCCTCTCGTCTTCGAGATCGACGAGTTTCGCTGCATCTTCTGCGGCTTCTGCCAGGAAGTCTGTCCGGAAGAGGCAATCCACCTCGGGCGCCATTACGAGAATTCCGAGTATAGCAGAGAAGGCTTTGTCTACGACCTGCAGCGCCTGATGGACCAGTCGCACCCCGTGTGCGAGATGTGGGATCCCGAAGACCCGAAGGGCGAGTGATGGATCCGCACTACTCGCTCTTATACGTTTTTCATTTCTATCTGTTCGGAGTGATCGCACTCGCCTCGGCCCTCGCATTCGTCACCCGAACAAGTCCGGTCCCGGCCGCGCTCTGGCTGGTGAACACAATGTTCAGTCTTGCGGCCCTGTTTGTAATGCTCGACGCGCAGTTCATCGGCGTCATGCAGGTGCTCGTCTACGCCGGCGCGATCATGGTCGTTTTCCTCTTCGTAGTCATGCTGCTCAACCTGGGCCATCCTTCCGAGCTGGCTGCGGCCAGAGGAAAATGGTGGAAGCTCGCCGCGGGCCTGGTCGGTCTTGGGTTGCTCAGCGAG
>DASZZU010000178.1:0-2144 GCA_035544855.1 Gemmatimonadaceae bacterium | reverse complement strand
GCCTCGATACCGCTCCATGTGACTCTCGGTGATGGCGATGCCGCCGGCGGCGTGACGAGCCACGACCCGCCTCACCAACTCCTCGTAGGGCGCATCGAGGAAACGAAGTTCGACCGCTACGCCGAGCGTTCGTGCGGCCTCGCGCTTCTCGTCGCGCTCCGAGCGAGCCCAGAAACCCCATTCGAGGACAACCGAGGTTCCCAGCACGAGGAGCCGCTGCGTAAGTTCCCAGAATTCCGCTTCGAGCCTGGCTTGGAAGCCCTCGTCGAACGGATCAACGTCCAACGCCGACTCCCACTCATCCGGGTTGAGCCGCACCGCGCCATAGGCGTCCGCAAGCTCGCGCGCGAGCGTCGTCTTGCCCGATGCAGGCAAGCCGCACAGCAACACCAGCCTCGGTTGCAGCCTGTTGCCCGCCGTCATCCTGGCGCTCCTCATTCGCGGCCTTGTTGCCGGACATCGGCGACGATAGCCCGTGATCGCCTAATCGCCTGTCGATTTCAAGTCGCTCGGGACCGCTAGCCGTCCACCTTCTTGATCAGCAGGACCGTGGCCTCCTCGAAGCCGTACCGCTCGTAGAAGCGGCGACCCCGTGTGTTACGCACTCCCGTGTCCAGACTCACCTCGTCCACACCCTGCTCGGCACACCACGCGAACGCATCGTCCATCAGAGCGCGGCCAAGGCCTTGGCCCCGGAAGGGCTCGTCAAGGATGAGTGTGTGGACGTGGGCCGGACACGGGTGCCCATCCCCCATCAGCTCGGTATGGCAAGTCCCGATCACGTCGCCATGCTCGTCGACTGCCACGGCGACATGATGTTCGGTCGGATTGCCAAGCGCGTGAGAGAAGCGGGCCCGAGCAACGCCAGTCGGATCGACCGCCCAGCGGAGCGGACGGCGCTCCCCGTGGGTGATGCCGTAGTCGGCAAGTTCTAGGAACAGCTCGACCAGTCGCTCAAGATCGGACGGTTCGCCGGGGCGTATGGTCGCCATGGGGCAGAGCCTAGTTTGGGTTTGTTCAACCCGCACATCACCGAATGATCGGCTCTTTGGTCCGAAGGCTGTGTTGCGAGCTGTTGACAAGCAGGGCGCCGCCATTTTCTGTTCGGTTCTAACCTTTAACGAGATTAAGCGCGCGCGCTACGTAATCGACTTGGAGCCAAGAGTCGACAGATGTTAGCAATGGAAGCTTTTGTACCGTGAACGACTCGCGCGGTCGATAAGGCAGCGGCGCGATGGCCATCCCCGTCATGGCGAACCGTTGATGCTTGCACGCCCTTAAACGTGGCTCGAGTTCGCGACCTGCTCGTCGAGTAAGCACGTTGAGGAGAGTCTGCCCGGCGCTCGCTTCGTGCTAAGGCTTCCAGGCCTGGCGCTCCCGATCGACTCTCTTTCCGTCGAGCTCTAAGAAGCCGAGGCTCGAAACTCTCGCGTTCGATGCGACGCACATTGGTTCACGAGCCCCGCTGGGTCAGCGCGGGCGCATGCCTTTCTTTTATTTCTTAGGAATCTGACTCTGTGCCCGAGGGCCGGGATCGAACCGGCGACACATGGTTCTTCAGACCAAGAGGTCATGGGCAAGACGATGTCGAGCGGCTCGCCTTGAGGCGCTCGCTGATGGGCCCGAAATCGACGCGGGTTCCGCAAGAGAAGTGCACGTCTCGGTGCGCGTGCACCGCCGCGGCGGCGCCGTGGACACCGAGCTTCTTGTACGCGTTCGCTGCGAGGTTGCCGACCGTGTTGATCGAGATCCCAAACTCGAACGCGATCTCCTTTTGGGTCAGGCCTCGCGCGAGGCAATCGAGCGTCGCGCACTCACGGACGGTCAGCGGTCGCGGGTGGGATGCCGGCGATCGCCTCACGGTTCGACCCGCCCCCCCGAGCCCCGTCGTGCCACACGCGTCGACACGGTGGCCAACGGGCGCGGTACCAGGGCCGGGCGGGTACTCCGCCCATCCTGGCCAAACGCCGCCACACCGAGCCACACGCGCGGCTTCGCCCCGGTCACGTGACTGCGACGGCGAAGGCTCTTCACGAGACCCGTTGATGTGGCGGCACGCTGGTGGTGGTACCAGTGGTGGTATTGGCCTGCGGCGCTCGCGATCAGTGAGTGCGCAAAGTGCCCATTTCGTGCGGAGGGGGTGG
>DASZZU010000177.1:0-2991 GCA_035544855.1 Gemmatimonadaceae bacterium | reverse complement strand
CCGTGCTCAGCCACAACCTTGATCCCCGGATCGGCAACGCGCGGTGACAGGCGCAGCTGCCTTACCGCTTCGCGCGCGATCTCCGCCGGCGTGGGCTGCTGTTGCGAGGGAAAGACGGTCTCCAGCTCCTGAACCACGGCCCGCACGTCCGGTACGCCCAGAACTGCCGCTTCGATCGCACTTCGCTCGGTGGCATCCTCCACGGTTCCCGTCAACGCGATCACGCTGTCGAACGCGTCGACGTGAACCTCCGATCCAGCAGAAAGGGAGAGCCTTGCGAGCGCACCTTCCACCCGTTGGCAGAGGATCGCATCCGAGTCGGGGTCGCCGGTTTCGGGAGTGGTCTGCTTCGATTTTGAAAAGACCCTCCTTCCCCCGGTTGGTCCGGACTCACGACCAGAGATCTCAGCGACGCGAATACGAAAGAGCTGATCTCGGAAGGGCACCGGGTCCGAGCCGGTTAGTGCGGACGGCACGAGCTGGCGGATCAGCGACACCGCCTTCGTGTGGACGCGTCGATCCGATGGTGTGGTGCCTGGCTCGATCAGGTACAGTGGGCCGTTCGCGACCACGCTCCGCCATCTAAAGAGCTCAGTGTGTTCGTCGACTTCGAACGCAACGCGGCGGTTCCGAAGTATCTCCTGGAGCTTTCCAGCCGCGGCGGTTCGCCCGTAAATCCAGCCACTCGCGTACGCGTAGTGGATCGGTACGATCTTCACGCTGTCGTGCAACGAAAAAGCGATTCGTCCCACGCTGTTGCGGGCGAGAATCGCTTCACATGCTTTCCTGCCGAGCGCGCTGAAGAGAGGTGCATCGCCAGCGGTGGGAGGAGGATTCAGAACTGCGGTGTTATCCAACATGGTAAGTCTCTCCTGCGAAGAACCACTCTCCGTGGGTGGTGCAACTGCGTGACGCCGCGCTGTTCCTCAGCAGCGGCGCCACGCAGTTCGGTCAGAAGGCCACGACACCTTCGACCATGAATCCCTTGAACTTCCCACCGTTCCGAATGTCGGTCGTCGGGAAGTCGAGGTACTTCTGGTTCACGTACTCGATCTTGGTCAGCACGTTCGGGGTGAGGAACCATCCACCGCCGACCTGCGTGCGCTTGACCGTCACATCGGGCGTGCCGACGGTGAGCTGTCCCTTCACCGTGTTGTAGCGCGCAGCGACGTACAGCCGCTGGTCGGGAAGGAAGCGGTACACAACTTCTCCTACGTTCTGCTTCCAGGTGCGGTTGGCTGTTTCAGTAGCGGCGCGGCCCTTCGCTCTCTCGATGTTGCCGAAGAGCTCGAGTCCCCGGAACTGCAGGAACGGGTTCACGACGTACGAGTGAATACTGTTCTTGAGACCTGGCTGCATCGCGCCGGACCAGGCTTGCACGGTCTCGGTCGAGCTAGTGTTCTCCAGCACGTCATAGTACCGCGATCCAGCCCTGTCGCCGCTGAACAGCGTGTTGCTAACCGAGCTCGACGTGGCGTAGCTCGACCCAGTGAGGCGGAAGCGGAAATCATCGCTGAACTGCTTGTCATATCCGATCTTTGTCAGATAGCTGGGTGAGCGCTTGTTGGGCGAAGTGATCATCCCGCGGCTCTCGCCGCCGGTTACGCCGCCCATCGCTAGGAAACCATTGGCGCGAACATACACTTCACCACCAACCTCGGTCGTGAAGGCATCCATTATATAGTTGCCGACGAGCGGGTTGCGGATGGAGTTGCCGTTGTCACTCCGACGGAAGTGTGCGTCTCCGTAGTTGATCTCGAAGTGGCCGGCGCGAATCGTCACGTACTTCATGATGTCGTTGAGCGGCTTCCAGTCGATCGGCGAAGCATCGACGAGCAGATAGCCATCCTTGACCCACGTCTCATTGTGGTGCCGAGCCGATGAGTAGGTAGTCATCGCGACGCGGATTCCGCGCGCCAGCTGGCCATTCAGGTACAGATTGGCAGTCGCGTTATTGGGTCCATGCCCGATCCGGATCAGCTGATTCGCATTGGTTGTGACACCAGCCGTAGTGACGAGGCGAGGCGCTGCGGTGTTGCTGTGGTCCAGCCCTTGGAACTGCTGTGTGAAGGCAGCACCCCATTGAAGCTTGAATCCCTCGTAAGCAACTGACTCATCCTTGGGCGCTTCAAAGACGTTGATCCCGCGCTTGTCCTCGGGACGGTAGTTCTGCATCTCGATATTCGGCGCAGTCGTAAGGAAGCTCGTCTTCCCCTTCGCGCCGGCAATCTTTTTCACGGTGTCGATCGTCGCCGACTCCGGTACAGCGATAACGACGGACATGGTGTCTATCTGCGCCGGCGCCCGTACTGCGGCAACGACGGTCATCTTGTTGGCCTCCTGGGCGCTCGAGGGCTGTGCGAATGCAACCGTCGCGAGCGCGGCAGTGAGAACTATAAAGGTGCGTTTCATGGTGGTCTCCTTTTATTGAATGCGTTGTGGCCTAGCTACTCGTTTGTTGGGGAGCCTTCCTACTGTCCGCCGCCATTGAATGCCGCGGCGAGCTGCGCCAGAAGCTCCGGTCCTGCCTTCAGATTGAACTTCACCTTGATCTCATTCCCGACCTTGAGCGTGCCGAACATGAAGCTCGGCGGCTTGATGCCGAAGTCGGTCATGAGAACGGTCTGCGCTCCCTGCGCGGTAGCCTTCCCATCACTCAGTCGCTCAGCGTTGATCTTCATGTCGACGACTTTTTCCTGACCGGAAATCGTCAAGGTGCCGGTTGTCTTTGCAACGAACGCGGCGGGTGACGCGCTCCCATCGAGGATGTCGTATCCTGATAGCGTGTACTTGATGAGCGGGTTCTCGTCGGCCTTCAGCGTCTTGTACATGTTCTGATCCATCTGCTTGTTGCCGCAGGAGAGCGTGCGCACGACGATGTTGACCTTCACGCTCACGATTGGACGCGCAATCTTGGTGAGATCCTTCGTGTAACCGGGATCTACATCCACATAGGCGTTCATCTTGTTGGTCTTGCAGTGAAAAGCGTGG
>DASZZU010000176.1:0-9082 GCA_035544855.1 Gemmatimonadaceae bacterium | reverse complement strand
GCCGTCGTCGTCATCCGGTCGGCGGTGCCGATGTTGTCCTTGACCAGGATCGGAATTCCGTGCAGGAGCCCGCGCACTCGGCCCGCCTTTCGCTCGCGATCGAGAGTGGCGGCAATCGACAGCGCGTCGGGGTTGATCTCGATTACGCTCCGAAGCGTGGGACCAGTGCGATCCAGTGCGTGGATGCGATCAAGGTACTGCTGCGTGATCGAATGGGGCGTCATCCTGCCGGATGCCATCGCTGACTGGAGATCCGCGAGCGTCGCTTCGTCGAGCGCAAATGGCGCGATGGACAAACCATTCTCTCTGGCCTGCGCGCTCGCGGTTTCAACCGCAAGCGATTCAGCGCCAGGTGGTCTACCGCGCAGGGCAAGAGTGCCTGCGAGGGCACCGAGCCGCACGAAATCTCTACGATCCATATTATCCCTCTCCGAAAAAGACGGAGTTGATCTTCATTGAGTGCAGCAGGTCAGCGCAGCTCCTTAGAATCGTCCCGCAATTCTGGCAGATCACCTTGCACTTGATCTCCTTGACGTTCGTCGAGCCGCACACATCGCACACCTCTACGTTCATCAATCGAAATCCAGTGCGAGATCGAGCGCCGGCGCCGAATGCGTCAGCGCACCAACCGAGATCCAGTCCACCCCGGTCTCGGCGATCCTTCGCACGGTCTCGAGCGTCACCCCACCGGACGCCTCGGTCACCGCGCGCCCTTCGACCAGCTTCACTGCCTCGCGCAAATCAATCAGGCCCATGTTGTCCAGCATGATCACGTCGGTCCCCGCGTCGATCGCGGTCTTCACCTGATCGAGCGTGTCACACTCGACTTCCACCTTGATCCCCGCCGGCGCTACCGCTCGTGCGCGCTTGACGGCAATTCGGATGTCGCTATCGACGGCGGCGAGATGATTGTCTTTGATCAGTACCGCCGACGACAGATCCATTCGATGATTCAGCCCTCCACCCGCGCGCACGGCGTACTTCTCCAGGCGCCGCAGCCCCGGAGTCGTCTTTCGCGTGTCGAGAATCTGGGCGCCGGTTCCAGCCACCGCCTCCACGTAACGCGCGGTAAGCGACGCAATCCCCGACAGGTGCTGCACGAAGTTGAGCGCGACGCGCTCCGCCGACAGCAGCCCACGCGCGTGACCGGAGAGAAACATCACCGGCGTGCCCGGATGGACTCGGCTGCCATCGTCGTGATCGATCCGGATCGTTACTGCCTTGTCGAGCTGTTCGAACGCTTCGGACGCGAGCCGCAGTCCCGCAATCACGCCTGGCTGTCGCACCACCAGCCTACACCTTGCCCGTCGATCCGACACCACCGTCGCGGCAGTGGTGATGTCGTGCTTGATATCGTCCTCCTCGAGCGCAGCGGCGACAAGCGCGCGCGTCTCCTTTGCAGTCAGCGGGAAATGAAGTCCTTCCTCCCAAAAGAAGCCGTGAGCGGCCAGCTCACTCTCCCGCCGAGCAATCATTCGCCGGGATCTACCGAAACTTCAGGAACCAGCGACAGCGGAGTCTGTCCTCCGATCGCTACCATCCGCTCGATCGCCAGTCGCGCGCGTGAGGCGATCTCTTCCGGCACGGTGATACGGTGCTCCATTCGCCGCAGTGAGCTCAGCACCTTCGGCAGCGTTGTCACCTTCATGAAGGCGCATACAGCCTTGGGATTCGCCGGATAAAACGTCTTGTTCGGATTCTCCCGGCGGAGCCGGTGCAGAATACCAACCTCGGTCGCGACGATGAACTCGTCGGCATCCGAGATCTTCGGACGCTTGATCATCCCTTCGGTGGACAGGATCTGCACTCCGACCGGATCCACATCACCAGCCGACACCGCCTCGACCACGCTCGTCGCGCAGCCGCATTCGGGATGGATCAGAAACTCGGCGCCCGGATGCGCTCCACGCTGGAGCCTGATATCCTCGGGATCGATTCCCGCGTGCACGTGACACTCGCCCATCCAGACATGCATGTTCGCCCGACCCGTGATACGCCGGACGTGTGCGCCGAGGAACATGTCGGGGAGAAAGAGAATCTCCTTGTCGGCTGGGATGGAGTTGACGATCTCGACCGCGTTTCCCGAGGTGCAGCAGTAATCGCTCTCCGCTTTCACCTCCGCCGTCGTGTTCACGTACGACACGACGACCGCCCCCGGATGCTCCGCTTTCCAGTCGCGCAGCTGCTCCGCATTTATCGTGGCCGCGAGCGAACATCCGGCGGCGAGATCGGGCAGCAATACCGTTTTCTGCGGCGAGAGCACCGCCGCCGTCTCGGCCATGAAGTGCACACCGCAGAACACGATGACATCGGCTTTCGTTTTGGCCGCTTCGCGACTCAGCCCCAGCGAGTCACCGACAAAATCGGCGACATCCTGCACTTCCGGTCGCTCGTAATTGTGCGCGAGGATCACCGCGTTGCGCCCCCGCGCGAGAATCTTGATCTCTTGCTGCAGCTCAGCGTACAAATTGGCCGTCGTATCTACCATTCGATATGCCTGCCACTCCATTTGCGTTTGGCGCGCGGAAAATCACTTCTATAATGTCCGCCGCGAGACTCTTTTCTCAACAGCGCCGCATCGGCGATCAAGAGGCATGTCTGCACCATGTTCGTCTCCTCAGTGGCCCCCACAGGCAGACGCGATTCGATCTCGGTCAGCTTGGCGAGCCCGAGTCTCAGTCCCTTGGCGCTCCGATCGATGCCGCAGTGGTCCCACATCACCTGTCTGATGCTGTCGGCGGCAACCTGGGCCGCGCCGCGATCCCGTAGCACTGGAACGTCCCATTTCTTCTTGCGCGGCGGCGTTGGCAGCTTCTTCATCTGGATCATGTCTCTCGCCACACGCTCGGCGAAGACGAGACCCTCCAGCAGAGAATTCGAGGCGAGGCGATTCGCGCCGTGAACTCCTGTTCGTGCCACTTCACCACATGCGTACAACCGATTGAGGCTCGCTCGTCCGCGCAGGTCGGTCACGATCCCGCCCATCATATAGTGTGCGGCCGGTGTAATCGGTATCAGATCGTTCGCCGGATCGATCCCGCGGGCGCGGCAGATCGCGAAGATCCCCGGAAATCTTTCCTCGAAGACTGGCCCGAGCATCCGGGCGTCGAGAAAAACTCGCCTTCCGCCGGATCTCTCCCGAAAAATCTCGCGCGCCACCACATCGCGCGGAGCGAGCTCCGCGAGCTTGTGCCGCTTCAGCATGAAGCGCTCACCGTCTTCGTTCAGAAGAACGGCGCCTTCCCCACGCACCGCTTCGGAGATCAGCTGCAGCGGATTCTCGGGAGTATCTAGCGCAGTCGGATGAAACTGCACGAACTCCATGTCGGCGAGCGTGGCGCCCGCGCGATGTGCGATCGCGTAGCCGTCACCGGTCGCAACCTGCGGATTTGTCGTGTACCGGTAAACCTGGCCGCATCCTCCCGTAGCCAACACGGTCGCATCCGCGATGATCTCGACTGCTTTGCCCGCCACTGCTGCGCGCACGCCGAATGTCACTCCGTCTTCGGCGATGAGATCGAGGATACGCGCTTTCTCCAGCACATCGATCCGCTCGCTCTCCCTCACGCGCTTGATCAGCGTGCGCGCGACTTCGGCACCGGTCTGATCCCCATGCGCGTGTACGATGCGTCGGCGAGAGTGGGCGGCTTCGCGACCGAGCTTGAAGTTTCCACCGGGTTCGAGGTCGAAGTGCGCTCCCGCTGTCGCCAGCTCACGGACTCGCGCCGGTCCCTCCTCGACCAGGACCTCGACCGCTTTCGCATCACACAGCGCCGCGCCCGCGGCGAGCGTGTCCCTCCGGTGCAGCTCGGGGGAATCTCCGGCACCAAGTGCCGCGGCAATTCCGCCCTGAGCATATGCGGTCGCGCTATCGAACAGCGACCGCTTGGTCAGCACCATCACGTCGCCGTCCGCGGAAGCGCGCCATGCGGTGTGAAGACCAGCAACTCCGCTCCCCACCACCAGAAAGCGCGTTCGTATCCGCTCGACCATGCTCTGAAATCAATGCGCGACATGATGCGTTTGAAAGGGGGCCGTTAAGCTTGCAAGCCGCTGTGTTGTGGGCGATTCTTCTGTTCAGATGAGAAAGCTGATCCTCGTCACGTCCCTCCTGCTCGCCGTACACATTGCTCTCCTTTTCACCCGTCGGAGCGCCAAGGCCGAGGGAAAGGAGACGTCGCCGGTTCGCATCGGGATCGTTCTGGACGTAGGCGGCCGAGGAGATAAGTCGTTCAACGACGGCGCCTACGCCGGTGCTGACAGCGCCACGAAGATGCTCGGCTCCAACATCCGATTCATCGAGCCCGGCGAGGGAGCCGATCGCGAAGCGGGACTGAGACTGCTGGCGGCCGAAGGAATGAACCTCGTCATCGGTGTCGGCTTCATCTTCACCGACGATCTGGCCAATCTCGCGAAGGAGTATCCCAACACTGCGTTCGCGGGCATCGACTACGCCCTGGCTACGGACAAAAACGGGAACGTCATTCCGCCGCCACCCAACGTGGCGGCTCTCAAATTCCGCGAGGAGGAAGGATCGTACCTGGTTGGCGCGTTGGCCGCCCTGGTCAGCCACTCGAAGAAAGTTGGATTCGTTGGCGGAATGGACATTCCGCTGATTCACAAATTCGAGGCGGGCTATCGTGCCGGCGTGAAGAAGGTATGTGCTGATTGCCAAGTCATTGCCCACTACGCGGGTGTCACGCCCGACGCATTCAAGAATCCCGGGAAGGGCAAGGAGCTGGCGCTCAGCCAGTACAATCAAGGCGTCGAAGTGATCTTCCACGCCGCTGGCTCGACGGGACAAGGTGTGTTTGAAGCCGCGCGCGCGACAAACAAGCTCGCCATCGGAGTGGATTCCGATCAGAACGACGAAGCGCCGGGACACGTTCTCACTTCGATGGTGAAAGGCGTGAACACGGTGACATTCGATGCGATCCGCAGAGTGCAGAGCCACACCTTCAAGGGCGGGATCTACTCTTTCGGATTGAAGGAAGGCGGCGTCGGGTACATCTACGACAATCGCAACCGCGCGCTCATTCCCGACAGCGCGCATGCGCGTGTCGAGGAGCTCAAGCAGGAGATAATCGCTGGACGCATCAAGGTGCCCAGCACTCGATGACTAGCGGCCTCGCGTCGACTAGCGACACTGCGAGGGGGCCGAGCTCGGCTGCCCCCGCAATCCGGATGGTCGGCATCGACAAATCATTCGGCGCTATCCGGGCCAACCGTGGGGCGTCTCTCGAGGTGATGCCCGGCGAGATCCATGCGCTCGTCGGAGAGAACGGCGCCGGTAAGTCGACGTTGATGCGCATACTCGGCGGGCTCATGAAGCCCGATGCCGGTCGCGTCGAGGTGAATGGACGAGACGTAACGGGCTGGTCCACCAACGATGCTATCGCCGCCGGCATCGGCATCGTCCATCAGCACTTCATGCTGGTGCCGACACTCACGGTGGCGGAGAACCTGGTGCTCGGGTGCGAGCCCAAAACCCGCGGCGTTGTTCTCGATTACAGGCGCGCTGCCGATGATGTACGCAAGCTCTCCAACGAAACGGGACTGGTCATCGCGCCCGACAAACTCGTTTCGGATCTCTCCGTTGGCGAGGCGCAGCGTGTCGAAATCCTCAAGGTGCTGTACCGCGGAGCGAAGATCCTGGTTCTCGACGAGCCGACCGCGGTGCTCTCGCCGCCCGAAGTTCGCGAGTTATGGACGGTGCTCCGCAGATTACGCGACAATGGCGCGACGATCGTTCTGATCACCCACCGGCTCGACGAAGTGGTCGAGATCTCTGACACGATCACGGTGATGCGCGCGGGACAGACCGTGGCGCGCATCAAGACTTCGGAGACTACGCCCGCCGAGATCGCGCGCGCGATGGTCGGGCGGGAGGTGTCACTCTCTGCCGGGAAGCGGGTTCAGCCGATCGCTCGGCCAACCGGTCCGCAGCCGGATCAAGGGTTGGAGGTCAGAAAGCTCAATGTCGCCGGCTCGCGCGGCGTTCGAGTCGTCGATGGCGTGAGCTTCAGCATCAGGCCGGGTGAGATACTCGGCATCGCTGGGGTCGAGGGTAACGGTCAGACCGAGCTTGTCGAAGCGCTCGCCGGTTTGAGACCCGTTTTCAGCGGCGACATCCTGATCGATGGAGTCGACATCACGCGTCGTCCGGTAGCGGCCCGGCACGATGCAGGGTTGTCGCACATCCCCGAGGACAGGCATCGGCGCGGACTGATCCTCGAGTACACGGTCGCCGACAACCTGATACTCGGCGTCCAGAAGTATTTCGCGAAGAGAGGCGTGATCGACAAGGATCGGGTGATGGAAAACGCGATGCACGAGATCTCCGTTTTCGACATCAGACCCCCGAATCCGGTTCTCGCTGCACGCACGCTTTCGGGTGGCAATCAGCAGAAGGTCGTCATCGCTCGCGAGATAGGACGCGATTTCTCAGTTCTCCTCGCTTCGCAGCCGACTCGCGGCGTAGACGTTGGCGCAATCGAGTTCATCCACCAGCAGCTGCTCGAGGCGCGCTCAAAAGGTAAGGCGATCCTCCTGGTGAGCGCCGAGCTGAATGAAGTGCTCGCGCTGTCGGACCGGGTGGCCGTGATGTATCGCGGCAAATTCGCGGTGGTGATGCCGGCCTCAGAGGCCAGTGAAGAAGTACTCGGCGAATACATGATCGGCACCAAGAAGGGCAACGCCGCGTGACCGCTTCGCCGGTGGCGAGCAGTACGCAGCCGACATTTGCCGCGACGTCATGGCGTGAACGCGCGGAAGAGGCGCTAATTCCGCCGCTCGTCGCGCTCCTCGTCGCTCTCATTTGCGGCGACCTGCTGATCCTGAGTTACGGACAATCGCCGGCCGCTGTGTACCGGTTGCTGCTCGAAGGAACCTGGGGAAACGCCTACGGGTTCGGTCAGGTTCTCTACAAGGCGACCACACTCGCCTTCACTGGCCTCGCCGTTTCGTTCGGTCTCCGCGCTGGGCTGTTCAACATTGGAGGCGAGAGCCAGCTCGCTGCTGGAGGTTTTGCGGCCGCGCTCACGGGTCTCGCGCTTCCCGTCGGCACGCCGCTCGTCATTGCACTCATTCTCTGCATGATCGCGGCTGGCTGCGCCGGCGGAGTCGTTGGCGCGGTGCCCGCGTATCTCAAAACCAGATTCGGAGCCCACGAAGTGATCGTGACGATCATGCTCAACTTCGTCGTGCTCGCTCTGCTCAACTGGTTCATCGCCGGGCACCTGCACGTTCCGGAGACGCTCCACACTCCGGAAATCCACGCCGGAATCCTGCCTCGCCTCGCTGACATAAATCCGAGATTCCACGGTTCCGCTGCGAACCTCGCGCTCGTCGTCGCGCTGCTCGTTGCGGCAGCGGTCTGGTTCTATCTCTTTCGCGCGCGCGGCGGATACGAGCTGCGAGCCGTCGGGCTGCAGCCCGAAGCGGCAGAGTATGGGGGCATCAGTGTCGGTCGAGTGTGGATGAGGGCGCTCACCTTCTCCGGCGTGATCGCCGGAATGGGCGGCATCAACTACGTGCTTGGCTACAAGCACTACTATGAAGATGGCTTTGCGAGTGGCGCGGGCTTCCTCGGGATCGCCGTCGCGCTCGTCGGCAGAAACCATCCGCTCGGCGTTTTACTGGCGGCCTTTTTCTTCGCCACGCTCTCGCAGGGTGGTCTCGCGATCCACGCCTTCGTGCCTAAGCAGATGATGGACGTGCTGCAAGGCGTCGTCATCATCGCAGTCGCCACGTCCGTGCCGGAAGTTCGGCGTGTGCTCCGGAGCGCGCGCAGAAGGAGCGACGCGTGAACCCGGTCTCGTTCCTGACGCAGATGATCCGGATCGCGATTCCGTACCTCTTCGCGGCGAGTGGCGGAGTTGTAGCCGAGCGTGCGGGAATCGTGAGCCTTACGCTCGAAGGGTTTATGTTGAGTGGTGCGTTCGCAGCTGTCGTCGGCACGCACTACTCGGGAAGTCCGTGGATCGGAGTTCTGAGCGGGATGTTCGGTGGGCTCGTCTTCGCTCTCATCCATGCGATCACTACAATTCGTTATCGTGCCGACCAGGTCGTGGTCGGAGTCGCGATCAATCTTTTGGCCATCGGCGTGACGCGCTTTTTCCTCAAGCTTTTTTTCGCCAGCTCTTCAAATTCGCCGAGGGTGACGGGCTTCGGTGGAAACATCAAAGCCGGTGGATTCGACAATCCGCTTCTCTGGCTCGGACTCCTGGTCGCACCGGTAGTGGCGCTCGTGATTTACAGGACGCCTTTCGGTCTGCGGGTGCGCGCGGTTGGTGAGCATCCGGAAGCGGCCGAAAGCGTCGGTGTCAGCGTGAAGCGCGTCCGGTATCTCGCGGTGGCGATTTCCGGAATCCTCGCCGGACTCGGGGGAGTTTATCTCGCGCTCGATCAACATCAGTTCACGGATCAGATGACCGCGGGCCGGGGATTCATCGCCATCTCGGCCGTGATCTTCGGTCGGTGGAACCCGATCCGTGCCGCGCTCGCGTGCCTTCTTTTTGCGGCGGCCGAGACGCTCCAGATACAGTTACAGGGAAGTCATGCGATCCCTTCGCAGTTCATCGAGATGATTCCTTACGTACTTGTCATCATCGCGCTCGCCGGCTTGGTCGGCAGAGCGGTTCCTCCCGCCGCGCTGGGCAAGGTGGAGGACTAGGTGACGTCACCTCTCCGCGACAGAGCATCGGCGGTGACCGGGCGGGTGTCGAAGGTCGCGAGCGGCAAGCTGTTCGTGCTGATCATCACGAACTTCGTGGACATGGTGGGGTTGCTGATGATCATCCCGCTGATGCCGTTCTACGCGCGCGAGATGGGAGGTGGAGGGCTCGTCGTCGCGATTCTTATGGGCGCTTTTACGGCGGCGCAATTGCTCAGCGCTCCGCTGTGGGGGCGGTTCTCCGATCGATATGGCAGGCGGCCGGCCCTGCTCGTCGGACTCACGGCTGCAGGTATCGCTTACGTGGTTTTCGCGTACGCGACATCCATCTGGCTGCTGTTGCTCTCGCGCGTCGTTCAGGGTGCAGGTGGTGGAACTGTCGGTGTCATTCAGGCGTACGTCGCGGAT
>DASZZU010000175.1:0-2946 GCA_035544855.1 Gemmatimonadaceae bacterium | reverse complement strand
GGCCGTGGTTCAGGAGCTGGAGACCGTCTTTCCCTCGCAACAGCAGCCCACGCCGGCGGAGATCGCGCGCGAAGCGGTAAGGCAGCTGCGCCTGTCACCGCGCGTTGCCGATCCGGGGATCAAGGTTGTGGCTGAGCACGGTTGGCTCCGCCTCGAGGGCGTCGCGAATTCCAGAAGGACTCGTGACGATGCCGTCCGCCGCCTTCGCAGTATCAAGGGCTCGCGTGGTGTGATAGACAAGCTGCGCGTCATGGGCGCCGCGACGGCGCATGTCGTTACCGACTGATCGAACAAAGGGAGGATATTGTGACCAATGCAATTGCTGAAACGACACTGAATACCGAGCCAGAGCGTCCGCTTCTACGGCCGACGGCGCTGCTGATCGCGACCGACGTGACCCCACAATCAGACGCAGCCATCGCGCTTGCCCGCCTGCTGCCGCTTCGCGGGCAGGGCGAAGTCAAAGTTCTCACCGTGGTAGATCACGCTCCGATTCCGTGGGGAACGGTTGACCGGTCGCTGGTCATGGACTATGAGCGTGGTCTGCACCAGGAAGCGGAGACCAAGGTAAAAGCGCAGCTTGACCGGCTCGGAGAAAAAAACTGGAGCGTCGAGGTCCGATCTGGAGATCCAGCGACGACGATCACCGCGCTGGCGAAGGAATCACGCGCTCGCATGATAGTGGTCGGTCTCGGCGGCCACGGAGCTGCGGCGAAGTTTTTTGGAAACGAGACCGCGCTCCGCCTGATGCGAGTCAGCCAAACACCGGTTCTGGCTGTCGACAGCAAGCTGAGAGCGCTTCCCAAGCACATAGCGGTCGCAATGGATTTCAGCGAGGCGAGCATCGAAGCGGTTCGGCTCGCGCTCGAGATCGCGGCTCCGGGCGCTACTGTAACGCTCGTGCACGTAGTTCCGTGGGAGCGGAAGGACTACATCCCCGAACACTGGTTCAGAGAGCACGAAGCACACGTCGCGGCGCAACTGACGCGCGTCACGGGCTGGCTTGATCATGGCAGCAAGTGCCGGATGCGTCAGCAGATTCTCTATGGAAAACCCGGTCCATCTCTTCTCGCCTGCGCTGAGGAGCTTGATGCGGACCTGATCGTCGCGGGAACGCACGGTCGCGGATTGTTTAAACGAATGCTCGAAGGCGAGACGCTTGCGAAGCTCGTTCGAGGCGCAAGGCGTTCCGTGCTTGTACTCCCTGCGGCAGCCGCGTTCCAACGGTTTGATCAGCCAGGGCCGAAGAGCGAGCCTCATGAGGAGCACGCGGACTGGGCGCGGAAGCTCGATGATTTCTCGCGCAGAAACACCGGCCGCCGCGGACGACTCGAGGTCGACGATCCAGCGCTCGGTGCACAAGTCGAGATGACGGGATATCGCTTTCTCGGTGCCACCTACGACTCTCCGAGCAAGCGCGCACAGCTGATGTTCGGGAGTCTGGAGGGAACTGGACCGCACCTGGTACGCGGCATATCGAATATCAAATCAGTCGAAATCCTATCCCATGGGAATGATGACAGGGACACGGCGTTGTCCATCGTCAGCGACGACGGACAAACCCTGCTCGTTTTCGAAACCGTCAAAGAGGCGTACTGACAATGGCGGCGCCTCTTAACGAGGTCGTCCCGGCCCGGCGGCGATCCCCACTCGAGGGCGAGCCCATAGAGGGAACGCGAGGGGGAGGCAACGCCGTGAAGAGGACGATCCTTCTCTACTCGCCGCTGTTCGCGATCGCGGGAATCCTTCTCGGAAGCGTCGAGCAGTTCATCTTCCATCTTCCGCTATTCGCCCAGGCACTCTGGACGATCGCTCTCATCGGCGCTGGCTTTCCGGTTGTATGGCGCACCCTGCGCGCGGCGCGTCAAGGCAATTACGCGACGGACCTCATCGCATCGCTCTCCATCGTCACCGCCGCGATCATCGGTCAGCCGCTGGCTGGACTCGTGATCGTGCTCATGCAAACCGGTGGCGAAGCCCTCGAGAGATTTGCAGAGCGGCGCGCATCCGCGGCTGTTCGGGAATTGGAACAGGCCGCCCCCCGCATCGCGCATCTTATCAGCGGTACCCGTGGGCTGGTCGACGTACCCGTCGGCGATCTGAACGTGGGCGATGTCTTTCTCGTGCGGCCGGGCGAGATGGTACCGTGCGATGGAATCGTCCTCAGTGGGATCTCAGAAATAGACGCATCGCAGCTTACGGGAGAGGCGATTCCGGTCCCCGCACACGAAGGGACTCCGCTGATGAGCGGCTCGCTCAACGCGCACGGCGTGCTGAGCGTTCGCGCCTCGGCGCGGGCCGCCGAGAGCCAGTACTCACGGATCGTCGAGCTTGTTCGCGAGGCGCAGGCGACGAAGTCACCGCTGCAGCGGCTCGCCGACCGGTACGCGGTCTGGTTCACGCCGGCAACGCTGGCGGTTTGTATCGTGACATTCTCGCTGACACGGAGCTGGAACAGCGTGCTGGCGGTCCTGGTCGTGGCGACGCCGTGCCCGCTCATTCTCGCCATGCCCGTCGCGCTCATCGGGGGGATAAATCGCGCGGCACGCCGTAAGATCATTGTACGGCATGGAGCTGCACTCGAGATGCTGAGTGACGCGACTCTGGCCGTATTCGACAAGACGGGCACCGTCACAGTCGGCAAGCCCTCCGTGAAGAGCGTCGTCGCACTGCCTGGATTCACGAAGCGGGAAGTCCTTCGCAATGCCGCCGCGGTCGAGCAGGGATCGAGTCATCTGCTTGCGCGAGTCGTGGTGGAAGAGGGGGAGAAGAGATACGGACGCCTGCCACAGGCCAAACAGCACCGCGAGTCACCCGGAGAGGGGCTGACAGGCATGGTTGGAGATACCGAAGTCGTGGTCGGAAGCCGCGCCTTCGTTGCCCGACACGCCCCCGTTTCGCTCGATGTCTTCGACGCCGCCGTAGATGGCGACGCCGGTTTGCGCG
>DASZZU010000174.1:0-2765 GCA_035544855.1 Gemmatimonadaceae bacterium | reverse complement strand
GACAACCAAACATGCAGTTGCCGCACTGCTCGATATCGCAACCGAGTGAATTGCGCGCAATTACGCTCCAGTTGTAGCCAAGCGATTGGGCGCCCCGACGGATCGCATTGTTGTTCTCGTTGATCTCGCTCTCGTCCGTAGAGGCGCCAATCCGGCGCCACACGGCATCGAGTGATTCGGTGAACGACGCGGCCTCGAAGTGACTGCAGCCCGATACTTCCGCCCATTCCTCACGCACATCGTCGGGAGTTCGAAAGCACGATTGCCAGTTGACCGTAGTGCCGCCGCCAATGCACGCGCCGGCGAAGAGCGAGAGGCTGAGATCGGGCGTTCCGGACGTTCCGCCTTCGCGAAAGAGGGTCTGCATTCCCGTGAGCTCGTGCTGGTCGTAGTCGCCGCCGCTCCACTCCGCGCCCGCTTCCAGGACGATGACGTCCCGTCCGCTCGCGGCGAGCTCGGCGGCCACGACACTTCCCGCCGCACCGGATCCGACCACGCAGACTTCGCATTCGACAGTCGTCTCGTGATCGAGCCTCATCACCGGTATTCGCGGCGCGGTCGCCTTGCGATTGATTTCTGGCGCGTACCCAATTGCGGCCAGCAGATCGTCCGATACCGGAGTGCCGTTCGCCGCGTAGGTGTGCAGCATCACCAGGCTGCGCGCGCCCTGATACGCGGAGCGAAGCTGCGGCACGAGACTGGTCGCCAGACGCTTGAGCACGCGCTCGCGCGTGGAGTGCGGGAGACGCGAGAACCGGGACGCGCTCGACGATACGCTGGCGATGAACAGCGGGTTCTCGAGCAGCCCGAGAAAAAATCGAAAGGCTTGGGCCTTCGCCGGCTCGAGCTGGTCCAGGGCTTCCGCTATGCGAGCGCTCACCCCGAGGTCGCTCGCGGACATGCTGAAGAGAACCGGATCTTCATCCTTCGCGAACGCGAGTGAGGGCACGAAGGTGTCCGCCAGCGCATCGAGTGCTTCGGTCTCGCGGTTCTTGAGGTTCATTGCCCGCCCCCCCTCTCAGCCGGATCGTCCGCAGCGTTGAACCCCGTTCTGCGGGGATAAAGGTATCAGCCTACCGTGGAGACTTGCGATGCTTGCCCGGCGGAGGAAGTTTAGTCGTCCCGAGGAGGGTCTTTTGAGCGGTTACGATTTTACCAGCAGAGTGCGCGGGGCCCTGATCAAGGCGCGGGAAGACGCCCGACGCCGGCATCATGAATACGTAGGAACAGAGCACCTCCTTCTTGGCCTTTTGGCAGAGGAGGACACGCTCGTCGTGGATGTTCTCGAGAACCTCGGCGCCAAGCCCATCGATCTGCAAATAGCGGTGGAGCAGATGATCACCGAAGGACAGCCGGCCGGCAGAATACAGACGCCGGACCTGCCATATACGCCCCGAGCCAGAGTGGTGCTCGACCAGGCGATTTCGACGGCGCACGAGTTCGGCGATGGATACGTCGGCACTCAGCACCTTCTGCTCGGCCTCATCCGCGAGAAGCAGGGAATCGCCGCGCAGGCGATGACGGCGGCCGGATTGACCGAGCCGGAACTGCGCCGCGAGATCGTGCGGCTTCTTCAGGGCGAAGGCGTGGCGGCGATGATCGATGTCCCGCAGGCGCAAAGCGACACTCAGGTCCCGCTCAGCATCGCCGTCGAGGTGCACTACGGCGACGGCTCGATGGCGAAAAAAATCTTTTCGTCGAAGGACGAGGCGATCGGGTTCCTGCGCGACAAGCCGCGCCACTAGCAAAATCTACCGCTCGAGCTCCTTCATTCGCTTCACCGCGATCCGAATCGGGACAAACGTAACCGCGAGACAAATGAGTCCCGCCCCGCCGAATCCGAGCCAGAGTCCCGCGATGCTCGGCTCGGTATGCAGCAGGTGCGCGCCCACGTACTGATAAACCGGCCTGGCTTCGACGACGATCACGAGTCCGATGAGCGCAACCGAGGCCATCATCAACACCAGTCCGCCGAATGACGTCGGGATCTGCGCCGCGTTCTCGGTATTGAATTTTGGAAAGAGCGCGCCAAATCCGAGCGCCAGTCCGGCGATCGCGAATGTCAACATCGTGATCGTGAAGATGGACACCGCCATCATGAATCCGCTCACCTCGAGCAGGACGTCGGTAGCGAACACGAGAATGAGCGCGAGTCCGAGCAGCGGGAGCGTCCCGACCCAGAACTTGGACCAGAGCAGCTGCCGCATCTCGAGCGGGCTCGATCTCAACAGCCAGAGCGTGCGTCCCTCGAGACTGATACCCGGGAAGATGAATCGCGCCGCGATCGACGCGAGGACGAATCCCGCCAGAATGAGATTCACGAACGGAATCACGTTCTGGAGGAAAAACGTTACCCCCTCTCCGCGCAGAGGCAGGAACTTGATGTTGAAGACGTACACGACGACGAGAACCGTCAGCAGAATGAGCTGCGACCACTGTGTCGTGTCGCGAAAGAAGAGGCGCATCTCCTTGAGCACGAGCTCGCGGCGCATCACGCCCCATGGCGTCAACATTCTTCCCACCAGACGTCCAACAGCGCCCTGACGAACCCATCGCTCACCGCTCTCCTGCGATTTGCTGAACCCCCTCGCGTAAAGCCAGCGATGCAGCAGCGCACCCGATAGGACTGCTACCGCTGCTGTCGACCACAACATGTAGAAGGGAAGGAGCTCGGGATCCTGGCGCAGCCACCCCATGATGCCCTGCGCCGCCCACTCGCTCGGCATCCACGAGGATGTGGGCGCGCGTAGCAGCGAGATGAACTC
>DASZZU010000173.1:0-22131 GCA_035544855.1 Gemmatimonadaceae bacterium | reverse complement strand
CCGCAGCGCGGTGATGTCCGCGGACCTTCCGCCGATCGTGGGAGCGCCGGCGCCGTGCATCCGGTCGATCCGCCCCGCGGGTACCGGGTCTGATTTGTTTCGTGCCTGGTGGGCGTCACGCACCGATAGCAGCGTGGTCCTTTCGATGCAACGCTCGGATGACAGAGGGGCAAGCTGGCAGGCGCCGGTCGCTGTCGAGTCGTGGGATCGCGGCCGGCGCGGGTGCGATCGTCCCGCTCCTGGCATCTTTTTCGATTCCGCGAGCGGGTATCTCCATCTCGTCTATTTCATCGAGGGCAAGGATGGAGCAGGCGTCTTCTTCGCCCACTCGATGGACAAGGGCGGAATGTTTCACACTCCCGTTGCGGTGGTCTATGGCAACGCGCCGTCGGTCGCGAGCGTGGCGGGAATCGGCGACAGCGTCGTCGTGGTGTTCGAGGATCCGAACTCGACCACACCGAGAATTGGAATCGCTCTCTCCCGCTCGGCCGGCCACATCTTCGAGCAGCGGGGCCAGGTGACACCGGACGATGTCCCTGCCGCCCTGCCGTGGGTCGCGCTCAATCACGGGAAGATCACGGTGTGGTGGAAGACGCCGGACCAGTCCGGATCGCCATACGGCGATCTCGTTGGCTATCGCCTCGGCCTCTGGCGATAGCCATTACCCGGAATCCTACCCACTCGGAGCTGCTTCATGACGCGAGCACACTACTCCCTGATCGTTGCACTCCTTTGTCTGTCTGGCTGTCAGGGGTGGCACCAAGTCGCCAGGCCCAGCGCGGGCGGCTCACTCGAAGGCAATCCGGATATCGTGCGGGTGACCCGCACCGTTGGATGCGGCGCGACACCGACTCGGGAATGTGTTGCCAGCCACGGTACCGTGACCCTTTACAATCCGAGAGTCAAGGGAGATAGCCTGATCGGATACTACGACAGCAACCAGCGGGAACGGGTGGCGATGCACGTCCGCGACGTTGTAAGTGTCGAATCGCGCAAGACCGACGCTGCCCGGACGGCTGGCGCCGCGTTGGGCACAGTGGCGCTCATCGGGCTCGCTGCAGTGCTAGCGGTTCTCGCACTGCTCTCCAGCACTTATTGAAACGTCGCCAGCTCCGCCTTGGGCAGATCTCTGATCGCCTGCGGCAGAACCAGCCACTGCTCCGGCCGTAAAAACTTCTCCGCCTGTGCCGCTGCGCGCTGAGTGTTGCCCGACGCTTCCTCGAGCATCATCGCTACACTGCCGGCCATCTGGCTGACGTCGCCGGCCTCCTGGGACTTGGCGATGAGAAGCCGGATCTTTTTGTAGAGAGCGGAGTTTTTGGCCTGGAGAGTATCGGCCACATCCGTCAACGCGACTATCTGTACCGCGCTCAGGTGGAGCGTGTCCTTGAGTGCCAGAATTTCCGTCACGGGATTCGGGACTGTCGCGTCGAGTGATGAACGCTTTTCGCTCTCCCGGACGATCGGCGCATCCGCGCTTGCATTGATCTCCACCATCGAGAGCGCGAGAGGCGCTCCACCTAGCTGTATATCGATGGTCATCTGCTCGGGGCCCTTCGTATGGCGGGTGATCGTACGCTGCACGGGGGTGAATCCCATGCGTTTCACCTGGAGCATGTACCGCGGCGCCGTCTCGGGGAAGAAGATCTTGTAGCGCCCCTCCGCGTCGGTGTTGTACGAGCGTGTGAGGCCCGAGCCAAGGGATGTGGCTCCGATCTGCGCGTCGGCTACGGGACGGCCGGTGAAATCGGTAATACGCCCGGTAAGGATGTCGGTCCGGGGCTCCGCCTGTGCCTGAAGTGCTGCCGGAGCCAGGCAGAAACAGAGAAGGGAAAAATGGACGGTTAAATCTCGCATGGGCCAACTGAGGACACATCTCTATTATCGACACCCGCGCACGCGGGTGCAACGCCGGACGCTACCGCGCGCCGTCGGGTACCTACCACGGTAGAGTACTTGCAACGGCGATCGTCATGACCCGCTACATCGGTGCGCATACGATCGACAATGGCGGCATCCACATGGCCGTTCTCCGCGCGGGAAATGCGGGAATGACCGCTCTCCAGATCTTCACCGCCATCCCGCGCTTCTACGGTGACAAGTCGACAATCAAACCGGAGCGGGTGGCGCGCTTCAAGGCGGCGCTGGCGAAGACCAAAATCAAGCCGGCGAACGTCGTCGTGCACGCGGCCTATGTATTGAGCGTGGCGACGCCCGACGACGAGAAGTGGACGAGAGCGAGCGCGGGACTCACCAAGGAGCTCGAGCGGTCGAGCGCGCTCGGCGTCGGCGCGGTCTGCTTTCATCCAGGCTCAGCCGGAACGAGCGACAGGGCAGATTCCACCAAGCGGATCGCGAAGGCGATCGTGGCAGCTCTCGAGACGATTGATTCGGAGACGCGGCTGTTGGTGGAGAATACCGCGGGAGCGGGCAAGACGATGGGAAAGACGGCGCAGGAGGTTGGACAGATTCTCTCCAACGTTCCCAAGTCTCTCCGAGGAAGAACGGGCTACGGACTGGACACCTGCCACCTGTTCTCCTCGGGCTACGACATCACCGCGTCGAAACAGGCATTCACATCGGTACTCGACGAATTCGAAGAAACCACTGGCGAGCCACCTTCCTTTTTTCATTTGAACGACAGCGAAGGCGAGCTCGGATCAAACAAGGATCGGCACGTTCTCATAGGGGAGGGACGCATTGGCAAGCAGCTGTTCGAATGGCTCATGCAGGACCGGCGCAGCAGCGGGATTCCTCTCATTCTGGAGACTCCCCAGCAGAACTACGACATCGCGGATGACGACGATTCGCCGGACCCGTACGACGTAAAAATGATGAAGCTGCTGGAGGGTTGGACGAGGAAATGAGGAGGGTGCCCTAGTGGCTGCGGGTGCAAAATCCTGCTTTTCTCCTCTGGGATTTCGTGTTTCTCATAGGGAAAGTCTTTCATTTCCCTATTGCTTTCGCCCTACGGCACTATAGTTTGCTCCCCTGACGGACGGCGTTTCACTCTTGTAGCAACTCGCATCCGATCACCAAACCAGGAGACAAGATGGCAGCAAAAAAGAAGAGCAAAGGAAGAAAGAAGTCCTCGTCCCGGAAGTCTTCGGCCAGAAAGTCATCGAAGTCCAGAGGTAGGAAGGCTGCAAAGAAAGGCGGTCGGAAGACCCGCCGGAAATCCTCGGGCAAGAAGCGCACGCCGAACGCGGCGTTCATGAAGCCGATGCGGCCGAGCAGCGATCTCGCCAACGTAGTGGGCAGCTCGCCGATGCCGCGCACCGAAGTCACCAAGAAACTCTGGCAGTACATCAAGCGGAAGGGTCTCCAGGATTCGAAGAACCGCCGCATGATCAACGCCGACGAGAACCTCCGTCCGATCTTTGGCCGCAGCCAGGTCTCGATGTTTGAGATGACTCGACTCGTCAACAATCACCTCAAGAATCCATAAGCTCCTTGGCAACTCCGTCAAACGCGGGGCGCGCTCAAAAGGCGCGCCCCGTTTCGCAACAGTCCCGTGTCAGGAACCTCTGGGAGAATTTCAAGTCGATCGTCGGTGCGCTGGCGATCTTTCTTCTCCTGCGGGCATTCCTCGTCGAAGCTTACCGCATCCCGTCGGGCAGCATGATCCCGACGCTCCTCGTGGGCGACTGGCTCTTCGTGAACAAGGCGATCTACGGACCGCACATCCCCTTCACGAATTCGAGTCTTCCGGCGTACAGAGAGCCGCGTCGCGGAGACGTGGTGGTGTTCGTCTCGCCGTATCAGGCGGATGAGGATTCCGCTGGGCGAGATCCGACGCCGACCCTGGTGAAACGGCTGGTGGGGACTCCGGGCGATACGCTTTACATGCGGAACGCAATTCTGTACGTGGACGGAATCGCGCAGCGTCAGGGATACGGCATGACCACACCGGTCGATCCGGCAATGGCCAGCTCCGTCGATCCGTTATTCAACTGGCAGAAGAAAGTCGGTCTCAAGTCATCGCGATTTGGGGCTGCGCCCGCGCAGCCGAGCCATGACAACTGGGGGCCACTCGTCGTGCCGCCTCACAGGTTTTTCATGATGGGCGACAGCCGGTACAACTCCAAGGACAGCCGCTACTGGGGATTCGTAGCGAGGGAAAACGTGCGCGGGAAGCCGCTCTTCGTGTACTACTCGTACAACGCGGACGACAGCGATCGTCCCCTGCCGATGCTCACCGACATCAGGTGGAGCAGGATCGGACACTGGATCAAGTAGTTACGCATCCCTGCCGAACGGCGTCGAATCCGGAGAAGAGGCTATTCTCCCTATGATTCAGCGGGAAAATCTATGGACGACATTCGCTCGGGAGTTACATTGGAGGCTGTGACGAAGCCCCATCCCGTCGAGAAACGCCGCCGGCTGTTCAAGTCGAGCGAATGGGATTTCGAAGAGCCGGCGGCGTTCACGAGGATCGCGCGATCGCCCATAGAGCTCGCGATGATCACGGGCGTCATTATCCGCCTCTTCCGCGCCGTCGTCCTCACGCACGGTACTGCCACCAGCTCCTACCTCGTGGCGTCGCTCGTATTGGGGACGCTCTTCCTGCTCGGAATGGCGACGCTCCACCTGGGGAGATTTCCGGTGCGGGAGTGGCCGTGGCGCGCGCCTCTGTTCGCGGTATTCGAGACAGCGGGCGAGATGCTCGTGAGCCTGGCCCTGATCGCGCTACACCGCGAGCCGTGGGGAACCGCGCGCGCCGAGTTCGTGGACTGGCAGGCAATGGCGACCGGCGTGGTATTCTGGCGGGTGCTCGGCGTGAGCCTGTGGGCGCTCCTGCTTGGCGTCACCGTGTCGTTCATCCGTGGACGCGTGCTCAAGGAGACGGGGAGAGAGGTAGACCCCAAGGCGCTTCCCGACGGTCAGCCGTTCATCGAGCGAAGGAAAACCAACGAGCTTTAGGCGGCGGTGGTTTCCTCGCAGTACTTGTCGAACGCGCTCGTCAGATCCTGCGCGATGTCATCCGCGGTGCGGCCTTCGATCTGATGACGCTCCAGCATATAGACGAGCTTCCCATCCTTGAGCAGCCCAATCTGCGGTGAGCTCGGCGCGTAACCCGTGAAGTAGCTGCGCGCTCTCTGCACGGCCTCGACGTCCTGTCCGGCGAACACGGTGGTCAGGGTGTCAGGCTTCGTGTCGTGCTGGATCGCCTTCGCGACAGCTGGCCGTGCATTCCTCGCGGCGCAGCCGCAGACGGAGTTGACGACCACGAGCGTGGTGCCCTGCGTGTCCTTCAGCTTGGCATCGACTTCCTGAGCGGTGCGCATTTCTTCGACGCCGAGCTGAGTGAGCTCCTGGCGCATCGGGGTTACGAATCTTTCGTCGTACATGGTGTATTGCCTCGTTTTCTCGGATGGCGTGTATTGGTTACGAATTATAACCGAACGGTGCGGCCAGGCGGCGGACCAGTTGCATTTTATGCAGTTTATCTCGCGTAACTGACCCACCGCGCCATCTCCCTCATCGTGGGCCTCTTCCCGTACATAAGGAGGCCCACGCGGTAGATCCGCGACGCAAGCCACAATGCGGCAAGACATCCGACCGCGAGAAATGCGAGACTCGCCGCCAGCTCGAGCGGCGGCACTCCTGTCACCGCCATTCGTATCGGCATGATGATCGGCGATGAGACGGGGACTAGCGACAACACTCTTGCGGTGGTTCCCGTCGGATTGAGAAGCACTGGCTGGATGAACACGGCCGTGCTTACGATCAAGATCGTCAACGGGCTCGCCGCCTGCCTCGCCTCGGACTCGCTGTTCACCGACGACCCAACCGCCGCGTAGAGCGACGAGTAGAAGATGAACCCGAGCAGGAAAAACAGCAGGAAGATTATTCCCGCCCCCAACGAGATGTCCGGCAGCGTGAAGTTCATTGTCGGCGCTCCGAGCCTCGCCATGATCGGCGCTCTCAGCTTGAGCAGCACGTAGGTCGTCACGATCCAGATTATCTGCTGAGTGAGCCCAACCGCGCCCACACCGAGAACCTTTCCGGCCAGCAGCGTATCAGTGGGGACGCTCGACATCACGACCTCTGCTACCCGCGTCGTCTTCTCCTCCAGCACCCCGCTCATGATCGTCTGACCGTAGATCACGATCGACATGTAGAGCAGAAATCCGATCGCGAAGCCGAACATCACGCTCGCCATGCCCGAGCCGGCACGTCCCTTCTCTGTGATTCGCTCGGTGCTGAAGTCGAGCGGGATGAAGGTGATCTCCTTCATTCGCGAATTGTCGAGCCCGACCTTCTCGAGACGGGACGCAAGAATGGTCTCCCGGATCGCGCTCTTGATCTGGGCCATGTCCGCAATCGAGGTCGCATTGCGACCGGCATAGCGCGCTGCCTCGCCCGCGAGCGTCTGCTGATCGACCACGATGTAGCCCGTCTTCTGCTTCTGCATCACCTGGTGCGTCGCCAGACTCTCGGCTTGCGTCAGTACGCTCGGCGCGACGACTTTGACCTCCGGCATTCGGCCCGGGATGGTGCTGTCACCGGCGATGTTGATGGCGAGACGATGCCCGAATCCGTTTGCCGTCGCGTCCAGAATCGTGGTGTTGTAGATGTCGGTCGTGGCCTTGCTGCGCGATGAAAGCCAGGCCGGAACGATAATGATTGCGCTGAAGAAGATCGGGCCGAAAAAGGTCGCGATCAGAAACCACTTGGACCGGACGCGCTCCAAGTACTCGCGCTTGATGATCGCCCAGAGTTTAGCCATGTCCGGTCATCCCCGCTTCTACTCCCCCTGCCAACGCGCCCTCTCCAGGCGCGCGGGCCGCCGCTCCAACCTTCTGCAAAAAGATCTGATGGAGTGAAGGCTGGATCATCTCGAACCGCTGCACCGAGGCACCCGACTCGACAATGCGGCGTAGCAACTCCTGTGGATCCGCGCCCGGAGCCATCTCGATCTCGAAGAATCGATTCGAGTCGTCGGCGCGCTTCACCAGTGTATGATCACGCAGTATCGAGGCGACACCCTGCATTCCGTCACCCTCCAGAGCGAGCGCGATATTCCGCTGGCCGTGCTCTTCCTTCACGTCCGTGATGGAGCCATCCAGCACCTTCTCGCCGTTCGCGATGATGCATACCGAATCGCACAGTCGCTCCGCGTTATCCATGAGATGGGTGCTGAAGATGACCGTCTTTCCGCGTTTCTTCAGCTCGACGACTGTGTCCTTGAGCGCCTGCGCGTTGATTGGGTCGAGTCCGCTGAATGGCTCATCGAGAATGACGAGATCAGGATCGTGCAGCAGTGTTCCGATGAACTGGACCTTCTGCTGCATTCCGCGCGACAGCTCGTCGACCTTGGATAGACCCCAATCCTTCTCGGGCGTTTTGAGCGACAGACGTTCGAGCCACTCATCGATGCGCCGGTCGGCCTCGCTTCCCTTCACGCCCTTCAGCTCGGCGAGGAATTTGAGCACGCGTTTCACCTGCATCTTTCGATAGAGGCCGCGCTCTTCGGGGAGGTATCCCATCCGCTCGGTGATTTTCGGATCGCTGGACGGACGCCCGAAGATGTGTATCGTGCCCGAGTCGGGTGCGATGATGTTGAGCATCATCCGGATCGTCGTCGTCTTACCGGCGCCGTTGGGGCCGAGTAGTCCGTACACGCTTCCGGAGGGAACGCGAAGCGTCAGGTCGCGCACCGCCGTATGTTCGGCGTACCGCTTGGTGACGTTGACTATGTCGATTGCGTATTCGGTCATGTACTTTCGCGGGCGTGGGTCGCGCGGAAACAAAATATACGTGGAAATGGAATGTCCGTCTCAGAGACATTGATCATCGCGATTTTGTTTCTTGCCGCCGCCGCCATGTATGCGTCGGTGGGGCACGCGGGCGCGTCCGCGTATCTGGCGGTGATGGGATTGTTCAATTTCGCGCCAGCGGAAATGAAACCGACCGCGCTCGCACTCAACATCATGGTGGCCGCGGTGGCGACCGTGAAGTTCTATCGCGCCGGATTGTTCTCATGGTCTCTTTTCTGGCCATTCGCCGTTGGGTCGATTCCAGCGGCGTTCATTGGAGGCGCGATGATGCTTCCGGCGCGATGGTATCAAGTCGTCGTCGGAGTCGTTCTCCTCTATGCCGCGGTGTGGATGTTCCGCTCGGCACTCAGACCTCTCATCAGAGAAACGCATCCGGCTCCTCTCTGGGCCGCACTCGTGGCCGGGCTGGCGATCGGATTCCTGTCGGGACTCACGGGCGTCGGAGGAGGAATATTTTTGAGTCCGCTGCTTCTCTACATCGGATGGGCGGAGACGCGCGCGACGTCGGGAGTTGCCGCCCCTTTCATACTCGTGAACTCGATCGCGGGCTTGCTCGGCCACGTCTCGAGCGTGTCACAGCTCCCGGCGAACATTCCGATTTGGGGCGCAGCGGCGGTGCTGGGCGGATGGGTGGGCGCGAGTTACGGAAGCAAGCGCGCACCCGCGCCGGTGTTGAGGCAACTGCTGTCTCTGGTGCTCGTAGTGGCCGGAGTGAAGTTGATCTTGTCGAGCCGATGAGTTCTGTAGCGCGGCCACAATCCACTGTCGGCATCAGTCAAGCTACTGATCGAGCGCGGCTCGACGATCGACGTCCATGATGGGGAAGGACGCACACCATTGGCGCTCGCTGTGAAGGCGTGCGTCGACTCGTACTGGACCGAGAGACGGACTCCCGAGTCGGTCGAAGCACTGCTCCGTGCCGGAGCGTCGGTGAGCGGGGTAAGGTTCCCATCCGGATACGCGGAAGTTGACGAGTTGCTCAGGTCGTACCAAAGTTGAACATCCGAGGATCGTCGCCCCCTTTGGTCTTAACAAGGAGATCCATTGCAATATCGACTCAAGCGGTTTGGGATACATCCGACCGCACTCATCGTCGCCATCCTCTACTTCGTACTTGCGGTCGTCTTTGTACCGTTTTTTTACCTAGCCTCGCGGAGTGTCCCCGGCGGCTCGCAGCTCCCTACGACTGTACTCGTCATCGGACCAGTACTCTACGGGATTTTCGGATACGTGTTCTCGGCGATCGGCTGCTGGCTCTACAACGTCGTAGCTTCCTGGACCGGCGGCATCGCGCTCACTCTGGAGCCTGATGAGCCAGGAAGTGTTTCAGCGACTTCCTGAGGCTGGTCGCCTACCGAGCTCCTGATGTTCGGGATGGCCGCGACTTACTCCGCGAAGCGGAAGCCCCGTACCAATTCCGCTTGAGCGAAACGAGGTCGAGCGGATTCACGGTTATCGCGCCATAACGCGCCGCCCAATGGAGATGCGGCCCCGTCACTCGGCCGGTCGCTCCGACTAAACCGATAACCTGTCCGCGCGTGACTGTGTCGCCGACTGACACGAGTGGCTTGCTGAGGTGGAAATACGCGGTGACCACGCCGCCGCCGTGATCGATGTAGACGACATTGCCGGCGAGAAAGAAGTTGTCGACCAGCGCGACGACACCGCGATTGGCGGCGCGCACGGGCTCGCCCACCGCTCCGCGGAAATCAACGCCCAGGTGGCGACTGGTCATCTTCCCGTTGAACAAACGTCCGGATCCGAATTCACTCGTGATCGCTGACGTCCGAGGACGAAGGAACGATGCGGTCCACATCAGCGGCGAGTCGTGCGCATGCTTCCCGACCTCGCGGGCACGCGCGTTTTCGCGCTCGACCCTGGCTGCGGTGACGGAATCAAGGGGGCGAGTGAAGCTGCTGTCTACTGCGAGTGGCTGCGCTACCGGCGGCGGAAGTTTGGGCAAGGTCAGCCGCGCGCGTACCGACTCGGTTTTCCCTGATGCGTGACGGACTTTAGCATTAGCGAACAGACTGCCGGTGGCGTCGACGGGAACCGCGCCGATCGCGTGCCACGTCCCTGAGGCCGACGGAAGGAAGTGAAGCGGCTCGCCGGCCATCGAGCCGCCAATCGACACGATCGCATCCGCGCGGGAAGCCGGAGCCGCGAGCGTCAGCCGCACGATCGCGCCGGGCTCCGGACGCACCGGCGCGACAGTGAGCCGCGTCGTTTGCGCGCCAAGCGTGCCGGCAAGAAGAGCGCAGAATGCAGCCGTCGTCTGACAAATCTTCACGAGATACCCATGTATCGAGAGTGTGAGTCAGAAGCTAACGTATGATTTACACCGAAACGGCTTTCACGGATTCGCCGCTTGACGCCTCGGTCCAAAACCCCTGCTTAAAATGCACTGTCTAATGGCTCGGACGCCCTCCGGAGAATCCATTGTCCGCACTATCGCTCCACTCATTTTCGCTTGCGCAGTCGCGGAATCGCTGGGCGCGCAAACTCCCAGAGTGTCCGCGCCGATCACCGGCATCAGCTACGAAATCACAGCGGACTCGGCGGCAGTCGGCCGGCGCGAGCTTGGCGTTGCGATGTCGTTTCAAGTGACGAGCACTGCTCCCGTCATTCTATCGCTTCCTGCCTGGTCTCCCGGCCACTACACGCTTCTCTGGTTCGCCCGTCGCGTTTCGAATTTCTCGGCTCAGTCCAGCGGAGCCCCACTGGATTGGCACAAGCTCGATTTTCAGACGTGGGAGATCAGGCCGCGCGCCGTGGGAACAGTGCGCGTGTCGTTTCAATATCTGGCGGATGCAGTCGATCGTGCCGTGGCGTGGACAGCGCCCAACTTTGCCTTCTTCAACGGCACGAATGTCTTCCTGTATCCCGCTGGGCGCGGGTTCGACTGGCCGGCGCACGTAACCATACGAACAGAGCCATCGTGGCGCGTGGCGACGGGAATGGATCCCGCCCCCGGCGTCAACAGCTTTACTGCCGGGAATTATCACGATCTCACCGATATGCCCTTCTACGTCGGGCGATTCGCGATAGACTCGACCCGGATCGCGAATCGCTGGGTTCGCCTCGCCTGGTATCCTGCCGCGAGTCTCACACCCGCGCGCCGCGATCGGACCTTCGCGTGGCTCCAGAAATTCGTGCCCGCCCAATTCGCAGTCTTCGGCGAAGCACCTTTTCGCAACTACACGATCTTCCAGCGCTCTGACACGTTGGTGAATGGCGGCGGCCTCGAGCACCAGAGCTCCCAGGTCGATGAAGTGCTCACCTCGCAGCTCGATGCGAGTTACCTGCCCGGCCTCTACTCACACGAGTTTTTCCACGCCTGGAACGTGAAACGCCTGCGTCCCGCCGATCTGGTCCCGTACCGCTACGATGATGCGCAACCCACCACCTGGCTCTGGGTGAGTGAAGGCGTCACTGATTATTACGGGGCACTGGCGCTGGTGCGCGGCGGCGTTGAGGACAGCACCGGATTCTTCAATTTCATCGCCGATGAGATTTCCTCCGTCGCGAGCGCGCCGCCGACGTCGGTGAGCGATGCGTCGCTCAACTCATGGATCAATCCGACCGATGGCAGCAGCGGGCTTTACTATCCGAAGGGCGGCCTCACCGGCTTTCTGCTCGACGTCCTGATCCGCGACGCGAGCGACAATCACGGCACTCTGGACGATGTGATGCAGCGGCTGTACCGCGGGATGTACAAGCGCGGCAGAGGATTCACGGGGGTCGATTGGTGGACCCAGGTCAGCGGTGCCGCACGCGGAAAATCGTTCGCCGAGTTCGCGCGACGCTACGTCGACGGTCGCGAGCCACTGCCGGTCGACTCGGTACTGCAGCTCGCGGGACTTCGTTTCGAGAGTGACACGGTCCGCGAGCCAAGACTGGGCATTGGGACGAGTTCGGACAGCAGTGGCGTTCGTATAAGTCAGCTCGGATCGACAGGCGCCTCCGCAGCGGCCGGTGCCCGCGTTGGAGATCAAATCGTTTCGATCGGCGATGTGATGATCGCCAACGACGACTCGTTCGAGAAATTCCGGACGCGTTACGCCGGGACGACTCTGACGACACTCCCTCTCGTAGTGCGACGCGGCGTAGAGTCGGTCACGCTGCAGCTACCCGTGCGACTGAGCTCAAGGCTCCGCACTCGCGTGATGCCGCTCCCCAACGCAGCGGCGAAAGCGTCAAGGATACGCCACGGCATTTTGACCGGATCGCCGTCGCCTGTCATCAAGCAATAAGAGTCGTGCTGGGAACCACCAGTTGGAGCGGCCGAGCAATCCCATCAGGATTGGCACAAGAACCACGCGAATCAGCGTCGCGTCGAGTGCCACAGCGAACGCGAGCCCCAGTCCGAACTCACGAGTGGCGGTCAGTCGCGTGAATCCGAACGAGCCGAACAGAACCACCATGATGAGCGCCGCGCTCGTGATGAGTCCGCCCGTCTGGGAAAGCCCGCTGACAACCGACTTGCTGTTGTCTCCCGTCCGCTGATACTCCTCTCTGATGCGACTAAGTAGAAACACCTCGTAGTCCATCGACAATCCGAAGAGGATCGTAAACAACATCAGCACTATGAACGAGTTGAGTCCGCCCGGCGGCACGAGACCAATCAAGCCCGCACCGATACCCTCTTGAAACACGTAGACGAGGAAACCGTATGCAGCAAGCACCGAGATCAGATTCATCATGATCGCCTTGATCGGAACCACGATGGAGCGGAAGGCGAACACCAGAGCGATGAAGGTGATTGCGAGCACCACTGGAATCACACGCTTGAGGCTTCCGAAAAGCTCGGCGTCGAAATCCAGTATGCTGGCGCTGAAGCCGCCAACCTGAATCGCGAGCCCGGCATCGCGTGCGGACTGCCACAGCTCGGCGCGAAGCTCTCGCACCAGCGTCATTACCTCTTCGGATTCCGGCGCTGATCGTGGAACGACAAAGATGAGTGCCGAACGCCCGTCCTCACTGACAACCTGTGTTGACGCCGCCCGCATCGGGGCCGGGAGATCAGAGCGCCCGTGGATGAGCGTTCGCGATGGTCCGAGAAGCGCGAGCAGGTGTGGAAACCCACCAACAAAGTGCGCACGCGGATCGGTCGCGAGACGCGAATGGATCGCCTCGATCGCGCTCTCACGCTTCTCGGTCCAGACATTCCCACTGTCACGAGTCTTCACCAGAATCGCGATCGGGCCCATCCAACCAGCGGCGAAGTTGCGATCGAGGAGCTCGTAACCCTGCCGAGCTTCCATCGCTGGCGAGAGATCGTGCGCACCCATGTTCCAGGCTTTGAGCCGCAGCGTTGGTACAATCAGCACAGCGAGCACGATTACGGCGGGAATGAGATACCGCCACGGTCTCGTCATCGTCTCAAGCGCCCATCGAGCCCACAATCCGCCATCGCCGCGGGGTCGCCGCGATAACTGGCGAGGCCAGTTCAACTTCTCGCCGATCAGCAGCAGCAATGACGGGAGAAGAGTCAGCGTCATCAACACCGACGTTACGACAACCGCGACGCCGCCAAGTGCGATTGTGTGCAGAAAGCGAATATGCACGAGGAAAAGAGCCAGGAATCCCGTGCATACCGCGAGGCCGGATACCAGCACAACGTGCCCCGCCTGGTTGGCGGCGGCTTCGACAGCGCTCCGAAACGAAGCGCCGCGCGCCAGCTCCTCGCGACAGCGACTCACGAGGAAGAGCGCGTAATCGACGCCAATGCCGAGTCCGACCATGGTCACGGCGTTCTGCGCGAACACGCTCACGGGCATGACGCGGGAAAGTGCGTAGAGGACGGCGAGCGTGATCGCAATCGTCCCGAGAGCCAGGACGAGTGGCAATCCCGCAGCGATGGGTGCGCCGAACACCATCAGCAGCACGATGAGCGTCAGGGGAATGCCGATGCGTTCCGCGCGCAGCAGATCGTCGGATGCATTTACGTCGAGATCGTGGAAAAGCGAGATCATCCCCGTGACCTTGACGTCGAATGCCGAACCGAGTTCGGCTCCGCGCGCTGCTCCACGGATCTGGTCTACCGTCGACTCCGCATCGAAGAACGTCTCCACACTCGGCTTTACCAGCACGAGTGCGGAGTGCCCGTCGCGCCCGAGCAGCGTCTTGTCGCCGGTATTCCAATAGTGACGCACGCCACTCATTCCCGCTGAATCGAGCACTCGCTCGAGATTGGCGGCCGCCGCGGGGAAACGCGGATTTGTCGTCGCTATGCTGGACGAGGTCAGCACGGCGGGGAAGACGAATGCGGTGCCTTTCCCGAATGCGTGATTGAGATCGCGCGATACGAGCTCCGAGGGACTGCCCGGGACTGCGTCGGTGCTTCCGCGAAGTGCTCCCGCCAACCGGGACGCGAAAGGCGCGGCCACCGCGAGCATCGCCATCCAGGCGAAGATTACGAGCTTCGGCCGACGAAGCGCGAATTGAATGAGAGTGCGCATGGTGTGTCTTCCCCTCAGGCCGCTGGAAGAAAGCGCGCTTGTTTGATCTTTCCTGCATCGCCCGCGAATGGACCTTCGCCAAGGCGGTACAGCTGGATCTCCGGTACGAGCGTCTCCGGATATTCCCGCCACGCCTCACGGAAATCCGCGTTTAATGCAACGAGGCGCGGGAGGATCGATTCCGAAAAGCGACGAGCGAGCTCGGCGTCAGGCTCTCTCGAGACCTCGAACAGGAAGCGCGGACGCACATCGCCGTTCGGACTCTCAGCCAGGGAAAGACAGAACGAATTCGTCATCTCGGCGAGCGCGGTGTCCTGATACAGACACTGCTCGATGTCCTCCGGATAGATGTTCGCGCCCATGACGCTGATCGTGTAGTCGCGCCGGCCGAAGATCCACAGGAAGGGAAGGCGTACGTTCCCGTCACCACTGTCACGCTTGAGCTGCTCGATGTCCACACCAACCGAGGCCAGCCGTTCGGCCATCTCATCGCTGGTGAGAACGCCGCCGACATCGTGCACGTTATACCTAATGCGCGGTGACAGGAGGGAGCTGCGCGAGATCGTGAAGACCACTTCGTCGTGCTCGTTCACTTCGACGTGATGCATGACGGGGTTGTACTGAAAGACCATCGGAAGGCGTGAGTCGGAGCCGAATAGCGCGAGCTTCACGTCCTCGCGGTCGCGCGCAAGCCGCCGGATGGCGACCGATACGGGCGTCTCGCCAGCGATGCCGATCTCCAGATCTGTTGCCCCGTAACCGCTGTAGACCTTGTTGAAGCGTCGGAGCAGATAGTCGCGCAGGCCTTCCGACATTCCTTCGCCGCCCGCCAGTCCGTAAAGCTTGTACTTCTCGAAGGGGAATCCCTCTTCGTCGGCAACATCGATGAGGTGCTTGAGAAACGGCGGATAGCCCGTGATCAGATAGGTGTACTCCGGGCCGAAGAAGCGGAGAGTGTGTAGAATCTTGGCGATGTCGGGACCGGTGTTCTTGACGATCCCGTTCTTTTGCAGCGAGATCCCCATGTTGATCCCGGTGGCCCACGCGCCCATGCTGAAGCCGTTGATGGTGATCCATGGCTCGCGGCCGTAGCAGTACGTAGCGAAATAGCTGACGAAAGTGTGACTCTCGTGGCGCTCTTTCTCGCTGCGCACCCAGTTGTACGGAGTACCCGTGGATCCAGACGACTCGTCGATCATCGTCTGCCCGTGAAAGAAGGAGCCGTCAACGCACCGGGTTTCCGTCGCATACGGCTTGATGTAGGTCTCCTTGTCCGTCTCCGGGATGAGCGGACCGACCTGGGTGTGGAGGAACTGGCGATACGCAGGCACCCGGCGGAGGGCGCGATAATAGGCTTTGCGTGCCTTGACCCGGGACGCCCACGAGAGATAGCCGGGCGGCAGGAGCTTGAACATCACGAGGAACGTCGCGTATGTCACGCACGACGCTTTCAGTATCCAATCACAGGGCGCCTGGAAGGCAAACTCGAGGCGCTCGCGAAGGGTCGGTTGAGTTCGTTGGTCGAGGTTCATGGGGTCCTCCAGTGTGGCGATAGAGAGCTTTACTCCAGCTCCAGAATCGCCTAATCACTGAGGGGACTCTATGCGTCAAATGACGTAGAAGGCGTTCAACTGGATTCGAGGCTTTAGCGGTTTGCGCTGAGCGCGCCGTTCCTGGTGCTACGGCCAAAGCGATTCAGCAGAAACCCGAGCCCGAACAGGATCGCGCCCGCCACGAGGGTGGCGACTGCTAATGCGCTCATCGTGGCCAGCTTGTGGTCGGCGTCGTTTCGGCTCGCGAGAATCTCGAGGACGAAGACCACCACGGCAAAGCAAAGGAAAATCCCTCCAATGCCCATCAGTGCTGCGGCGAGACTCGAGCGCATCAATTTCCTCGGGGTACGAGCGACGTGGCGCTGATTAGCTGCAGGCGCTGTACAACCATCGCTCGAAGGTTACTGAATCAGAGCGAGCGCGGTAAGGATCGCTGCTGAAATGAACGCCTTGATATAGACCGCTCGCGCCTGCCGCCGAACCTGATCCGCTTCTGCCTTGTCAGTAATCGGCTGGGGACCAGCATCCATGTCGCGCTGACCGCGCGACGAGAGCCTCACTCACGTTCGATCCTGTGCCTGGAAGAATCCCAAGGCACCAACAAAGAGCGGGATAAACAGCGGGAGCCGCAATACTGGGCGCACGCCATTGAGGACAAACAGAAAAGAAATCACGACACTCACAGCGAGAGCCGCGATTCCGAACACGAGTCGCTTGCGTCGCTCTCGCGGGCCTATGTTGGCGATGCCCCCGGAGGAAGAGATGTCCATTTGCTATTTAACCTCGATGATCCGCGACGCCACCGCCAGCGGGTAATTCCCAACCTCCAGCTTCACTGCGTACTTCCCCGCAGGCACGAGCGAGAGATCCAGCAACACCGACCTCGCTGAGAGCACACCCGAAGCTCCATTCTCCCGCCAACGGATATTCAGCGGCGTAACCCTGGGTGCGATTCGCAGTGCCCTGAACGTGCGACGGAAAAATCCCTCGTCGATGGGAGTGATAGTGAGAGAGATCGGGAGCGCGCTATCCGCGGGTGTCTTCCCGTAAAGCTCCCAGAACAACCCAACTTGCTTGTCGTGTCTGAATCTCGTCCCGCCGTGCGCTCGCGGAATCGCTTCATTCAGATCCGCTGGCAGCGACGGACCTCCGTCGACGAACAGGAGATCGGATACGCTGATTTTCGCGGAATCGAGGGGAATCTCCGCCAAGCCCGATCGCCACCGCGCCGCTCCAGCGCTGTCTCTCGCCAGGAGCTCCACTCCGATCAGCTGCGACTTCCACGGCGTCGACACGGTAATCACGTTTCTCGTCGGCGATTCGGCGACCTCGCTCATCGAGGGCGGCGTAGCTTCGTCTCCCATTGCGACGAGCGCCGCCGCGAACTTGTGCCGGCCAAAGATAGTGTCCGCGCTCACATCGTAGGCAGCGACTACCCGCGTCGAGTCGCCTCGACGGAATCGCGCGACTTGTGCGTCGAGGCCTGTGAATGACCGCGCGTAGCCTGGTGCGTACTGCTCCCTCGGTGGGAACTGCTTGATGTCGAACAGCGAATCGGCGATCTGGGCGAGGCTGTCGGGCGGGCGCTGGGTGAGAAAGAAATGGAATCCGGGCTCACGCTCGTGCCCCGTGATCGAGGCTTGTGCGCCCGAATACATGCTCGGCGACGGCTCCTGCGTCCACTTCTCCGCCCATCCAAACCGCAGAATCAATTCGGCGAGATCGCCGCCCCAGCTCGAGCCATAGGTGTTGACCGCGTCCTGTTGCAGCGCCGTGTGGAGCACGCGAGAGAAGTGCTCGGTGCGACGCTCGTTGCCCGGCGTCATGTAGAGGGGATCCGCCACCCACCAGATTCGCGCATCGGCGGCCTCGCGCTGGGCGCACGACAGCTTCCGATACGTGCCACGCACGTCGTCGTCGAGAAGCGGCGCCAGATTCAACCAGTGGCAGCGGGTCGCAGAAGGCATTTCATCGAGCGCGACTGAAAAAGCGCTGTCCGCTGCGGCGAAGTTCCCACTGACGTGAAGCGCGAGTCCGAGCAACGCGTCACACCACCATTTGGTCGCTTTGCACGAGCGTGCAGCGCTGATCGCGGAGCTGTCGTGTCCCTCGACCAGGTAGCGAATCCGCTGCCCGATGACCCAGTCGTCGCCGGGAACCGCGTTGCCAGCCTTCTCGAGATCACGCAGGAGCTCAGCGCGCGCGCGACGGATGTCGTTCCCCTCATCAGGAACGACGTAGTCCTGGAGGTTTGGATGCCACTCGCAAAATCGCCCGACGATGAGGCAGCGATCCGCCGGCCCCACGTAGAATCTCGGCAGCATCTGCCTGCGCCGTCTCTCGAACCGCGCCTGAAGGTCGTGCGCGCGGTGGGAGATCTCGCTCGAATCGACGAGCGCTTGTCGGCTCTGGAGCGACGTCTCCTGGAGCTTGCTCTGCGCGAGCGAGTTGTGAGGCAGCGTGACGATCGCAATCAACGCGAGCGCGACTGCGCAGCGCGGGATGCATATCCCGTCGCCTGGAGTCAGGCGTGAGCTAGTATCAGAAGATGCGCCGTAGAACGTATGACAGCACGCTGAGAAGGATCGATATCAGCAACATCGAAATGACCGGCACGTACACCCGCATGTTCTCGCGCTCGACACGCACATCGCCGGGCAGATGCCCGAACCATCCGAGCCATCCGCGCATCGCCATCAACCCGAGGACGACGAGGATCAGGCCAACAGCGACGATGAGCTGGCCGAGCGGTTTGTTGCTCACGATGAATACTTATCGAAAGACCAGGAGTCCGCTACTCCGGCCAGGGGCTCGGCTGTTAGACAGCTACCGCATGCTGTTCGGCGGCTACTGTGTGCCGGGCAAGCTGGAGCCTCCAGATGAACAGCGCATAGAGGATGAGCGCTATCGGAATCCTCAGCTGTCCCTCCTTGAACTCGAATATCCACCGCATCACATCGAAGAGCAGGGAGTAAATCGTCAGCCAGAATGCCGCCGTGAGAAACGAGCGCCTGCGCATGACGATACCGATGCAGACGATGGCGAGCACGAAGCTCACGATCTGCTCGATCCACCACAACCGCGTCTGGGCACTGAGAGCGAATCGATCCACAGGTATCATCAGCACGTAAATCCAGCCGCCGATGGTGAGCGCGATGATCGCCAGCGCGATCACGGTCCGGAAAGTGTCGCGCGGCAGGAGGGAGGTTGAATACTGTTCGGAGACCGGCGAGATCGGGTTTGTCATGTGGGTGCGAATTGAGGTAGACAAACAGCTGAGAAGCGGATTCCATGCCAGAACTTGTCACATGGGTCGCCATCGGGTTCTGCTCAGCTTTCGTGAGTCAAACCGGTTAACAAATCTCTCCGTCATTTGCCTGCGAGGTTCGCGAAGCCGCATCCAAAAAGTGCTTGGCAGTTGCAACGTTCGTTAGGCCGCACGCGCGAGAGCCGGAAATGGTTTTCGGGTGAGCTTTACGTTACCGAAGCTCTTGTCCAATGCGAACAAGGTTGCCATTAGGGTCGACTATTGCGAACTCGCGCATACCCCAGGGTTTGTCCTCAACGGCATCCAACCGAGGCACGCCGGCGCTGGGCAGACCAGCCGCCTGACACTCAGCGTGCAGCGCGTCGACAGCCTTCACCCGCCAGTAACACTGCGCGTAGTTCTCCGCAGGCGACAAATCCTCGTACGCGAAGAAGTGCATCATCAAGTCGCCTCGGACTAGGATGGCATAACCTCCGAATTCATTAGGCCACCATCCCGTCGTGCGAAAAGCCAAACCCTCGTAGAACGCTCGTGTCTCACCAAGATCGCGGGCTGGGAGGATTGGGATAGCAATACCGGGTTCCAGGGCTGCCCCCTTGAGGATGTCGGTTGGTCGACTCACCCTGAGATGTCGGCCTAACGCTTAGTTCAGCTGCAAGCACGCTACCACGGCGAAGCCGCATCCCGAAAAGTGCTTGTCAGCTGCAACGTACGTTAGGCCGCGGTGCACTCAACGAGGACCCGCTCTCTGCACCGACGCTACCCACTGCGTCCATGCGGCGAGATCCTGTCCATAGTGCTCGCCGCTCAGCTGTTCCAGCAGCGCCCGCGCCAGGTCACGACCCGCCTGCGGGCTGGCGCGGAGACGTGCGAGCAGTAATGGCGCACCCGCGAGCAATAGCGGCCGTGCGAGACCTGGCGCAACCTTGGTTCTCGTTAAGACTTCAATCAGAGGCGCCTGGGCAAACAGGTTGGTTCCGGCCATAACGGCTTCGAGTCCATCAAGTGCTGAACTCCAGTCGACGATACGCGGCGAGTATCTCGCGAGCGTCGTGATGAGCTGGGAGGCGGTGCCGGACACCATACCATGAGGGTCTCGAAGCTCGTCGGCGAGCGTTAGCCACGTAGTGTTGGTTTTGGGAAACCCACTCAAGACCAGAAGTGCCATGACGCGGTTGTAGGGGTTCCGATCCCGAGCCAACACCTGGGTCGCCCTCCGTTGCCCGTCTACACCGTGTTCGCTCAAAAGAAGTCGTCGCACGGGCTCCAAAAGATTCCGACGAGCATCTGTCGCTCTTGGCGCCGAATGCGCTACGAGGAAGGCTGAATCCTGGATAAAGTGTTGAAAGTCTTGATTGTGATTGCGAAAAACGGCGATTGCGGCGGCGTACTGGGCGATGTCCGGCAATGAGTCTGGACCGGGGGTGCGATACCGTACGAGCGCCGAGTCCTGTGGCTCCACGACTGCAACGACAATCAATTCCCGGCCGGCGCCATCGCGTCCGAAGTAGGAGGCAGCTGCGTCCGCAAACTTGAGCTTCATTCGCAGAACCGCGGCGCAGGCGTGCGACGTGAGCGAATCCTGCGGAGCGTAGCGGGCCAGTGAGTCCTGGATCATCGGTACCGTCCAACGCTTCAGCCCGAGGACTTCAACGCGCGCGTTGGGTGTCTCGAGCACCTCCTGCGTATACCCAACGGATGGCGCGGTCGCTAAGGTCGCGATCAACAAGACACCTGCGCGTATTCTCCGCATCTATTCCCTTAAAGATGGATTCTGAGTCGGCCTAACGCTCAAGTTCACTTGCGAGCGAACCAATATGGAAGCGAGCACAGCGAGCAATCCGCAGATCGCTCGGCAAGTGCAACGATCGTTAGCAACTGTCTTGAAAGTCAAGCGGAAATAAGTACTGGCGAGCTTTGATCGATTGACCACCGCTGGCCGGTGCGGATCATGGTGTTGAGGATCGTGAGCAGTTTCCTCATGCAGGCGACCAGTGCGAGCTTCTTCGGTTTACCGGCGGTGAGCAGGCGCTGATAGAATGCACGGATCACGGCGTTGCGCTTGGTCGCCACGAGCGCGCCCATGTAGAGCACCGCGCGCACGCTGGCGCGCCCGCCCTGTACGAATCGCCGACCACGGAGAGTGCCCGAATCGCGGCTTAGAGGCGCGACGCCAACGAGCTTGGCGATCTCGCGACGGGACAAGCGCCCGAGCTCGGGAAGATCCGCGATCAACGTGAAGGAGACCACACGCCCTACGCCCGGCACGCTCTGAAGTAGATCGTCCTTCTCACGCCAGGCGGGCGATCTTCGCACCATATCGCCCAGATCAGTATCGGCGATCCTGAGCTCGCGCTCGAGAAAGGCGATGTGGCCCTTGAGACTTTTCTTCACCTGCCGCTTACCACGACCGAAAACCTGACCCAGGCGGTTCCGCTCTGCGCCGAGCATCTCGAGCAGCTGGCGCCTGCGGGCGACGAGGGCATCGAGCTCCTGCGCGTCGGCATCCGGGATCTCGCGCACCACTGGCCGGACACGCTCCGCGAACAGCGCGAGAATATCCGCATCAATGCGGTCGGTCTTCGCGAGCTGTCCCGTCGCCCTAGCGAAGTCACGCACTTGGCGCGGATTTACTACAACCACCGGCAGCGCCGCCGCGACAAGAGCAGCAACACAGACCAGTTCATATCCGCCGGTCGCTTCGAGGACGATGATCTCCGGCCCTTCACCCCGGAGCCGCTCGACCAAGGTACGGACACCGCGCTCATCATTCGCCACCGCCCACCGCTCCCCGCTCGGTCTCGCCGCGACCACGAGTTCCGCCTTGGCGACATCAATTCCGATCAGCATCCGCCCTCCCCCAAGAGAGAATGTCGCCTCGGCCCGTCCTTGTGAGAATTCGGGCTCGACCCGAAGGTCGGCCCCCGCAACTGTTCGGGCTCTTGCGACCGACGATCAGAGACGCCGCTCCGGCTAACGCACGGTGTTCACCACCCAGACGGCATCGAGCTGGCGCCCCGATCAGAATGTCTGCAAACTCTGGAAAGAGCTAGATACAAGACAGC
>DASZZU010000172.1:0-13436 GCA_035544855.1 Gemmatimonadaceae bacterium | reverse complement strand
GGTCAGGACGAGGCGATCAAGGCGCTGTCGCGGTCTATCCGGCGCAGTCGTGCCGGCCTGAAGGATCCGAACCGGCCGATCGGCTCGTTCATCTTCTCCGGCCCAACCGGTGTCGGCAAGACAGAAGTCGCCCGCCAGCTGGCGAAATTCCTGTTCGCCGATCCGTCGGCTTTGATTCGCGTCGACATGAGCGAGTACATGGAGAAGTTCTCGGTGTCCCGCCTCATCGGCGCGCCTCCGGGATACGTCGGTTACGAGGATTCGGGCACGCTCACCAAAGCCGTACGCCGCAAGCCATATAGCGTAGTTCTTCTCGACGAGATCGAGAAGGCGCACCCGGATGTGTTCAACATCCTGCTGCAGGTCCTGGATGAAGGGCACCTCACGGACAACTATGGCCGCGTCATCGACTTCAAGAACACCGTGGTCATCATGACGTCCAACATCGGGGCGCGTGACATCACCAAGGGTCGTGGGCTGGGCTTCCATGCACCGGACCAGAAATCCAGCTTCGAGCGGATGGCGGAGAAGGTGAAGGAAGAGATGCAGCACGTCTTCAACCCCGAGTTCCTTAACCGGCTCGATGACGTGATCGTCTTCCACCCGCTCTCGGAGGCGCACATCGCCGAGATCGTCGGGATTCTTCTCAAGGACGTGCAGAAGCGACTGGGCGACGAGGAGCTGACGCTCAAGCTGACCGATGCCGCATCCGCGTTACTCGTCAAGCATGGATACGACGAGAGGTTCGGTGCGCGTCCACTCAAGCGCGCGATCCAGAAGTTCATCGAGGATCCCCTGTCGGAGAAAATCCTGCTCGCCGAATTCTCGAAGGGCGACGAGATCGAAGTAGATCTCGCGGCCGACGGAGAGAAGCTGGAGTTCCGCGTTCTCAGCGGTACCCCGAAAGCCTAGAACAAAATCCTTCCGTAAGACACGGGGCCGGAGGAGAGAAGCAACTCTCCTCCGGCCCCGTTGTCTAATGAGGAATACTCGCCCCCGGCGGGACCTCTGGAAAACCCAATAGTGTATATTTGTGTGATGCGGAAAATTGCTTCATATGTGCTGGCGCTCGTCGCAGCGAGCGCGGCTCCTTTGTACGCCCAGGAGACCGCGCCCGGAGCCTGCTCGACGCCCGAATCCATAATTGTGAGTGGAAATTCGCGGGTAGACACCGCCGCGATTCGCTCCAGCGCGGGGCTCTCCACCGGCTCGCAACTCAACGTCCACGACATTCAGAGCGGCATCAAGGCGCTCTATGCCACTGGTCAGTTCGACGACGTCCAAATCCTTTGCCGCGTTGCCCCGACGACCAACAAGGCCACTCTCGTAATCCAGGTTAGCGAGCGTCCAGTGCTTTCCAGCTACAGGGTGATCGGCGCCGACCGGGTGTCTCCAAAAGACGTGAAGGAGAAGCTCGCCTTTCCCACCGGAGGTCCGGTCGATCCAGGCAAAATCGCCAAGGCAATCGCGAGCGCTGACTCTCTGTACGAGAGCAACGGCTATTACCTCGCGCGCATTAAGGCGGAGTCGACGATAGTGGACGGCAAGCTCTCGATCGCCTTCCACATCGACGAGGGACGTCGCCTCGCTGTCTCGGGCATCCGGATCAATGGAAACAAGAACGTCTCGGATGCGGATATCGTCGCGGCGATGGACACGAAGCCGGAGGGATTTCTCTGGACCCGTAACGGAGAGTTCGACGACGCAAAGTTTGCGACTGACCTCAGCGAGCACATACCGCAGTTGTACGGAGGTCGCGGGTTCATCGACTTCAGGATCCTGAAGGACACCCTGATCGTCGACCGCGCGAACGGGAAAGGATTGATCGAAATCACCATGAGCGAAGGTCCCCGCTACACTGTCGGCAACTTCGAAGTGCTGGGCAACCGTCGCTTCTCCACCGATCAGATCGGCGCGTTCTATCCGTTCGGAAAGAATCAGCAGGCGACGATCAGCCAGCGCACGGTGGGACTTCTCCGCCGCAGCTACGTCAATCCGCCCAACACTTTCGATGCGGCGAAATGGGACGACGCGCAGCAGAAGCTCTCCGAAGCCTACAACGACGAAGGGTACATCTACGCGCAGGTTCGCCCAGTGATGGAGCGAGTGCCCAGCACTGATTCCGTGCGAAAGGTGAATCTTCGCTGGGAGATCGACGAACGGTCACCAGCGATCGTCAACCGCATCGAGATCACGGGCAACGACTACACTCACGAGTCCTGCATTCGCGAGCAGATCGTGTTGGCGCCGGGCCAGGTCTTCAACCGCAATTATCTGATCCGCAGCTACCAGAACATCGGCAACCTCAACTTCTTCGAGACGCCGATGCCCGCGCCGGAGACGAAGCCGAGCGGCGATCAGGGCGACGTCGACATCGTGTTCAGCGTGAAGGAGAAGCGGACGGGGAACGTGAATTTCGGCGCGTCCATGGGACAGGGTACGGGTCTCGGCGGGTTCATCGGGCTCGACCAGCCGAATCTCCTCGGACGCTGCAAGAGAGCGCAGGTGCAGTGGCAGTTCGGTCGCTACATCAACGATTTCAACACGACGTACAGCGACCCGAACATTCGCCAGTCGCGCATCTCGGGAAGCTTCACCGCCTATCACAGCCGCTCGCGCTTCCAGCTCGCGGAGCTGGGCGGCGCGATACGCACAGGTGGCCAGTTTCAGCTCGGGTTCCCGGTACCGAACTCGCTTTACACGCGCCTGTTCGTGTCCTACGGAGGCGAAAAAGTGAAGTATGAGAGCACGGGACTGCTCGGGACGGTAGCCAACGCGTGCAAGAACTGTTTCCGCTCGACACTTGGCTTCACCGCACAGCATGATACGCGAACCGGTCTGCCATTTCCCGCTGATGGTGGCCTCCAGTCGTTCAACGCTCAGTTCAATGGTGGACCGCTAGGCGGAACAGCGTCATTCCAGCGCTATACCACGGAGTTGCGGTCATTTGCGCCTATCGGCCATATCGGAGGCAGCCTCCTCGGCGGAGAGCCGATGACGTTTATCGTCGGACTGTCGGCCAAGGCCGGCGCGGTATTCGGCGACACCGGACCATTCTTCTATTCGCAGGCATTCACTGTGGGCGGAACCCAGTACGGTGAGCAGCTGCGGGGGTACGACGAGTTTTCCATCACTCCCAACGGATTCAACCCCAGCGCCGATCAGAATCAGGCTAGCCGCGCATCGTTCGGAAACGCGTTCTTCGTGGGGACTGGAGAGCTCGGACTCAGGATCAACCAGTCGCTGTACTTGAACACCTTTTTCGAAGGCGGCAATGTTTGGAACAAGCCGCGCGAGTTCGACCCGACGCGACTGTTCAGAAGCGCGGGCTTCGGCGCCAGCACATTGAGTCCGCTCGGACCTTTGGGAGTGGACGTCGCGTATGGCTTCGACAAGGTTGACAATCTCGGGCGGCCCGCACCAAGCTGGAAGCTCCACTTCAAACTCGGACAATTCTTCTAACACTGGAGTTATAATGCGAGTGCTTCTTCGTGCGAGCCTCTTCGCACTGGCTACATCGCTGATCGTCACCGGAGGCGCTCGCGCGCAGGCCGCGCAGAGCGCGGCGCAGGTACCGGTCAAGATTGGCTACATCAATTCCGCTCTTCTTCTTCAGCAGGCCCCTGGCCGAGCCGAGGCGGAAGCGCAGTTCGACAGGGAAGTCGGTGCCTACCGGCAACAGCTTGCGCGGATGAACGATTCCCTCACCGCGCTCATGGCCGCGTTCGACCGTGATGCTGCCAAGCTCGATACCACCGCACGCGCGACTCGAGGGAAGGCAATCCGCGATCGCGAGGCCCAATATCAGGACCGGGCCCGCGGCCTGGACTCGACCATGCAGGCCAGACAGGCGCAGCTCGTCAAGCCGATAATGGAGCGGGTTCAGGGTGTCATCGAAGCCATCCGCTCTGAGGATGGCTACTCGATGATCCTCGATGTCGGCGCGCAAGCGAGCGTCGTCGTGGCTGCGGACAAGAGACTCGATCTCACGGACCGCGTACTCGCGCGCCTCAAGTCGCAGGGCCCGCCGCCCGCAGCTCCGGCCAGCGGAGCCGTTCCACAGCCTGCGGGAGTGACTCGGCCAAAGAAGTGAGCCGAGCGACCGATTCCCGAAATTCAATCAGCGGTGATGGCGCTAGCGCCATCACCGCTGAGGCTATTGCGGCACTCGTCTCCGGCGAGTTGATCGGGGACGGACGAGTCTCGGTCAGCGGTGTCGCTCCGCTCGACCGCGCCGACGCGAGTCATCTCAGCATCCTTTCGAGCGCGAAGTACGCGCCCATGCTCGCGAGTACCAGGGCCGGAGTTGTGCTGGTCGATCCCGAGTTTCGCGATGTCGTGGGCGCACCGGCCGCGCGGATCATCGTGGAGCAGCCTCTGGAGAAACTGCTTTCGCTGCTGCCCAGGCTGTATCCGGAACAACGGCCCTCGCCAGGTGTCGCGGCAACGGCGCGCATTGGAAAGGGCGCGACGCTGGGAGAGCGGGTTTCCGTTGGCGAATACGTCGTCATCGGCGCAGAGTCAAAGATCGGCTGCGACGTCGTGATCGACGCGCACTGCGTTGTGGGAGAAAAGGCGACCGTCGGCGACGGTGCGCGACTCTGGCCGGGCGTCACGATCTACCCGGGCGCCAGTCTCGGCAACCGCGTCATGATCCACTCCGGAGCACGCATTGGATGCGACGGGTTTGGCTACGTTTTCCGCGATGGCGTGCACAACAAGATCCCCCACGTGGGACGGTGCATTATCGGCGACGACGTCGAGATAGGCGCCAATACGACGATCGACCGCGGCAGCATTGATGACACCGTGATTGGAAGTGGCACCAAGATCGACAATCTCGTACAAATCGCCCACAACGTGCGGATCGGCGAGAAGTGCCTGCTGATTGCGCAGGTTGGCGTCGCCGGCTCGGCGACAATTGGTGATGGCGCTATCCTCGCCGGACAGGCCGGGATTAGCGGGCATCTCAGTATCGGGGCGGGTGCGCGAGTCGCGGCGCAGGCGGGAGTCTTTGGCGACATCCCCGCCGGCGAAACCTGGTCCGGCTATCCAGCGCGTCCTCATCGCGAGTCTCTTCGTGCCTCGGCTGCCTTGTTTAAATTGGCAAGCATGATGCGCCGGCTGGAGAAGCTCCTGGAAGACTCGGCAACCAAGTGAGCCGCAAGACGCTCGCCCGGCCCGCGGTCCTGGAGGGGGTCGGCCTGCACCTGGGCGTGCCGTGCAAAATCACGTTTCAGCCGGCCCCCGCGAGGCAGGGAATCTTTTTTCGGCGCACGGACTGCGCCGGATTGCCCCGGATTCGCGCGCACGTGAGTGAAGTGAGCGCGAGCGAGCGGCGGACTCAGCTCGGCAAGGGCGAATATGCGGTGCACACCGTGGAGCACGTTCTGGCCGCGGTGACGGGAATGTGTATCGACGATGTGACGATCGACATGGACGGTCCGGAACCGCCGATTCTCGACGGAAGCGCGGCGCCGTTTGTCGCGGCGCTTTCTGAAGCGGGGCTTGCGAACGTGGACGGTGAGCCCGATTTCCTGGATCTCACCGAGCCGGTAAGGATCATAGATGGGGCATCAGTTTACGAAGCGTACCCGTCCGAACAGCTGGAGCTGGATGTAACGATTGAGTTTCCGCATCCGCTGATCGGCAAGCAATCACGCCGGTTCGTGGTCACTCAGGAATCGTTTGCCAACGAGCTATCGAGAGCGCGGACATTTGGGTTCGTTCATGAAGTGGACGCGCTGCGCGCCAAGGGCCTCATAAAAGGCGCCTCGCTGAACAATGCGGTAGTGCTCGACGACAGCGATATTCTGAGTGGCGATCTCCGCTGGAGAGACGAGTTCGTGCGCCACAAGGCCATGGACTGCGTCGGCGATCTGGCGCTGGCCGGCGCGCGAGTGCGCGCACGCATCGTCGCGGTCAGGCCGAGCCATCGCGGAACGGTGACACTGGTGCGGGAGCTGGTCAAAGCCGCAAGAAAGGAGAAGGCGATGTACACGATAGAAGACATCATGAAGGTTCTGCCGCACCGCTATCCGTTCCTGCTGGTAGACCGGATTCTCGAGATCGAGGAAAAGAAGCGGATCGTGGGGCTGAAGAACGTCACGATCAACGAGCCGTTTTTTCAGGGGCATTTTCCCGGGCACCCGATCATGCCCGGAGTCCTCATCATCGAAGCGATGGCGCAGGTGGGGGGAATGCTGTTGCTCGGCTCGCTACCTGATCCCGACACTAAGGTGGTTTACTTCATGTCGCTCGACAACGTGAAATTCAGGCGGCCCGTAAAGCCCGGCGACCAGCTGCGTTTCGAGGTCGATGTCGTGCAACTGAGGGGCACCGTTTGCAAAATGCGTGGAGTCGGCAAAGTCGACGGTGAGATAGTTGTAGAGGCGGACATGGCCGCAACGATCCGCGATCGATGACTGCGAAGCGGATCCACTCGACCGCGATCATCTCACCGGACGCGGAGATCGGATCGAACGTCGAGATCGGCGCTTTCGCGATCGTGGGAGAGGGATGCTCCATTGGCGACGGCTGCGTCATCTCTCCGCGCGCCACGCTCGACCGCAACGTTGCTCTGGGCCCTCTCGTCAAAGTTGGAATCGGAAGCATTCTCGGGGGCCCGCCGCAGGACCTCAAGTATGCTGGTGAAGAGACGACCGTAGTGATCGGGGAGGGGACCATGATCCGCGAGTACGTGACGATCAACCGCGGCACCGCCCATTCATTCACCACCACGGTTGGCCGACACTGCCTGCTGATGTCGTATGTGCACATCGGGCACGACTGTCAGATCGGAAACAGCGTCATCCTCTCCAACGTCGTGCAGCTGGCCGGACACGTGACGATCGAGGATAAGGCGATCATCTCTGGACTCAGCGCGGTGCATCAGTTCGCCCGAATCGGACGCCAGAGCTTCATCGGCGGCTGTTCGCGGGTCTCCAAGGACATTCCTCCATTCCTCAAGGCGGTGGGAAATCCGGTCAAGCTCTATGGCTTGAACACCATCGGTCTCCAGCGAAGCGGCATGGACGAGGCAACGATACGCGAGCTCAAGCGCGCTTATCGGCTATTTTTCCGGTCTGACCTCAACGTATCCCAGGCGATCGAACAGGCGCAGACGGAGCTCGAGCCGCTACCGGAAGTAAAGGAGCTGATACGGTTCGTCGAGGCGAGTGAGCGCGGAGTCGTGATTTGAGAAATACCCCACGCGTTGGCGTCGTCGGCGCGGGCAGCCTTGGGTTCCACCACATAAGACTTTTGCGCGATCTCTCCGGCGTTCAGTTGAGCGGATTCGTCGAGACGCGACGCGATCGCGCCCAGGAAGTAGAGACCGAGCTCGGGGTCAAGGCACATCCGTCGCTCGACAGTCTGCTCGAGGCGTCTGACGCGGTAATAGTCGTCGTGCCGACGTCCGCGCATTTCGCCGTCGCCAGCGCCGCGATCGAGCGGGGCAAGCACGTCTTCATCGAGAAGCCGATCACGACCACGCTCGAGGAGGCCGACGCGCTGCTGGAGCTCGCGCGAGAGAAAGGCGTGATCGTGCAGATCGGCCACATCGAGCGCTTCAACCAGGCGGTGCGCGCGGCGTTGCCGTACGTGAACAAGCCACGCTTCATCGACAGCGAGCGATTGGCACCCTTCAGTCCCAGGGGCTCCGACGTGGCGGTCGTGCTGGATCTCATGATCCACGACATCGACCTGCTGCTCACGCTTGTTGGAACCGACGCGAAAGAAATCTCCGCAGTCGGCGTTCCAGTGCTGACGCCAATGCTCGATATAGCAAACGCGCGGGTCACGTTCACGTCCGGCGCTGTAGCCAACATTACGTCGAGTCGGATCTCTCGCGAGAAAAAAAGGAAGATTCGAATCTTTCAACAGAGCGGATACCTCTCGCTCGATCTCGCCTCGGGTAGCGGCGAATTCTTCCGGCTGCGATCGGACATTGATCCTCTCTCGGTGCGTTCTGCGCCGGCGGACATCACTGCATTCGTGGATCGGATCAAGCTCGAGGCGCCCGCAGGCGAGCCACTGAAGCTCGAGCTCGAAAGCTTTGTAGCCGCTCTGAAGGGCGATGGGCCGGTTGTGGTTACGGGAGAAGAGGGAAGGCTGGCGCTGGGTGTCGCGCTCCGGATCGTGAAGGAGATCGAGCTGACGCTCCCTTCACTGGTCGGACACGCGCACCATCATGCGTAAGATTCTGTTCGTAGCCGGCGAGGCATCTGGCGATCTCCACGCCGCAGGTGTTGCGGCAGCACTCCAGCGCCTGAGACCCGAGCTCGGCCTCGCTGCCGTGGGAGGGTCGAGGCTGGCGGAGCAGGGCGTCGAGCTGATTCACAGAGACAGTCAGCTCGGCGTAATGGGTTTTCTCGAGGTCATAAAGCACGTTCCGCGTCATTTTGTGCTGCTGCACCGCCTACGAACGATGATGCAGCGTGGCGACTTCGCGCTGGTCGTGCTGATCGACTACCCAGGTTTCAACATGAAAGTCGCGGCGACGGCGAGGCGGGCCGGTGTGCCCGTTCTCTACTACGTTACCCCGCAAGTCTGGGCCTGGGGCGCGGGGCGAATTCCAAAGTTGGCGCGGATGGTGTCGAAAGCCGCCGTGATTCTTCCCTTCGAAGAGCCGCTGCTCCGCGGTTATGGAATCGATGTGACCTTCGTCGGCCATCCGCTCCTGGATCGGACGCTGAACATGCCGACCAAGGTGGAAGCGCGGGAAGCGCTCGGGCTCGCACAAAACCTTCCGGTGCTCGCGCTATTTCCCGGCAGCCGGCAGCAGGAAATTGACCGGCTCATCGACGATTTTGTGGCGACAGCGAAAGAGCTCCAACGCAGAAGGCCGGGCCTTCAGGTAATTGTAAGTGTCGCACCGACAGTGGCTCTCGATTCGGAACGATGCCCTTTCCGACTGGTGCACTCGGCGTCGCTCAGCGTTCTCCGCGCCGCAGACGCCGCACTCTGCAAGAGCGGAACGACAACACTGGAGGCAGCTATCGCTGATTGTCCTCTTGTCGTGGCGTATCGTACGGGGCGCGTCTCATTCGCGCTCGCCAAGCGCGTAGTGAAGGTACCCCACATCGGGTTGGTGAACGTCGTAGCCGGGCGGGAGGTCGCGCGCGAATTCATTCAGGACGATATCGTTCCCGAGAGAATAGCGGACGCAATGGTGAGCCTTCTCGAACCGGAAAGTCCGCAACGTCACGAGATGCTGGCCGGATTGGCGGAGGTCCGGGGCAAGCTCGGCTCGCCCGGAGCAGCCGACCGGGTGGCGCGAATCGCGAGCGAGCTCGTCGGCCCACTCGGATGACCGGCGAGCGCGCATCTCTCCCTTGGCGTGAGCGTGCCGCCCTCTTCGCGGGAAGGGGATTCCTGCACGTGCTCGCCAGAACGTGGCGTGTCAGAGTGGTGAATGGGGAGGCTCTGCAAAAGCTCCGGGCGAGCGAGCTGCCGTTCATCTTCGCGCTATGGCACGGTCAGCTCCTACCTCTGCTCTGGCATCACCGCGACGAGGGTGTGATGGTCCTGATCAGCGAGCATCGCGACGGGGAGCTAGTGGCGCGCACGGCGGAATCGCTTGGCTATGGCCTCATTCGTGGATCTACGACACGTGGTGCCGATAGGGCACTGATCTCACTGGTGCGGGAGCTCCAGGCTGGTCGCGAGGTCGCAATCACACCTGACGGTCCGAGAGGGCCGGCCGAGAAATTCGCTCCGGGCGCTCTGGTGGCCGCGCAAAGGTCTGGCTCGTTCATCCTTCCGATTGCCGCTTCCGCGAGCCGCTGTTGGCGTCTACGAAGCTGGGATCAGTTCATGATTCCGAAGCCGTTTGCGCGCGTGACAGTTGCATACGGACCGCCGACCAAGGTGCTGGCGACGAATCCGCGCGCGGCAGCGGAGGAAGCTCCGCGGTTTGAGCGTTTGCTGAGCGACGCAGTCGGACTCGCCGGTGCCTGATCTGCGGAGAATCGCGGAAACGGTTTGGACCGGCCGAGGGAAGGGGGCCCGGACGCTGCGCACGCTGCTCTCCCCAATAGAGATGGCCTACAGCGGAGCAGTCGCAATGAGGGGCTGGATGTACGACTCGGGATTATTCCCGACCGAGGCTTTTTCCGTCGCGGTGGTGAGCGTCGGGAATCTTTCTGTTGGCGGTACGGGCAAGACTCCGGTCGCGGCGTGGATCGCGCGCACCCTGACGGAAAGGGGGATCAAGCCAGGAATCGTTCTAAGAGGTTATGGCGGCGACGAAACGATCGTGCATCAGCGCCTGAACGCCGGCGTCCCGGTGATTGTGGCGTCGGATCGCGCGCGTGGCATCAGAGAGGCAATCGCGCAGGGAGCGGATGTCGTGATCCTTGACGACGCTTTTCAGCACCGCCGTGCCGCTCGGGACGCAGATGTCCTGCTCGTGGATGCGGATTCGTGGTCCGGTTCTCCGCGGCTCCTTCCGGCCGGCCCGTGGCGCGAGCCGCTCCGGTCCGCGAGACGCGCGAGCCTCGTCATCATCACGCGGAAAACTGCCGGCAGATCGACGGTCGATGCCGCGCGGCGCGCAGTCGCAGCGGCTGCGCCGCGCGTTCCGATCGCAGTCGTGCATCTCGCTCCGGGAGATCTCCAGAGTACGACTACCGGTCAAACACTTCCGTTGCACGCGCTGCGAGGCGCTGATCTAACCGCGATTGCCGCCATCGCCCGACCCGAATCGTTTTTCAGACAGCTTACCGAACTTGGCGCCGTGGTGCGACCGCACAGCTTCGCGGATCATCACGCATTTACGACCAGTGAAGCGCGGCATCTCGCGGCTCAAGCGGGCAGCTCTGATTTTGTCGTTTGCACTCTCAAAGATGCCGTGAAACTGGAGTCTATATGGCCTGCCGAAGCGGGGTCATTATGGTATGTTTCACAGCGTTTGAGAATCGAGGACGGGCAGCCTCACATCGATCGGATGCTCGACAGTCTTCTCTCGAGCGCTCGCCCAAATTGATCCTGCCGACACAACGCTGAAAATTCCAGATCATGGCTACTGACTATCGAATTCCCGCTCACAAGCTAGTTCGCCCCGACAAGGACCGCTTTCTCGACGAGGAGAATCCGTTCGAGGCCATGATGTCGCGATTCGACAAGGCCGCGGAGCTTCTCGACCTGGAGCCTGGCTTGTACAAGGTGTTGCGACAAGCCGAGAAGCAGGTCATCGTCTCGATCCCGGTGATGAAGGACAACGGCGAGGTGGAGGTGTACGAGGGTTATCGCGTCCAGTACAACACCTCTCGTGGCCCTGCCAAGGGTGGCATCAGATTCGATTTGCAGGTGACGCTCGAGGAAGTGAAAGCTCTCGCCGCGTGGATGACCTGGAAGTGCGCAGTGGTCAACATTCCCTTCGGGGGCGCCAAGGGCGGTGTCAGGTGCGACCCGCAAGCCATGAGCGCAGCGGAGCTCGAGAAGCTGACTCGTCGCTACACCTCCGGAATCATCAACATGCTCGGCCCCGACTCCGACGTGCCGGCGCCGGACGTCAACACCAACGAGCGCGTGATGGCCTGGGTGATGGATACTTACTCGATGCACGTCGGCCACACCGTTACGGCCGTCGTGACCGGCAAGCCGGTGGAGCTTGGCGGGTCGCTCGGCAGACGGGAGGCGACGGGCAGAGGCTGCATGATCGTCACCAAGGAAGCGCTGAAGCATCTCGGTATGCCGGTGAAGGGAACCACCGTTGCCATTCAGGGATTCGGAAACGTAGGCTCGGTCGCGGCGCAGCTGCTTACGCGCGAAGGTTGCAAAATCGTCGCGATCGGCGATCGCTCCGCATCGCTATACAATGCGAACGGCATCGACGTCGACGACGCCATTGCCTACGTGAAGAAGCACCGCTCGCTCGAGGGCTATGACAAGGCTGATACGATCTCGGGCGCGGAGCTGCTCACGCTCGACGTCGATGTACTGCTTCCCGCCGCGCTCGAGAACGTGATTACCACGAAGAATGCGAGGGACATCAAGGCGCGCATCATCTGTGAGGGCGCGAATGGGCCCACTACCGCGGCGGCGGACTCCATACTCGATGAGAACGGCATCTTTGTCATCCCCGACATTCTTGCCAACGCGGGCGGCGTGACGGTCTCGTACTTCGAATGGGTGCAGGATCGGGGTGGGTATTTCTGGCCGGAGGACCTAGTCAACGAGCGCCTGGAGACCATCATGAAGCGGAGCTTTCAGGACGTGCTCGATCTCTCCCGCCAGCGGCGGGTGAACATGCGCACTGCGTCGTACATGCTTTCGATCAGCAGAGTGGCCAGCGTTCACAGGCTCCGCGGCATCTACGCGTAGATGCGACTGGTCGTCGCGGTCGTGGGCAAGACGCGCAATCCGGCGCTCGGCGAGGCCATCAGGGATTATGAGACACGAGCGGCGCGGTACTGGCCGCTCGACGTTCATGAGGTGCGCGAAGAGCGAGCGTCCGGCGGCGCAATCGATAAGGTCAAAGAAAGAGAAGGTGCAAGGCTCTCCGAGCGTGTCCCCGAGGGCGCCCAAACCGTCGTTTGCGAGCAGGGAGGCCGCGCCCTGGACTCCGCGCAGTTTGCGGAGTTGTTGAAGCGGGCGCGTGAGGACGATCGCGACCTCGCGTTCCTGATCGGCGGCGCTTTCGGTCTCACCCCGGACGTCTCGGCCCGGGCGACGTTCAAGCTCTCGCTCGCTCCCTGGACGCTCCCGCACGAGATAGCTCGCCTGGTGCTGGTTGAGCAGATCTACCGTGCCGGCACCATCGTGCGTGGCGAGCCTTATCACAAGTGACTACCACTGGGCCCCGTCAGGGGATGATGCAGCGCTCGGGATGGGAGGAGGCGGACTGGTTCGAGGCTTGGTTCGGAGAGGACTATCTTCGGATCTATCAGCACCGCGACGAGACGGAAGCGGAGCACGTTGTAGATCTGATCGCCCGTTTTCTGGAAGGGCACAATATCCGCTCAGTTCTCGACCTCGGTTGTGGAGCAGGGCGGCACTCGAAGGCTCTGTGCGAAAGGTGGTGGACGGTGGGTCTCGATCTGTCGGGGGCGCTGCTCAAGATCGCCCGACGCGAGATTCCGGACGCCCCGTATGTGAGAGCCGATATGCGCGAGCTGCCTTTTGCGCCCGAGAGCTTCGATCTCGTGGTCAACCTGTTTACGAGCTTCGGCTACTTCGAGGACGACCGAGAGAACGAACGCGTGCTGGTGTGTGTTTGCGCCGCGCTGAGGCGCGGTGGAACTTTGGTCATCGACTTTCTCAATGCATCTCAAGTGCGCAACGACCTGGTTCCCTACGATGAGCGTGTTGAAAACGGCATCACGATCGAGCAGACACGTGGGATCAGTCCGGACGACCGATTCGTCGAGAAAACGATTCGGCTGCGCGAACGCGGCAAGGAATACATCGAGCGGGTGCGGCTCCTGACTCCC
>DASZZU010000171.1:0-5274 GCA_035544855.1 Gemmatimonadaceae bacterium | reverse complement strand
CTGGCGTCAGCGAGTTCGGCTGCCCGACGTACTTGGTCGGATCCGCGATGGTCGGTTGCGCGAAAATGGGAATCCGCGGATCGCTGTTCGCCGCCAGAATGTCCATGAGCCTGTTGGACATCCGATGGTCATCGCGGCTCTTGAAGCTGTCAGACCACGGATTGTTGTAGACTCCGTCGCCCGGCCACTTGACCAACGCGTTGTCGGCGTTGGTCAGAATCAGACCGCCGGGGGCATTGAACGCGGCCTGCATTTGCGCTTTCGCGGTGGTCGGATCGACGTTGATCAGACGCAACGCCAGACGCAGGCGCAGCGAGTTGGTGAACTTCTGCCACTTCGCCGGGCTGCCGCCATAGATTGGATCGGTGTTGCCCAGACTGTTGCTGGCGCCGGTTAAATCGGTTGCCGCCTTTGCCAGCACCTTGAAGAAGTCATCATAGATGTCCTTCTGCTTGTCGTACGTCGGCGAATAGCTCGCCGGAGTGGCGTCCGGTGCATCAGCCTGAAGCGCTTTGAAGTAGGGCACATCGCCCCAGGTGTCCGTCAGATAATCGAACCCCCACGTCTGCATCGCCCGGGCCGGTGCGTACGTGCCAGGATTGGCAGCCGCCGTCCCCTTCGCGATGATCTGCGTGAAGTCCTTCAACTCTCCCGCGTAGGCTCCGTTGAAGGATCCCTCGGTATCGCCGGAGTGAAGGCGGAGGTACCGATCCTCATCGTTGTACTGCACTTCGGCCAGATGCTGCGCGACCCACTCGGTCTGACGCAGATCGTAGCCGCTACCCAGCCACCGAGCCACGGAGAGCCGCGCCGCGTTGGTGAATAGAGGGCCCGGAGGCGCATCTTCCGGGGCGTTTGGATTCTTGTTCAAATCGGTCAGCTTGTCCGAGTTGCACGCCGCCGCCACAAAAGCGAAAGCGAGCCCGGTGCCGACTCTCAGGATTTTGCTATTCATCATTGTTCCTGTGTCTCGGTAAGGGGTTACGGCGTGATGCGGAGGCTGAGTCCCCACACCCGTGCGTTCGGGAGTGCGGCGAACTCGATTCCCTGATAGTTGCCGGTGGTGTACGAGAACTCAGGATCGATGTTCGGAACCTTCGTCCAGGTCTTCAGGTTGCGGCCCGTCAGCGCCAGGTTCACCGAGCTCGCATTGAACCGGTTCACGAAGCCACTCGGCAGGTCGACACCGAAGCGGAGCTCACGAAGTTTCACGTAGCTCGCATCGTACACGTACGGGTCGATCGCGGGATAGATCGACTGGAAATACATTTCCGAGGTGACGTTGATCGTGTTGGGCAGGCCGGTAGCCTCGTCAATTCCCTTCACGACGATGCCGGGATTATCCCAATCGACTTCACGTCCCCGGAGTGTCCGTGCCAACACGCCCGTGTTGTCAGCCCACATGTTGGTCACGCTGTAAATATTTCCGCCACGTCTGATGTCGAGCAAACCATACAGCGTCATGCCCTTGTACGTGATGGTGTTGCCCCAGCCGCCTGTCCACTTGGGCTGAATGTTGCCAAAATGGACGTCCGGCTTGGCGGTCGGCTGCGGCAGGCCGTCAGACAACAGAAGATTGCCGGCCGAATCCTTCTGGAAGCCCTTTCCGTAAATGGCGCCGTACGGCTCGCCAAGACGGGCTTCGATTCTTCCGTTCCACAGCGATCCGAGAAGGATGGTGCTTACACCCGGGGCGAGCTCTGTGACAACGCTCTTGTTGCGTCCGTAGTTGAACGTGGTGTTCCAGCTGAAACCGTTGTCCAGCTGGATCGGCGTGATTCCGAGCAGTGCATCGACGCCTTTGTTCGTGATCTTTCCCGCGTTGACCGCCTTCGAGCTGAATCCGGACGCTGACGAGATCGGTGCGTTGAAGATCTGGTTTCTTGTGAACTTCGAGTAAACGCTGCCGTCGAAGGTCACGCGTCCGTCCAGAAAGGAGAGCTCCGCTCCGAATTCGTCAGAGTGGGTGATCTCAGGCTTCAGCTCGGCATTGGCAAGCGCGTCGCTGAGTGTGTACTGAGCAAGTCCGTTGTACTTATTGGACAGGCCTGAGTACGTCGTCCGGAGCTGATACGGATCGGCATCGTTGCCCACCCGTGCGGTGGACGCACGAATCTTCGCGTATGTAAGAACCCTGCCTTTGATGGATGACAACGCATCGGTCAGAACGACAGAGGTATTTAGCGACGGGTAGAAATAGGAATTTTTGCCCTTGGGCAGTGTCGATGACCAGTCATTGCGTGCAGTCCCTTCCACCGTCCACCAGTTGTTGAGAGTGAAGGCGGTCGAACCGTACACGCTGTTCACCTGCCGGCGCTGATTGGTCTGGCCCAGAGTCGGCGTGATTGCCGCGTTCGCGACGTTGTAGATGCCCGGAACGGTAATACCGCCGGTCTGAATGCTGGTGGTGCTGAACTGCTCACGACGGATGGAGCTGCCGGCGAGGGCATTTATCGCGAGGCGAGAGCCGAGCTGACGATCTGCGGTGAGGTGCAGGCTCGTCGTGTTCTCATTGCTGTAGTCGTTGATCAGCCGGAAAGCCCCGAAGTACTTCTGATCGACCGGGCTGCCGGTTATTTGACCCTGCGCCCAGCGCTGGTCAATGTTGAAGCGGTAGATGTCGGAGCCTGTGCGCAGAGATGCGTTGACTCCATCAGCAAGTTTGTACGTGGCCGCCGCGCTGCCGACGAATCGGTCGCGCGTATCGTTGAGCGGGTTGTCGAACTGGAGCCAGAACGGATTGTTGTGGTAGTTGTAGTTCCAGTTGTACTCGCGAGTGGAAGGACCCTTGTTCTCGGTCGCAGTGTGGCTCCGGTAAGCGCGGAGCGCTTCCATGTCAACCTGCCGGCCGAACCATACGAACTGCTCCATGATCCCGTTGTTGTAGCCAACGCCGGGACGGTTCGCGCCGAAGTTTCGGAGGTACTGAAGGCTGGCGTCGGTATTCCAGCGATCGTTGATCCTGAGAGCCGCGTTCAACAGACCGTTGGTTTTGCGGAACGTGTTGTTCGGAACGTAGCCCTCGACGTTGTCAGAACCGAACGAGAGGCGAGCGTTTGCCCGCTCGGTGCCGCCGGAGACTGCTACTGTCGTGGACTTTGTGTGGCCGGTGTTGAAGAAACTCTTGACATTGTCCGGATGGGCAACCCAAGGCTGCTGGGGACCGGTGAACTGATCGATGAGACGGCCGTCGAGACGGGGACCATAGCTCTGGTCGCAGCCGTCGCAATCGCCGCTGTTCTGGCCATCCACGTACTGGAACGACCCGCCCGCTCCCTGACCGTAGAGGTTCTGATAGGTCGGAAGAACCGAAGGCGTCTCCCAGGTGTAGCCCGTGTTGATGTCAGTACGCATCTTGTTGCCGGTGGACGCGCCCTTCTTCGTCGTCAGGACGATGACGCCGTTCGCTGCCCGTGATCCGTAGAGCGCGGCCGCGTTGGGTCCCTTGAGGATCGACATCGTCGCGATGTCGTCAGGATTGATGTCCGCTATGGCGCTGCCGAAATCGTAGCCGCCACCCGGGTCGCCGACCCGCGCGCGGTTGGACAGCGCGACGCCGTCGACGATGAACAGCGGCGAGTTGTTGCCGTTGATCGAGTTCGCCCCGCGGAACACAATGCGGTTCGAGCCGCCCTGCGTCCCCGACCCGGTGATGTTTACACCGGAAACCTTGCCTTGAATGTTGTTGATGACGTTCAAGGTCTTGGTCTGGTTGAGGTCGTTCGTGCTCAGTTGCTGCTGCGCAGTACCGAGCTTGCTCTTCTCTCTTGTCAGACCCAGCGCCGTTACTACGACGCCCTGCAGCTCCGTGGCCGCAGTAGAGAGACTGTAGTTCTGGGTGACCGCAGACCCGTTGAGGGTTACGGTTGCCGAGCTCGGAGTGAAGCCGAGACGGCGCGCCAGGAGCGTAACGGTGGTGCCGGTCGCCGACGCGGGGGCCGTGAACGTATATCGGCCCTGATCATCGGTGAATCCTCCAACGCGCAGCGTCGAAATGCTCACGCTCGCGCCTGCTACTGGTGCTCCACCCGTGCCAGTAACCTGGCCACTGATGGTCGTCCCTTGCGCCTGGGCCAATGCCGGGGATAGCCCGAGCACTGCGCCCGCGACCGCAAGGAAGCGAGAGACCTTACCTGTCATTCCCATACAACACCTCGCAGAAAGTAGAACTGGGATGAGACTAGTCGCTCTACGAGATGGGTCGGTCGACCACAATTCGCGGAGCGGCAGATATTTCTGCGTCGGGTAGTGAGCGAAATACGACGGGTGGCTCACGTTGAACGCAGGTGGGGACGACCCCAGGCACGGGAGACCGAGAAACCGAAATCCGGAAGCCAGGTGTCACCTCTATGCCCTACAAGTTAGATGTCGGGTAATGACAATGTCAACGATACGTAACGACCGTCTACCAGCGCCGGTCCCGATCCATCGCCAAATGGTATTGCGTCGGTACTGACGCGTTCAGGCGGCGGTCGCTTTCTCCGTCACGACTCTCACGTCGTTGTTCAAGACCTGCATGAATCCGCCACTGACCCTGAAGCTGGGTCCCGAGCCGCCCCCGAGGCGCAGCTGGCCGTCGCCAAGCAGCGCCATCAGAGGGGCATGGCCCGTAAGAATGCCGATCTCTCCGTCGTAGGCCGGCGCGACGACGGAATCCGTCTCGCCCTCGAACAGCACCGCTTCCGGAGAGATCACAGAGACTTTAAGCATTCTTATGCGCTCGCGAGACGCTGTGCAGCCTCGACGACTCCGTCGATGCCGCCCTGCATGAAGAACGCCTGCTCCGGATACTGATCGAACTCGCCCGCGACGAGCCGCTCGAACGAGGAGATGGTCTCCTCGAGCTTCACGTACTCGCCCTTGATGCCGGTGAACTGCTCCGCCACCGCGAACGGCTGCGACATGAAGCGCTGGATTCTGCGCGCGCGACCGACGACCAGCTTGTCGTCTTCCGACAGCTCGTCCATGCCGAGAATAGCGATGATGTCCTGCAGCTCCTTGTAGCGCTGAAGAATCCGCTGCACGTCGATCGCTACATTATAGTGGCGCTCGCCGATGAACTGGGCGTCCAGGATTCGCGACGACGAGGCCAGAGGATCGACCGCTGGATAGATGCCGAGCTCCGTAATGGCGCGCGACAACACGACCGTCGCATCGAGGTGCGCGAAGGCCGTCGCCGGCGCAGGGTCGGTGATGTCGTCAGCGGGAACGTAGATCGCCTGCACCGACGTGATCGATCCGTTCTTGGTCGAGGTGATTCTCTCCTGCAGATCA
>DASZZU010000170.1:0-1868 GCA_035544855.1 Gemmatimonadaceae bacterium | reverse complement strand
GCCCGCGTGGAGAGGATGAAGTTACCCGTCATCCGCTTCCATACAAATGAAAATCGTCGCGGTCGTTCCACATGTTCTGACCCGAGCCCGCAACCAGATATCCCTGGCGCTGCGCGTCGTATGACGCGGATCCCGAACTTCTTCCGCGACCGACGTCCGTTTGCCCGTCGAAGATGCCGATCGGGCTTTGGGCGCCAACGACATCGCTGAAACTTGCGACGGTCAGCACGAGGGTGAGAATGCGGTAGAAGGTAGCTAAGCGCATCGGATATCTCGGTTAACGCGCTGGTTAGCCGGCGACTCGCACGCGCGCCGACCAGGACCTTATCGAAGCCTTGTAGCCTTCGGGCATCTTTAAGGTATCAATCTCGGCGAGCGGGAACCATCGCAGCTCTTTGTGCTCATCGCTCAGAACGGCCTCCTCTAGCGAAGACTCCAGGCAACCGTACGTGAGAACGAGAACGTCCACACCAGGGACGATGGTGTAGATCCAGGAATTCAGGATGCTTTCCGGCTCGATTGCGAGTCCAGTTCTTCAGCGATCTCACGTGCGAGACACCGCTCTGGAGACTCCGACAGCTCGAGTTTCCCGCCCGGCAGCTCCCATTCGTCGCGCTCGTTACGGAGGAGAATTACTTTCCCGTCGCGGATGACAACCCCCTTCACGGATACGGGAAACCGACGCGCGTCGTTATCGCGTGGAGGATTGGTCAACGATTTGACGGCGAATCGAAGCATTAGTGAGTCCACGGACGGTCCACGTGGTAACCGCACCGCTCCGGCCCGAGAGTGCGGATCAGGACGATCTGCCCTCGTGCTGCGGGGTTAGGCACGCTGTCGTAGACAATTAGTGCGGTGGAAATACCGGCAGATTCAGTCGTAATCCATCGGACTTCACGCCCCGACGGCTGATGCTCGTAGTGGCACTCGACGGGTGGTCCCAATCTGCCCGCGAGCTCGCTTTCCATGGAACGGCCGACACGCAAGGCAGTGACGCCATCGGGCTGACTCCACTCGCGCCCGACCTTTACCACGCGGCTCGCACCTGTCCAGTTCACCCAACCTGCCGTGTCGCCAGCTACGCGCACGCAGCCCTGCGGAGTTGTGCCAAAATCCAGATGACGCGCCGGGGCGCAGGACGAGGGTTGGGTCGAGGCGACGAGAGAATCCGCATTCGCACTCAGTGGCCCTTCGAACGTCGCCGGCAGGATAGGCGTACGAGGGAAGTACAGCGCGCACGCGGTGACGGACAGCGCTGCAGGAATAACGAGTACGTGACGGTGGCGGGGGCGCATATCCCTCTTCACCTCGATTCGGCGGGATGACGTCCGAGCTTAGACGCCAGCAGAGACAATGGCAAGGTGTCCTCGATCGCGCGCGCGGATGTCGAAGAGACCTGACTCTGCCGCCTAACGTTCAAGTTCTGCTGCAAGCACATCTAATAATTGCGAGCGCAGCGAGCTACACAAGAGTGTTTGTCAGCAGCAACGTTTGTTACGCGGCATTCACCATTTCTTTCTGCTTATAAGGCTTCGTGAAGGTCTTTCGAGGATGCGCCCGATGATGCTGTCGACGTCATGGCGCGCGCTGGGTCCAGTATTCCCACTATTCGCTTCTTACGACTGTCGAGGCCATCTTCAACCTGGGTACGCTCGGGCGGAACGACACCTGCGCCACCCCGATGTCGGACCTGTTCAGGGGCGGAATCCCTTAGGACTTCGCTTTCTTCGAAGGTTTCGACTTGCCAGAACTGTTGAGGGCGACCGCTTGGCGAACGAGCGCCTTGAAGGCGGACTCGTCAACTTCTTCTCCTTCGTGGATGTCGATCGCGCGGCGTGCGTTTCCGTCGAGACTCGAGTTGAAGAGAC
>DASZZU010000169.1:0-6589 GCA_035544855.1 Gemmatimonadaceae bacterium | reverse complement strand
TCGCGTTCACACGCATCAGATCAGGAGGAGTTCGATGAAAAGCGTCATCATAAGCCGCACTCTACAATCTCTAGCTCCGCGCGCGCGCATCGCACGAGTCATCGTGGCGGTCGCATTTGCGGGGCTGTTCACGGCGGCGTGTAAGGGGACCACTGATTTCCGTCCCGTGACGTCGCTAACCATCTCGCCGACCTCCGCGACTGTCCCCGTGAACGGCACGCAGCAGTTCACGGTGGTGGCAAAAGATGCGGACGGCAGGGTGCTGTCGGTGACGCCCACTTGGTCTCTCGTCGCCGGCGGCGGCACCCTCAGCAGCACGGGGCTGTTCACGGCGGGCACGACGACAGGGACGTTCACCAACACCGTGAGGGTAACGTGTAGCGGTATCACGGCCACCGCAACGGTCATCGTAGGCCCTGGGGCGCTCTTGACGATCACGGTCACGCCGAACCCGGCAACGCTGGCCACCGGTGCCACACAGCAGTTCACGGCGGTGGGCAAGGACGCGAATGGCAACGTCGTTGCGATCACGCCCGTCTGGTCGACCGTTAACCCGCCCGGCAGCATCAATGCCACGGGTCTCTTCACCGCGGGCAACACGGCCGGTACGTTCCCCAACACCGTCAGGGCAACCCAAGGCGCGATCTTCGGTACGGCGACGGTCGTCGTGACAGCAGCCGTAGTGCCAATCGTGAATCTCGGGACGGCCAACAACTTCGCGATCCTGGCCGGCGCGGGAATCCGCTGTGCCATTTCGGGCACGGTCACCGGAGCAACCTCACCCGCGGATATTGGCAGTTCGCCGACGCTCACAATCAGCGGCTTCCCGCCCTGCACATTCGATGGGAGCATTCCGCTTCCTGCGGTGGTGGCCACGGCGAAAGGTGACCTGACTGCTGCCTACCTCGCAGCGCAGGGTCAGGTGTGCAACCGGGACCTCACCGGCCTCGACCTTGGGTTCTTCGATGGTTCGACTCCCACCAAGACGCTGCCGGCGGGCACTTATTGTTTCTCGACGTCGGCCGGGTTGACGGGCACTCTGCTTCTCACCGGCTCCGCAACCGCCAAATGGACGTTCCAGATCGGCAGTACACTCATCGCGGAAGTCGGCTCGAGAGTGGTCCTGGCCGGCGGCGCTATTCCGAACAACGTGAACTGGGCGGTCGGCACCTCCGCGACGCTCAGGACCAACACCGCATTCCAGGGAAACATCATGACGCTGCAGAGCATCACGCTGGAAAGCGGCGTCATCCTGCTCGGCCGGGCGCTCGCACAAGTCGGCGCGGTGGATCTGATCGCTGGCACCGTAGTCATTACCAAGCCGTAACATCGGGTTGAGGCTGGGGCCGGACAACTGTCCGGCTCCAGCACGGCTTCGGCCACGAAGTGTTCAAGGAGATTTACATATCGGTCCGGGCTGGATATCAGCCCAGCGAAGATCTACCGGGCGTGGACGGTCACGCCGGGTAGATTTTTGATAGTGGAGCGCATCGATGGAGGATCGACAGATGCGACCAAGCAAATTCACTGAAGACCAAATCGTGCAGGCGCTCGGGCAAGTCAAAGCTGGAACGCCCGCAGTGCAGGTATGCCGCAAGCTTGGCATCACGCAGACCACGTTTTACCGCTAGCGCAAAAAGTACGAGGGCATGGCGGTGAGCGAGTCGCACGAAGTGCACGAGCTCCGGGACGAGAATCAAAAGCTCAAGCAGATTGTGGCGAACCTTTTGCTCGACAGGCACGGGTCGCCGGACTTCTCGGGTAGGAAATAGCAGCGCGAGCACGCGCCGAGTCTTGGCGTGAGTCGCTCCAGCGCAGGTTGCAGCTTAAAATCCCCGGGGCAGCCGGCGTGGGGATGACAGCGAACGTCACAGCACGGGAGAAGACATCCTGTCGAAGGTGAAGATCGGAATCGTCGGCTCGCGCTTCCAGGCGGATTGCATCGCCGCATCCGTGAAGGCGATGCCGGAGGAAATGGAGGTTGTTGCCGTGGCGTCCCCATCGAAGGGGAACGCGGAGGCATTTGCGCAGCGTCACGGAATCCCTGCGTTTTATTCCGACTACCGCGAAATGCTGCGCGACCCCGCGATCGAGATGATCTCGATCACCGCGCCGAATCGGCTGCACGCACAGATCACGATTGATGCCGCCCGAGCCGGAAAGCACGTCGTCTGCGAGAAGCCTCTGTGCGTTACGCTCGAAGAAGCCGATGCGATGATCGACGCGTGCGCCAAAGCCGGTGTTCTTCTCCTATACGCCGAGGAGCTCTTCTTCGCGCCGAAATACGTGAAGGCGAAGCAGATGGCAGACGAGGGCGCGTTCGGTCGCATCCATCTGGTAAAGCAAGGTGAGAAGCACTCCGGGCCGCACTCCGACTGGTTCTGGGATGTCGAGCAGTCCGGCGGCGGTGCTCTCATGGACCTGGGCTGCCATGGCATCGCGTTCTGCTGGTGGTTCCTCGGCAAGCCCAAAGTGAAGAGCGTTTACGCGCAGCTCTCAACCCAGGTCCACGGCAAACGGACGAAAGGCGACGACGAAGCACTCACCATAATCGAGTTCGAGAACGGCGCGGTCGGCGTGGTCGAGAACAGCTGGAACCGGCCCGGCGGAATGGACGACTCGATCGAGGTCTTCGGCGACAAAGGACAGACGTACGCCGACATGCTGATGGGGAACGCACTGCCCACCTACTCCGAGACCGGGTTCGGCTATGCGGTCGAAAAGGCGTCGTCCACGACAGGGTGGACGTATCCGGTGTTCGAGGAGCACTGGAATTACGGTTTCCCGCAGGAGATGCGGCACTTCGCCCGGTGTGTGCGCGGTAAGGAGACGCCAATCTCGGACGGCGAGACGGGACGCGTCGTTCAGGAAGTTCTCTACGCTGCGTACGCGTCGGCGGGGTTGGGGAGGAAAATCATGCTGCCTTTCCGTCCGAAGGGAATCGCCAAGCCGATCGACCTCTGGAAAAAGCCGGAGCTGGCGCAAGCCGCTCTCTGATGCGGCTCGCCGGCGCGATCGACATCGGCGGGACCGCCACCAAGATCGGGGTCGTCGCCGAGGACGGCACCATTGTCAGACGTGACACGATCCCTACGAGCCCACACGGCGAGCCGATGGCGGTCGTCGACGCCATCGTATCGTCGCTTCGACCCATGCTGGACGCAGCGAATTCTGAGAAAAAATCGATATCGGGCATTGGCGTTTCGGTGGCGGGCTTTCTCGACCCTGAACACACCGCGATGATCCACAACGCTAACCTGCCGGCGCTCCGCGGCTTTCCGCTGCGCCGCGCTCTCGAGGAGCGACTCTCGCTCGACTGCCGTCTCGAGGTCGACTCGAATGCCGCGGTTGTCGCAGAGTACCGGCACGGCGCCGGCCGAGGCTCGGCGCGATTGCTCGGGGTCACCGTCGGCACCGGCCTCGGTGGCGGAGTGATCATCGATGGTGAGCTGCTGCGCTACACCGGTGAGTGCGCGGGTGATCTTGGACACATCATCGTTGATCCCAAGGGGCGCCTCTGCACCTGTGGCGCGCGGGGGTGCCTCGAAGCCATGGTCAACTCGGCGGCGCTGTCGGAGCGGGCGGGTGGACGCGCGGTTCGTGACATCGTGAAAGGCGGGCGACAAGGAGATAAGCTCGCCCGAAAAGCACTAGCGGAGACCGGGTGGTGGCTCGGACTCGGCCTGGCGTCGCTCTCGCCGGTCTTCGCCCCCGATAGAATCGTGGTCGGCGGAGGAATCGCTGCGGCCGGGGAGCTTCTACTCGAGTCGGTGCGAACGAGCTACCGGACGCATGCGCGTCCCGAGTTTCGCGAGAAAGTGCAAGTCGTCGGCTCATCGTTCGATGGATGGGAGGGGATGGTGGGTGCGGCAAGTCTCTTCCTGGATCCGGTCGGCTAAAAATCGATGTCCACGACACCGTTGCGCGTCTTTCCTTCGCCCGACGCCATCGGGGAGGAACTTGCCCAACGTCTCCTCGACCGAATCGAGCAGGCGCGCGTCGCGGGAATGCGCTTCGTTCTCGGATGCCCCACGGGCCGCACCCCGCGCCCGATCTACCGCGCGATGGCGCGACGACTGGCGGAGAGGCATCAGGACATCAGCCATCTCGTGCTGGTGATGATGGATGAATACCTGGTACCCGGCGAGCGCGGACTCGAATACGCCACTGCGGACAATCCCTGGTCTTGCCATCACTTCGCTCGCGTCGAGATCGCTGACCCGCTGAACAAGGTTCTTCCGCATGCCCATCGTCTGCGTGACGAGTCTATCTGGTTTCCCGATCCCAGTGATCCGGACGCGTTCGACAGGAAAGTTGCAAACGCCGGAGGAATCGACTTCTTCATCCTCGCTTCCGGCGCGAGCGACGGACACGTGGCGTTCAACCCGCCCGGCAGCGCTCGCGACAGTCGAACCAGGATCATCCAGCTCTCGGAAGAGACGCGTCGCGACAACCTGCAGACATTTCCCGCTTTCGGCACGCTCGAGGCTGTGCCGACCCACGGCATCAGCATCGGCATCGGCACGATCGCCTCGGCGAAGGAGGGCGTGATGATTGTCTGGGGCACTGGGAAGCGTCTGACGCTCACGCGGATGCTGAGTGCCAAGCGTTACGACGCGGAGTGGCCGGCCACAGTCATTCACGAGTGCGCCGTTCGCGAGATATGGAGTGACACGGACGCGGCGAGGCCATTGGAGGCCCGTTGACCCTCGTCGAAGCAGCATCATGGCCGGTGGTGGCATTCGCGGCTCGTCGACGACGTGCGCATGCGCAATCTCATCGGCGTCGTCAGCTCTTAATGCTCTTCGTAGCCTCGTCCCAATGCACGCCGGTCTTACGGAAGTACGACTCGTTCGCCATGTGGCAGGCCAGCGCGGCGTTGTGACCGAAGACGACATCTTCGACTACCGGCTTGCGCGACCGCACCGCGTCGAAGAAAGTCGAGAGATGCGGCCTGATGTCGTCGAAGTCTGGCCCGCGGAAGGTGAGCGTGGTCTCGGCCATCGCCTCACGGGCCAGCCTCGCGTCATTCTCTTCATGCCACTTCCTCAGATACTCCTCACGCATGGCGCGCGGGAAGCTGCCGGTGTAGTAGCTCGGATACGAATCCTTGCCGGTTTGCGGAGAGTAGCTCACGCCGGACCCGGTCACTTCCAGAATCCCCTTTGTTCCCTGGATGCGGTATGTCTCGGGCATCTCGGTGGCGAGATTGAGCCGCATGTAAACCGGTAGCTCGCCGTAGTAATAGACGCTGGCGTGGACGTCGGGCATGTTGCGACCGTCCTTCCAGTGACGGATCCCGCCGACCGCCGATGCCTGCTTTGGCGGCTCATTGATTCCCAGCATGAACATCATGCCGCTGATCAGATGGACCAACAGATCGCCGGCGACACCCGTCCCGTATTCCTTCCAGCACCGCCACCGCGCGAAGATGATCGGATCGAACGGCCGCTTGGGGACATCCCCCTGCCATGTATCCCAGTCCAGGTTCTGTGGCGACAGGTCGAACGGCGGTGGATACTGCCACGCTCCGGTGGGATCGTTGCGTCCGAGCCATCCCTCCACCAGCATCAGATCGCCGAGCATTCCCTGGGAGATCATCTCCTTCGCTTTGGCGCAGATGAGCGAGCTGACGCGCTGCGAGCCTATCTGCACGATGCGGCCACTCTTCTTTGCCGCATCGACCATCGCCACACCATCGGCCGCGGTGTGCGACATCGGCTTCTCGCAGTAGATGTCTTTGCCGGCGCTCACTGCGTCTATCACGACCTGCCTGTGCCAGTGATCGGGAACTGCCGCTACGATGCAGTCAATATCCTTGTTGGCGAGAAGCTCCTTGTAGCGCCGGGTGACTGGGAGATCCGGCCTGACAATCTCTCGCGCTAAAACGTGTCGCCCGTCGTAGAGATCAGCCGCGCCCGCACATTCAACTCCCGGAAGCGTGATGGATGTGCCGAGCAAGCCGGACCCTTGCATGCCGACGCCAATCATCCCGAAGCGGACCCGGTCGCTTACAGCGACCGGTCGCCTAGCGGTTTGAAGAGGCTCTGGCGTCAGCAGAATCGTCTTGCCTGCGAGAGTTCCGCCTGCGGCGGCCGCACTGATTCCGAGAAATTCACGGCGTGAGAAATTGTTCTGCTTCACGGCATCTCCTGGTGTCTATATTTCTACAGGTTGCTAGCAATGCTCGTTCGACGAACTTGAAGCGTAGGAAGGTGCGCTTTTGCGGACCGTTGGTCAAACTGCCGCCTGCCAATAATCCATGATTCCAGCACGCCAAGCACTCGAGCGTCTGCGAGACGGAAATCTGAGGTTCGCCGCGAACGTGCGCGGTTCCGACGCTTTCGTGAGTCACACCCGACGCGTCGAGCTTGCCGCCGGGCAGCAACCCTTCGCGATCATCCTCGGATGCTCGGATTCGCGCGTCCCGGCGGAGATCGTGTTCGATCAGGGTTTGGGGGACCTCTTCGTCATTCGCGTCGCAGGCAACATCGTCGCTCCGTCTCAGGTCGGCAGCGTCGAATTCGCCGCCGCTCGGTATAGCACGCGCCTGGTTGTCGTCCTTGGCCACTCGCAATGCGGCGCGATT
>DASZZU010000168.1:0-4558 GCA_035544855.1 Gemmatimonadaceae bacterium | reverse complement strand
GCATCGGGGCACTGATCGACGGCCGGGCGCGGGTCGTATGGTGCTGTTTCCCCCGCTTCGATGGGGATCCGGTGTTCTGCTCATTACTCGACGGAGAGCCGCGGCCCGACCAGGCGGGGACATTCAGCATCGAGCTGACGGACGTCACTAGAGCGGAGCAGCGCTATCTCGCGGACACGCCGATACTCGTAACGCGGCTCTACGACGCGAAGGGCGGAGGCGTCGAGATCACCGACTTCTGCCCGCGTTTCGAGGAAAAGAGGGAGATGTTTTCCCCCGCGATGCTGGTCCGACAGGTCCGACCAATCGGAGGCAGGCCGAACATTGTGGTGCGGGTGAATCCCGCCGCGCAGTACGGGTGCGTCAAACGCGATCACGCCATCGGGGCAAACCACATCAGCTACTCGGGCGAGCACGCACTCCGACTCACGACCGATGCGCCTATCGAAGCCATCGTCGATGCAACTCCGTTCCATGTGCATCAGACGGTGACACTGATGTTCGGGAACACCGAGCAGGTAAGATCGGAAGTGACGAGCACCGGCACCCGATTCCTCGAGCGGACCACCGCATATTGGCAGAGTTGGGCGCGCGCGCTGAAAGTTCCGGAGACCTGGCGCGATGCAGTAATCCGGGCCGCCATCACGCTCGAGATGAATGTGTACGAGGAGACCGGCGCGATCGTCGCATCGATCACCACCTCGATTCCGGAGGCGCCCAACACCAAGCGAACCTGGGACTACCGCTACTGCTGGCCGCGCGACGCGTGCTTCGTCGTCAACGCATTGGGGGGGTTGGGAGAAATTCGCACGACAGAGCGGTACCTCGCCTTTCTCCTGCGCGTTGCGGATGCCACCGATGACTCGCGACTCGTGCCCATGTACACGATTGCTGGCGGTCCCATTCCAGACGAGCACGAGGCGGAATGTCTCACCGGTTATCGCGGGATGGGACCGGTTCACGTCGGAAACAAAGCTGCGGAGCAGCAGCAGAACGACATTTACGGCGAGGCGGTGCTCACCGCGGAGCCGCTATTTCTGAATTCGTCCGTCACCTGGGTAGGTGATGAGGCGCTGCTCGCGAGGCTCGAGCAGTTCGGCGAGCACGCGGTGAGATTGTACGAAGTCCCCGATGCCGGCCTGTGGGAGCTGCGCGGCGGCCAACGCGTTCACACATTTTCCAGCATCATGTGCTGGGTGGCGTGCGACAGGCTGGCAAAATACGCGGAAAAGCTGGATCTCGCCGACCGCGCGGAGTACTGGAGGTCGCGCGCTGCTCAAATTCACGCCACCATCGTGCGTCGGTCGTGGAGCGATAAGCTCAACGCGTTCACCGCGAGCATGGAGGGAGATTCGCTCGACGCGAGTCTGCTGCTCATTCCCCGTCTCGGATTCCTGGCAGCCGACGATCCGCGTTTCGTAGGCACCGTCGCTGCAATCGAGGAGAACCTGAAGCACGGAGACTTTGTCTACCGCTACATCGAGCGCGACGATTTCGGACACCCGGAAAACGCGTTTCTGGTTTGCACCTTCTGGTACATCGAGGCGCTGGCCGCGATGGGAGGGAAGCGTCGTGACGAAGCACTGGCTCTCTTTGAGAAGGTGTTGCACGCCCGCAACAGGCATGGTTTGCTGGCGGAGGACCTCGATCCGCGCACTCTCGAGCAATGGGGTAATTTCCCTCAGACATATTGCATGGCGGGCATCATCGACTGCGCGGTTTCGCTTGACGGCACCGCTCAGGTCTCGCACATTGGTCGCTTGGCGCTGCGCGAATCAGACCGATGAGTGGGGTATCCGGTGAATCGTAGGACGTTTATCGCGGCGGGTGCCGGAGCGGCGAGCCTGGTGGGCGCCAAAGGTCCGGGCGCTGCTGTACGAGGGCTTCGCGTCGACACACCTGAGCGAGTCCCACAGCGCGACACATCGCGCCCTGTCGCCGCGTTCAAACAGTCAGTCACTCGCTGGCCATACCGTCAGTTCACACTCGACCAGCTGTCGCAGATGGCACACGAGTTGGGACTCGATTCTGTAGAGCTGCTCGAGCCCGACGAATGGGCGGTTCCCAAACGGTACGGGCTCACGTGCGCCATGGGATACGCGACGGTGCCCGACCCTCGCACTCGGCTGACACAAGGATTCAACCGCGTCCACAACCATGTCTGGCTGATACCCGCTTATGAGCGCGCGATCCCGCTCGCGGCCGCCGCGGGAGTTCCAAATCTGATCTGCTTTTCCGGAAACCGGGAGGGAATGGACGACGTCAAGGGACGCGAAACGTGCGCGCGCGGGCTTGCTCCGCTCCTTCCGTTGGCAGAGCGGCACGGGGTGACGCTTTGCATGGAACTGCTCAATTCCAGAGTGGATCACCCGGATTATCAGTGTGACCACACCGCATGGGGCGTGGCGCTCGCGAAACAGCTCGCGTCCGAGCGGTTCGGGCTCCTCTACGACATCTACCACATGCAGATTATGGAAGGCGACGTGATCCGCACGATTCGCGACAACCATCAATACATCTCGCACTTCCACACGGGCGGGGTCCCCGGCAGACACGAGATCAACGGGTCGCAGGAACTGAATTACCCCGCGATCGCGCGAGCAATCGCCGAAACCGGATTCTCAGGATACGTCGCGCAGGAGTTCGTCCCCACAGGCGATCCACGCACCTCGCTCGCTGAAGCGGTCCGACTCTGCCGCGTGTGAGCGTGACGGCCAACCGGTCTCCGGAAAATCCGATTGTAACTCCGGGGATGGTTCTGGCCTCGCGGCCGGATCTCGAAGTGGTTGGAGCCTTTAATCCGGGTGTCATCCGCCACCAGGGCGATGTAATTCTGCTGCTGCGTGTATCCGAGGCGCCGCGCAAAGTACCCTCCAGCCTCGCCGCAGCCGCGTTCTACAACGCCGATACGCGCCGCCTCGAGATCAAGCATTGGCAGGTGAACGAGAAGGGTCCGGATGTGAGCGATCCCAGGCTCGTCGTAGATCAGGGCCGCACCTGGCTGACGTCGATGTCACACCTGCGGGTCGCGAGATCCACCGATGGCATCCACTTCGAGGTCGACGAATTGCCGACGTTCGGCCCGGAGAGCGCGTATGAATCGTTCGGGATCGAAGACCCACGCATCACATTTCTCGACGGCACTTACTGGATCAACTATACGGCCGTCTCGGAGCATGGCATCGCGACCGGTCTTGCCTCGACGAAGGACTTCAAGACCTTTGAGCGGCACGGGATCATCTTTCCGCCACCGAACCGCGACGTGACGATATTTCCGCAGAAGATCGGCGGACGCTACGTCGCCCTGCACCGCCCGATGCCGGAAGGGTTGGGACGCCCGGCGATCTGGATCGCTTCCTCGTCCGACATGTTGTCATGGGGCGACCATCGCATTGTCGCGACCGCGCGCCCAGGCAGATGGGACGACATGAAGATCGGTGGCGGCGCGGTTCCATTCAAGGTGCACGCCAACCGGCAGGACGCCTGGCTCGCAATCTATCACGGCGTGACCGGCTCTCCTCTCACTTATTCACTGGGAGCGCTGCTCCTCGATCAGTACGATCCCTCGAAGGTAATTGCCCGGTCTCGCGAACCGATATTGCGCCCCGAGGCTCCCTACGAGCGCGAGGGATTTGTCGGCAGCGTGGTTTTTACGTGCGGAGCTCTGGTCGAAGGCGATCTGGTGCGGATCTACTACGGTGCCGCCGACGACGTCACCGCAGTAGCCGACCTCTCGCTCGACGAGATTCTGGCCGGACTCGCGTAGGGTGAGATCCGTGCAGCCGTGACCTTTGAGCTCGGCGTCAACTACTGGCCTCGTCGCAGCGCGATGTACATGTGGCGCGAGCTGGACCTGGGCCAGGTGCGTGAGGACATGGCGCACATCGCGAGCATGGGCTTCGAGGTGGTTAGGATCTTCGCCCTCACGCAGGACTTTCTGCCACGCTCTCTGACGGTTGATGAGAAGATGGTGGCCCGCCTTGTTGACGTAGTGCAGGCGGCAAAGGACGCGGGCCTCAAGGTTGTGCCGACCCTCATCGTCATCAACATGAGTGGGAGGATGTGGTGGCCGGAGTGGATGCTCGACAAAGCGGGGCGACCCGGTGACCTCTTCTCGGATCCGGTGATCCTAAAATCGCAGACGTTGCTGGTGGAGAGCTGCGTGCGCGCCTTGGCCGGCGACGACGCCATTCGGGCGTTCGATCTCGCGAACGAGATCGATGACGCGCAACGTCCCAGGTCGCGCGATGCCGGCCGCGAGTGGGCGTCAGTGCTCGCCGACACCATTCGGCGCGTGGCGCCACGGACTTCGATCCAGATTGGCGCGCACCTCCCGTCGCTCACCACGACAAACAATATGCGCGTTGACGATCTCGCCGCCGTCGTAGATGAAGATGTGATGCACGCCTACCCGCTCTACTCCGACACCGCGCGCTCATTCCTCGATCCGGAGCTGGTGCCCTTCTCTTGCGCGCTTACTTCGGCCCTGTCCGGCAAGGGCCGACCCACACTCATGCAGGAATTCGGATTGTGCACAGCTCCGCCTGGAAGTCCAGGC
>DASZZU010000167.1:0-3843 GCA_035544855.1 Gemmatimonadaceae bacterium | reverse complement strand
GAGGGCGTGGGCCGTCTCGTGGGCCGCGACCTCTACACACTGCTCGGGACTCAGATTGCTCCGGACATGGATTTCCGAATCGCCACAAGCAGCACTTCCCTCAACGTCCCCCGTGTCCGAGGACTCTCTGAAAAACTTTATCGCGGGAGTTGTGCGACCGCCCATCAGCTCAGTGGCTTTCTTCGCTCCGAACTCGGCGGCCGTTATCCGCATCGGAGCGGCCAGCAAGTCTGGAATGAGGTGGTTGGTAGTGTTCCGCGCGTGCTCAAGTACGCCGGGGCTATAGTTGCTCATTAGCTGACCTCGCTTTGCATACTGGATCGTTTGAAGAGCTCATGGAGTTTTTCGTTGACGGCCATCCGCACGAACTCACTTTCGCTCAACCCAAGCGCCGCAGCTCCTGCTTTCTGGATCGCTCGATCGCTCTCGCTCAGGCGGACAGAAAAGAGGCTTTGGCGAGGCGTCTGACAGTGTTTTACGGTCTGCATGACTTGTAATCTACAAGCCGTTGTGCGAGATTGCTGAGCGCAATGACGAGTCTTGTGGCCGTTACAAGGGGAGGGATTTGATGAAGCGCGCAGTCTCGGATCTGAGGTACCGTGATGATCCGTTAGTGGCAATACGGGGCGACCGTGTTCGCGCAGCGCTCGAGCGATCGGGCCTGACCGTCAGCGAACTAGCCCGTCGTGCCGATGCTAAGCAGCAAACGGTGCAGCTGATCTACAGCGGGAAAACCGTCCGTTGCCGGAGGTCGCTGCGCGCGAGGATTGCGAAAGCCCTAGCGGTGGGTTCCCGCGCCCTAGGCGGGGCACTTGGTGAACCGATTCTCTATTGGGATGAGTACGATCTGGCTGAAAGCCCGATCGCGCAGAGAGAACTCTGGCGCGCGGCCGGCAAGGCTGCCTTGAGAGACAAGACGCCTATCAATGCGCAAGGATGGCCGGCGGGTTTGGACGAAATCGTCGATCCCGCGTACTGGCGGAAGCGCCTCCTTGTAGCTCCGCCTGACAATCTTGAGGAGATTTATGCTTTGCGAGACTTGCCTCAAGAAGAACGCGACGAGCTCGCAACGATGATGGCGGATGTGATGCTACTCGCGCTAAGACCCTGGTTCGACGGGCGAGCCCACTTCAAAATCGACCGTTAACGCTCCGCCCGTAGTTCGATTTGAACCGCGGCATCGTCCTCGTCGACAATCGTAATGGCTATCGGTGACGCACTTGCGCCGAAATCTGGGACGAGCTGAGCAATTATTTCGGCGTCCGTTTTTCCAGCGGCCTTCATTCGGTAGTAGGTATCAAGTGCCGATTCCGTCACACTAATCTCTTCTGTTTTCCCGCCGCGATATTCACATCTGAGTTTGAGTCTCGCCATGTTGGTTTGTTTGCCGTAATGTTTGCCGGTCAGTACGTGCCAATGGTGCAAAATAGTGCCATTGAAACACAAAGCCGCACTATGATAAGGGCTCGTCATAGTACGGCTGGTTTGGTTTAGGAAACCGCTGCTCTATCCACCTGAGCTACGGGGGCAGGAATCACTCTTGCGAGCGCGTGAGATGCGGCTCCTGATTCACGGCGGAATCTACAAGCCGAGCGTTGGTTCTAGAAGTGCGGCGGACAACATGACTGCATCGGATGCGCGGGACTACTTTCGTGAGGTCTTTGGTGCTGAGCCCGATGTGGTCGGCTCCTCACCCGGGCGAGTGAACCTCATAGGCGAGCACACCGACTATAATGGCGGTCAGGTACTCCCCATTGCCATCGATCGCCGAACCTATGTGGCGGTTCGGGTCAGACCGCAGGCCAGCGTCAGCAGAATCGTTTCGGATCGGGAGTCAGCCGTTGCGGAGTTCGACGTTCGACGCGTAACTGCATCCGGACATTGGTGGGACTATATGAGCGGGGTTTGCGTCGCGATGGACGCCGCAGGCGCTCGACTGCCCCAGTTCGAAGCGATCGTCCAGACCGACGTGCCTGTGGGCTCCGGACTCGGCTCTTCGGCCGCTCTCGAGGTCGCGACCGCAATTTCTCTCGGCCAGATCGCAGCGGAGCCCCTGAACTTGAAGAAACTCGCGCTGCTTTCGTGGCACGTCGAAACTCAGTTCGTCGGTGTCGCTTGCGGTGTGATGGACCAGTTCGCATCCGCGCTTTGCCTCGAAGGTCACGCTTTGCATCTCTGGTGCGATACACTGGAAGCCGAGCAGGTGACAATGCCGGACGCGGTTCTCATTTTTGATACAGCGTCTCCACGAGAGTTGCGCGCGTCGAAGTTCAATCAGCGCCGGGCGGAGTGTGAGGAAGCGCTGGCACTGCTTCGCCGGTCGCGCCCTTCCCTGTCGCATCTGGCTGGCGCCACCCTCGACGAGATACGCCGCGCCGATCTTTCTCCCAGCATCAGGAAGCGTGCGCTCCATGTCGTCGAAGAAAATGCACGGGTCGAGAAGGTCGTGATGCAGCTGATGCAGACGCGCACCGTGCCGGGAGAGCTTCTGTATCAATCGCACGAATCGCTGCGAGACAACTACGAGTGCTCAACCCCGGAGCTCGACTGGTTCGTCGATACCGTTCGTGGGAAACCGGGCGTCGCCGGTGCCCGCCTCACCGGCGCAGGCTGGGGCGGGTGCGCGATCGCGGTAGGAGAGCTCGAAGCGTTGGCTTCGGCCGCCGGCGATCTGTCGTCTGAGTACGAACGTCGTTTTGGGCGGAAGCCAAGAACGTGGCTCACCCACGCAGGCAGCGGGGCCAGGATCGAGGATTTGGAGAGTTGATGCGTCTCACCAAGGCTCTGATTCCATGTGGCGGAAAAGGGACGCGGATGTCGTCGCTCACCAAAGGTGCCGCCAAGGAGCTCCTTCCCATTGCCGGTGTCCCACTGGTGCTTCGTGTGATGGAAGAGTGCGCCGCGAGTGGAGCTCGCGATGTGCTCATCGTATCGGCACCGGGCAAGAACGACTTGAACGAGACGGTGCGCGCCGCAGCGGGAGCACCCGGAATGCCCGAGAGCGTGCAGATCATCACGCAGAAAAATCCGCGCGGCCTTGCCGACGCAATCAGGCTCGGCCGTGATTTTGTGGCGAGTGACACGTTTGGCGTGGCGCTTCCCGACAATCTCTTCCTCGGCGATGAGCCGGCCCTCGCGCAGCTTTTCAAGGTGCATGAACGCACGGGCAAGAACGTCGTTGCAATGGTGGAGATCACCGCCGCGGATCGAGCCCGGTACGGACCGACGGCTATTTATCCCGGACGCCTCAACGGGGACGAGTTTGTCATTGAATCAATCCACGACAAGGGGCCGCGCGACACCACATTCAATCTCAAAGGCGCCGCCTCGGCGTTCACCGGCGTGGGCCGCTATGTATTTCTTCCCGAAGTGTTCGCCGCGATCGACGAGGTGGAAGCCAACCTGCCGAGCGGAAAGGAGCTCGACGACATCCCCGTCATGCAGCTGTTGTTGCGAAGAGGAAGACTCACCGGATGCCGAATTCGCGGAGACTTCCTCGACGTCGGTTTGCCGACCGGATATCGTGAAGCAGAGGGGCGACTGGACCGGGGGAAAAGCTAGCGAACGATCGCGAACGGAGATGGGAGCGAATCGGCAGCTACGTGAGCAAGTCGGCTGACATTTTGCACTTGAGCCCCCGGAGGCCCACTTCCAACCACTGACTCGAGCTGGACGAGAGCAGCTGCACTGCCGGAAGCAGCGATCTCCAGCTTTCCGTCTGGGCGGTTCCTCACCCACCCCGACAGTCCAAGCTTGCGAGCCTTGTCCACAACGAACCACCGAAATCCTACGCCCTGAACGCGACCGCTGACTTCCAGGTGGATGCTCTCCATTCGCGAGCTA
>DASZZU010000166.1:0-3945 GCA_035544855.1 Gemmatimonadaceae bacterium | reverse complement strand
TGCCCGGAACGGCGTAACCCCGCGCTCACGATCGATGATGCAACGGCCATCGAGCGCCTGCCCTCCATCAAGGCGGTGACAGCGCACCTTGGCACGGGCGCCAAGTTCACCTACAAGGACAAGCAGGTGAACACAGGGATGGAGATCTACACGCCGAACTGGGTCGAAGTTGACGGCGGAGACATTTATCCTGGGCGCAGCTTCACCTACGCCGAGAACACGACTGCTTCACGGGTGATCATCGTCAATCAGAAACTTGCCGAGCGTTTGTTCGGTACGTCGGACCCAATCGACAAGATGATCAACGTCGATGGAGTCGGGTTTCAGGTGATTGGCGTCTATCACTACACGGCGAGTCCGATGGGAACACCGACGTCCGCGGGCGGCGGCGACCAGGCGAAGGCGATTGTTCCGTTCGAGTCGGCGCGGCGCAGTCTCAATCCGTGGATGCGCGGGGTCAACCTCATCGTTAAGCCTGAGCCGGGCGTGACAACGGAAGAGGCGACCGATGATGTGACCGCGCTCCTGCGCGCGCGGCGCCGGCTCAGATCGACCGCGAAGAACAACTTCGAGATCGTTACACAGGATCGCCTGATGGGGATCTATAACCAGCTCTTCGGGACCTTCTTCGTAGTCGGTCTGGCGCTATCGTCAGTCGGCCTCCTCGTCGGAGGTGTCGGTGTGGTCGCGATCATGATGATCAGCGTCACCGAGCGCACCCGCGAGATCGGCGTGCGAAAGGCGCTCGGCGCAACCAAGAGCGCCATCCTCTGGCAGTTCCTGGTCGAGGCCGCGACGCTGACGAGCATTGGCGCGGCGATCGGGCTCGTGCTCGGAATCCTGCTCGCGCTCGGGATCAAGACCGCGTTCCCCGCGATTCCGGCTTCTACGCCCGTCTCGGCGGTTGTCGCGGCGCTGGCGACCAGCGCGTTCACTGGCATCCTCTTCGGACTCCTTCCCGCTGCACGTGCAGCTCGTCTCGACCCCGTAGAAGCACTTAGATACGAGTAGGTCCCGAGAGCTGAACTGAAGACTACCGGCCGGGGGCCGTGGGCTTTACGGCTGTTGACTACGGGCTTCGAACACCGCATCCGCAGTTCACAATAGCGCAGGCGGCCCCGCGCGCCGAAATTAGGCCATGCAGTTCGCCGATGTAATCAAGACAGCCCTCGAGCAGATACGCGTCAACAAGCTGCGGTCTTTCTTCACGCTGCTCGGCATCATCGTGTCGGTGGCGTTCCTGGTCGCCGTGGTGGCAATCATCTCGGGTATGAACGCCTACGTGAAGGAGAATCTTGCCAGCGCACTGATCGGTGCCAACACTTTCCAGGTCAGACGAACCCCGATTCGCATTGGGCTCTTCGACGATGAGGAATGGCGGAAGCTTCAGAAGCGGCCCCGCATCACCGAGGCTGATGCGGATGCCGTGATTGCGGCGGTTCCCGAAGCGCGCGCGGTCAGCCTTCAATCCGGCTGGCCGACGCCGATAACCGACATAGTATGGCGCAACCAGACGATGGGCAACGTCGTCATATTCGGCGTCACCGCGCCCTACCAGATCGTGCAGGACTACGTCTTCGCGAACGGTCGTCCGATCAGTGACGTGGATGTACACGACCGCAGGCCGGTCGCCGTGATCGGCGCCGATGTGGCGGAAAAGTTGTTCGAGCACGTGGATCCCGTCGGTCAGGACATCAGAATCCTCGGCCAGCACTACACTGTGATCGGCACAATCGCCAAGAAGGGACGTGTGCTGGGGCAATCGTTCGACGGGTTCGTCCTGCTGCCGCTGCCGACCTTCGAGATGATCTACGGCCGCCGAAAGACGAACACCGTGTCGGTCAAGATGCCGACCGCGGAGCTGGTCGCGAGCGGAATGGAGCGCGCCGACGAAGCGATGCGGATCGCGCACCACCTCCGGCCCAGCGACGAGCCCAACTACTCGGTCGAGACCGCCGATGCGCTCGTCGAGTTCTGGAAGAATCTCACCAAGATTCTCTTCTCGGTCATTCCCGCGATCGTGGCGATCGGGGTCGTCGTCGGCGGAATCGTGATCATGAACATCATGCTGATGTCCGTGACCGAGCGCACACACGAGATCGGAGTGCGCAAAGCCCTCGGCGCCAAAGCTGGCGACATCCGAAAGCAGTTTCTGGTCGAAGCGATCGTCCTGGCGAGCATCGGTGGACTCTGCGGTGTCGCGGCCGGGTGGGGTCTGGCCTCGCTCGTGAGCCTCGCGTCTCCCCTTCCCGCGCGCGTCAGCCTGTGGTCTGTCATTCTCGCCCTCGCCCTTGGTGCAAGCGTTGGCGTGCTGTTCGGAGTCTATCCGGCGTCGCGCGCCGCGCAGCTCGACCCCATCAACGCACTGCGCGCAGAATGATCCTCGCCGAGCGGATCAGAAGCAACGTGCAGATCGCTCTCGACACTTTGAGGGCGAACAAGCTGCGGTCGTCCCTGACGATCCTCGGCGTCGTGATCGGCGTGTCCACGGTGATGACGATGGCCGCCATAGTTCAGGGAATTCAGGATCAGATAGTGCGCACGATCGAGATCGCTGGCCCGACGACTTTTTACGTCGTCAAGGTTTTCTCCCAGACTCCGGTGAATCCCGACCGGCTGCCCAAATGGATCCGTGTGCGGCCCAATCTGGTCGCGGCCGAAGCGGAGCGAATCAGGCAGCTTCCGGAGATCTCATATGCGGCGATGTGGGCGCAGGCGAACGGGCGTCTGTCGTATGAGGCGCAGCGGACACAGAACGTGCTCATCGTGGGAGCCGACGACCGCTATCAGGAGATCAAGGGCGGCGAGCTGATCGACGGACGATGGTTCACTCCCGCGGAGCTGGCGTCGGGAGCCAGTGTGGTGGTGATCGATGAAAACGCGGCGAGGAAGCTGTTCGGGCGGGAATCGGTGCTGGACAAGACGATCAAGATGGGGGGCCGACCGGCAAAAGTAATCGGCCTGTACGCGCAGCCCGGCAACATCTTCTCACCGCCGGGGCAGGACATCGGCGCCGTTGTCCCGTACGCGATGCTTGATCACCAATTCACGATCGACAAGACCAACGCGCTCTACATCCCGGTCAAGCCGAAAAAGGGCGTGACGACCGCGGATGCTCAGGAAGCGGTGACGATCGCGCTGCGCGAGATGCGGCGCCTGCACCCCGCGGACAAGAACAACTTCGATCTCATCACCCAGGACCAGATCCTCGACACCTTCAACAAGATCACCGGAGTGTTCTTCCTGGTGATGATCGTGCTCTCTAGCGTAGGTTTGCTCGTCGGCGGAATCGGTGTGATGGCGATCATGATGGTGTCGGTAACGAGTCGCACCAGGGAGATCGGGATCCGGAAGGCACTCGGCGCTACGCGGCGCGAGATTCTGTTTCAGTTTCTGATCGAAGCCGCGACTCTGACGGGGCTTGGTGGAGTTCTCGGGATACTGATCGGACTGGCGTTCGGGCGCATTGCCACTCTCGCGATGAAGATCGACGCCGCCGTTCCACTGGGTCTCACGATCATCGCTGTGATGGTGTCGGTGAGCATCGGCTTGATATTCGGGATGCTTCCGGCGCAGAGGGCGGCCAAGCTCGATCCGATCGACGCGTTGCGCTACGAGTAGCTCTGGCGGGCGAGCCGTATCCCGTTGGGCCCGGCTCGCGTAACTTTCCCGAATGTCGCGCGTAGACGTCCTCGCAATCGCAGCCCATCCAGATGACATCGAGCTCATCTGCGGCGGCACGCTCATCCGCGCGCAAATGCTTGGGAGGAAGACCGGCATTCTAGATCTCGCCGCGGGCGAGCTGGCCACTCGCGGCACCCCCGAGCTCCGCGCGAAGGAGGCGGCAAAGGCGGCAAAGGTGATGGGCGTCAGCGTGCGCAAAAATCTGGGCCTCCCCGACGGTGGCATTCTGAATACGCCGGACACTCGCGCAAAGATCGCGGT
>DASZZU010000165.1:0-1811 GCA_035544855.1 Gemmatimonadaceae bacterium | reverse complement strand
AGGACCACGCTGCTATCGGTGCGTGACGCCCACCAGGCACGAAACAAATCAGACCCGGTACCCGCGGGGCGGATCGACCGGATGCACGGCGCCGGCGCTCCCACGATCGGCGGAAGGTCCGCGGACATCACCGCGCTGCGGGCATCTGGGTCACCCAGCTGGGACTGTCGGTACGAAACATTCCCCCACTCGACGGGCTCGCTCACACAAGCCGACAACAGCAGAAGCAACGTGACGAGCGCGCGATATCTCATGCGGAGAAGACTAGCGACCTCGAAAGGGGTCCGTTTTGCGCCAACGGGCCATATCTTTCGAGAGCACCTTCGCCCGCCATTTTTGAGGAAATCAGGAAATGTCCGCCTCCGCAGTTAGGCCGAAACGCCCGGCCTCGTCAGGCTCGACCGGCTCTCCCGGCGCACAATCCAACGACGATGACTTGGGCGCCGAGAGCGTGAATCCCGAGACGGGCATGCGCACTCTCACGGGCTTCAACGGAAACCGGCGCGTGCCCCCGCCGGTCAACGAGCCCATCAAGAGCTACGCCCCCGGATCTCCGGAACGGGCTGCGCTCAAGGAGCGCCTCCGCTCGATGTCGAACGAGCGCGTGGACATCCCTCTCATCATCGGAGGGAAGGAGGTCCATACCGGCGAGCTCGCGCAGTCGGTGATGCCGCACAACCACCGTCATGTGCTTGCCCAGTGGCATCGCGCCAGCGCCGAGCACGTGGACCTGGCGGTGAAGGCTGCTGAGCAAGCAGCAAAGGATTGGGCGAATTGGGCGTGGGAAGATCGTGCCGCTGTCTTCCTGAAAGCGGCCGAGCTGCTGGCGACGACGTGGAGAGCGACGCTCAACGCGGCGACGATGCTCGGTCAGTCGAAGACGGCATTCCAGGCGGAGATCGACGCAGCGTGCGAGCTGATCGACTTCTGGAGATTCAACCCGCACTTCGCGCAGAGCCTGTACGACGAGCAGCCGTTCAGCGACCGGACGATGTGGAATCAGCTCGACTACCGTCCGCTCGAGGGGTTCGTCTACGCGGTGACGCCGTTCAACTTCACGTCGATCGCTGGAAATCTGCCAACGGCGCCGGCGTTGATGGGAAATACCGTCATCTGGAAGCCGGCGTCGAGCGCCATGCTGAGCGCGTATTACATCATGAAGCTGCTCGAGGAAGCGGGACTTCCGCCCGGAGTGATCAACTTCGTGCCGGGCGATGCTGGCCTCATCTCCGACAAGCTTCTCTCGCACCGCGATCTCGCCGGCGTGCACTTCACTGGCAGCACCGCGGTCTTCAACAACATGTGGAAGACGATCGGCGCCAGCATGTCGCGCTACAAGTCGTACCCGCGCATCGTCGGCGAGACTGGCGGCAAGGATTTCATCGTCGCGCACTCTTCCGCCGACCCGGTCGCGCTCTCGGTCGCGATCGCTCGGGGAGGCTTCGAGTATCAGGGCCAGAAGTGCTCCGCGGCGAGCAGGGTTTATATCCCCGAATCCATCTGGCCGGAAGTGCGCGATCGCACGGTTGCGATCATGAAAGACATAAGGATGGGAGACGTCACCGACTTCCGGAATTTCATGGGCGCGGTGATAGACAAGAAAGCGTTCACCAGGATCGTCGAGTACCTCGATCACGGCCACAAGAACGCGACGGTGGTCGCCGGCGGAGTCGGGCGGGGCGAGGATGGTTATTTCATCGAGCCCACGCTGATCGAGACAAAGGACCCGGGTTATCGCCTGCTCTGTGAGGAGATTTTCGGGCCGGTTGTAACGGCGCACGTCTATCCGGACTCCAAGTGGGCGGAGACGC
>DASZZU010000164.1:0-3213 GCA_035544855.1 Gemmatimonadaceae bacterium | reverse complement strand
CCGCTCCTCCCGCCAGCTCCCGGTAATCGGGGAGCAAAAGGACATCCGCTACTACTCGTCACCCGCCAAGAGCGTCCTCAATGGCCCCGAGACGACGGGCATGGGATTCTGGTCCATCAACCCCTACATCGGCTGCGCCTTTGGTTGCGCCTACTGCTACGCGCGCTACACCCACCGCTACGTGATGGAGCGCGCCGCCACCGACGAAAAGATGACCAACGAGCTCGGCGAGGCGTACAACAAGCTCCCGCCCTGGCTGGCGTTCGAGCGCAATATTTTCGTCAAAGGGAACGCGCCCGAGGTACTGAGCCGCACCCTCCGGTTCGGGAGCGATCGTCACCTCAAGCTGCTCGAGGGCGAGACGATCGTGATCGGCACCGCGACGGATCCGTACCAGCCAGCCGAAAGAAGATTCCGGGTCACGCGAGGAATTCTCGAGGTGCTCGCGGAGCATCCGGGACTGAGCGTCGTCATCATCACGAAGAGTCCACTCATCACGCGCGACATCGACCTTCTCTCGCGGATCAATCGTCACTCCCAGCTCTCCATTCACATCTCGCTCATCACGCTTGACCGCGAGCTCGCACGGCGGATCGAGCCGAGATCGCCCACACCGGAATCGAGAGTGCGCGCGCTGGCGCGGCTTCGAGAAGCGGGAATCGATGCGGGAATAAACTGCATGCCCGTGCTGCCGGGCATCACCGACAACCCTTCCGACCTGGAAGCGCTGGTGAAACGGGTGTCGGAGGCCGGCGCGACCTACATCGGCGCGTGCGCGGTGAGGCTGAAATCCGCGGCGAGAAAGCGCTATCTCCCCTTTATCGAGCAGGAGTTTCCGCACCTGGCGGAGAGGTACCGCAACACGTATGGGAACAGCGCGTACGCGGGCGAAAAGTACCGCGAAGGTCTGGCCCGCTTCTTCGAGAAGCTATGCGCAAAGTACGGCGTTCGCGGCTGGTCCCGCAGCGACGATGAAGAAGAAGGGGACGAGGCGCTTGGTGCGCTCATCCCCAGTGTGCAGCTCAGTTTCGATATCTAGTACTTCTTCGTCGTGTCGCTCGCGGCCTTGGCCGTCTTCTTCTTCGCGGTGCGCTTCACTTCCTTCTTTTCGGTCTTCACGCTCTCGCCTTCAGCCTTGGCGTTCGCGCTTACGCCGCCACCCCCGCCGCCGCCCGCTGGCGCTACCGGCGGATTGTCGCTCGGGCCGAACCCGATGTTCATCCCCGTAAGCAACGCAGCTGCGTTGTTGGCCGTGTTGAACTTCTTGGCGCAGGCCGCGATCGCGCGACGTGTCTGCGGACCATAGTGTCCGTCGACATTCGTGACGCCACATCCTTGATCTCTCAGCTCCTGCTGCAGCGCCAGGAACTGAATCCTGTTCAGCCCAGCCTGAGCAGAAGCCAGGGCTGGCACAGTCAGAAAAGCGATAACAGCGATGGTCTTCTTCATACTTCCATGCCTCCGATCAGGTAGGGTCTCTTTTAGCAGGTAGGGTCTCTTTTACTATACAGTACAGAGTGGATACAGTACAGACGTGTCGTGAGTTGCAAAGTCTACGCCGACGCTTGAAATCCGCAAGAATCAAATGGACAAAAGAAACGCCCGACTCGCAAGGAGTCGGGCGTTTCTTTCAGGAGACAAACGACTCTAGCGGAGCATCTGGATCACGAGAGCGCCTACCGCGAGGAGAGCAACGCCGATGGCGACCGCCGCAACGGGCGTAACCGTCATCTGCTGCTTCCACCAGTGGGTGGCGGTCCCAGGCGTATCGGGCAGCGACGCCATGATGCGCTGCTGAACGCCTATCGGGGTAACGCGACGGCGGAGCATCTCGCTCTCGGCGTTGATCCGGGTCCAGAGCTCGACCTTCGACTTACCCTCGACCTCGCTCGCGCGCATTACATCCACTTCGCCATCGAGCCAGTCGTGCAGGAATCCGTGACTGGAGCCGCCATTGAGCGGAACTTCGCGGTCATAGAGTTGCTCCGTGGACTTATCCTTCCGCTGAACAGGCTCGCGGCCCGCGATTTTATCGCTTCTGTCGAAACCAGCGTCATCGAGCATCATGCGTACTTCTCCTCGAGCAGTTGTTGGAGCGCCTCTCGCGCCCGGTGCACTCGCATCTTTAGCGCGCCAATTGTCGTTTCCAGTAGCAGCGCCATCTCTTCGTACGACCTTCCCTCTACGTGCTTCATCACGAACGCTTCACGCAGCGAGGGAGCGAGTCTGGCCAGAGCAAACTGCAGGTCCGTACGCAGCTCGTTGCGGTCCATCTCTTCTTCCGGCGTCGAGTACGTCGAGGGCTGATCGTCCTCGTCGTAGCTAACGTGCGTTCGCCGGATGTTCTTCAGCCAATCCTTGCACGAGTTGGCGACGATTCGAAAAACCCACGCATCGAAACGCCCGCGAACTTCGCCCAGATGCTGATAGGCTTTAATAAAAGACGCTTGAAGTATGTCTTCCGCCACATCGGGACTTCCGGTCATCCCAAGTGCATGGCGGTACAAGGGATCGCTGTATCGGGTTATCAGAATCCCGAACGAATCCTTGTGGCCTGCCAGTACCTTGGCGATGATCTCCTGATCGGCATCGATTCCCGGCGCCTGAGCATCCGGCGTCGAGCTCCCAGCGTCCAGTACCTGAGCACTCTGATTTTGCAGCGGTGTGGCTGTCATCTTCACCTGCCTAGTGTAATCCCTTTGTCAGCCCCTGTATAGACCCAACTGGCGTAGGGAGAACACCTTATCACCGTTACACGCTTTTGACGAACAGGGGCTCGTGGAAGCAACCAAGTTTACCGGAGGCGCACCAGATAGAGGTGCTCGAGGGCCATATCCCCATGATAGTGCCTGCCCTCCCGCTCGCTGTCGGCCCTATAGCGCCGGTACCGCTGGGTAAAATGCGCGACCTCCCCGTCGACCGACGCCTTGGTTAACAGCGACTGGAGCGCATCGGGCGCCAGATGCCCCTCGGAATTGAAGCTTATGAGAGCGTGCCTGGCACCGGTCGCGGCGAGGAGCGCCGAGAAAAGCTTCTGCACCCGCCTGCCGTGCGACCACTGACTCCGCCCCTCCTCGCCCGCCAGCAGGCCAACCTTGCCGCGGATCGCCGGGACCGAGTCGCTCCATCCACGCGCCAGGATCTCGGGAATATGGTAGTAGGCGACGTACTGTCTCGAATTGTAGGGTGGATCTATGTACAACAGATCCACCT
>DASZZU010000163.1:0-5368 GCA_035544855.1 Gemmatimonadaceae bacterium | reverse complement strand
CGCGAGGGGCTGCTGGGTAGTACTGTCGACCACTCGCCCAGTGATCGTGGCGCTTTGCGCCTGAGCGCCGAGTGAGCCGGCCCACAGGATGCTACCGACGAGCGCGGGGAGGAAATGACGGACCGCTACCATAAAGCTGCCTCGCAGTGTGGAGAGGAAGGAAGAATAAATGTTTTCAGTTTTTTCGGCAGCTAGAGTATCCGTCAGGCAAATTGCAATGTCAAGACGTATTACTGGCGTTGAGGCGGGCGTATGGCGTTGCCCGGTGGACGGCGGAGGGGGGCTACATCATATCATAATAGTAGGAACAGGCCCGGCAGGAATCGAACCTGCAACCGCCGGTTTTGGAGACCGGTGCTCTACCAATTGAGCTACGGACCTAAACCGGTTGCCGCCCCCACGCACGCAACCGTGAAAGCTGCAACGCTGGCCTTTCGAACCGTTTACAGGGGTGGCTGACGGGAATTGAACCCGCAACCCCCGGTGCCACAGACCGGTGCTCTAACCAATTGAGCTACAGCCACCATTGAACCGTTCTGCATCTTAACCGCGTTCGATAGTCGAATCAACCGCGCGTTCCTCTCGTGCTGCATCTCGCTCGGTCAGTCGGAGGAGGTGCTGCTTCACGAGTACGCTCGCTTACGCAGCACCTCCTCCGACTTCCCTTCAACCTATCTGTAACACGCGCGAAACCCGACGTGTTGATCCTCTCCCTTGGTGCTCACGCTGCGGTGCGGAGTGATCGCGCACCAACTACCGTGCGCGCACTCGAGAGAGTGCGTAGCGAAGAGAGGCGGGGTGTCATTGCAGGTGACGTGCTCGCGTAGCAAGAGACTCGGGCTGGGTGCCCAGCGCTAGCTGGGCTGACCGAGGCTCGATGCGTGTAAGCGAGCTAGTCACCGGAGAGGACACCCCGCCCCTCTTCGCGGCGTGACAATCTCAATAGCACAGTTATTTGGCGCGATCCATGTACTCGCCGGTGTTCGGATTCACGCGCACCTTCTCGCCCGTGTTGACGAACTCAGGGACGTTGACGGTAACACCGTTCTCCAGCTTGGCCGGCTTGGTGGACGCCGTCTTCGTCGCCGTCTTCATCACCGGAGCAGTGTCCACGATCTCCAGCACGAGCGAGTTCGGTAGCTGAATCCCGATGACTTTCCCGTTGTAGTACTCGGCCTGAATCTTCATCCCGGACTGCATCCACTGCGCGTTGTCACCGAGAACTTCATCCTCGATCTCGAGCTGGTCGTAGTTCTCGGTGTTCATGAAGTGATACGTGTTGCCGCCCTGGTACATGAACTCGAGATCGTGCGTCTCCATCGATGCCTTCTCGATCGTGTCCGCGGCGCGGAAGCGATGCTCGAAGTTGTTGCCGGTGCGAAGATTCCTGAGCTTCGCCTGCACCATCGCGCGGAGATTGCCCGGTGTGTGATGACGAAACTCTACTACCCGGCAGGGATCGCCCTCGAAAACGAGGACCATCCCACGCCGGATCTGGGTGGCAGGCATTGCCATATGGGTATTCCAGAACTGGGGTCGAAAGCTTACGATCGGGCTCGGCACTGCGCCGCATTCGCGTCGATGGGAATGGAGCGTAAACGCAAACAGCCTCGAAACTTAGCCGCTTTTCGGACCTCGGTCAAGCTGCGCCACTATGGGCTTCAGTGCCTTCCACAGGTTGTCCGCTACGATCCGCTCGCCGGCAAGATTGGGGTGCACTCCGTCGGCCTGATTGAGGCTCGAAATACCGGCGACACCGCCGAGTAGAAATGGCAGCAGCGGGACGTTCTCCTTCCTCGCGACGTCCGCGTAGATCGCGCGAAAGCTTCGCGTGTAAGCAGCGCCATAGTTGGGTGGCGCTTCCATCTGGACGAGTACGATCTTCGCTCGTGGCTGCTTCTGCCTGATCGTCGCAATCAGTTGCTCGAGATTACTCCGCGCCGCATCCGGAGACAGACCGCGCAGCGCATCGTTGGCGCCCCCCTCGACTACGACCAGATCCGCCGGCGTTCGGAGCAACCAGTCAATCCGTCGGGCCGCGCCAGCCGTCGTCTCACCCGACAAGCCTCCGTTCACCACCCTGATGGGGAGCCCCTCGGCCTCCGCTTTCTTTTCGATCAGCGAAGGGAAGGCCTGCTCCGGATCGAGTCCGTATCCGGCGGTGAGGCTCGTTCCGAAGAAAAGAACTACAGGCCTCCGTACTGATGTCGAGTCTACAACACCGCTCGCTGCCGCCGAGTCCTCCCTCCCCTTCAGTACACTCATGTTATTCTTCGCCTCTCCCACATCTTTTGGAACTTCTACGTTTCTGCCCGACCCGCAGGCGCTCGCCACACCTAGTGTCGCAAGAAAAAATCCCCGCACAGCGCTCACGCGCAGCCCTTTGAAAGCGGTTGTCATTGCGGCGCCAATTCTGACCCACACCCGAATTCGTTCATGCTGATTTCCCGTGAAGTAACGAAAGAATACATGAGCGGCGAGCAGAAGCTCGTGGTGCTCCGTGATGTGTCGTTCAGCATTCCTCAAGGCGCCTTCGTCGCAATCGTCGGACCCTCCGGTAGCGGCAAGACGACATTGCTTGGACTTCTCGCCGGACTTGATACACCAACACGCGGCACAGTGCTCCTCGACAGCGCCGACCTCGGAAAGCTGAATGAGAACGAGCGTGCACGGCTAAGGGGAGAGAAAGTCGGCTTCGTGTTCCAGACGTTCCAGCTGATTCCGACGCTCACCGCTCTCGAAAATGTGCAAGTCCCCCTCGAGCTGCGCGGGACGCCGGGCGCGGTGGAACGCGCGCGCGACCTGATCGACCGAGTCGGGCTCACGGGCAGAGGCCACCACTTCCCCACCCAGCTATCCGGCGGCGAACAGCAGCGCGTCGCGATCGCGCGCGCTTTTGCCAACTCGCCCAAGATCCTCTTTGCCGACGAGCCGACCGGCAATCTCGACAACGCGACGGGACACCGCATCTTCGAGCTCCTGCGGTCGCTCAATGCCGACGGCGGATCGACGATCGTTCTCGTAACGCACGACTCCTCACTCGCTTCGCGCGCGTCCAGAATGATCCGACTGCTCGACGGCGCGATCGTGGAAGACACCGGCGCTGACGCTGTGCGGGCGGTTTGACGGGCATGTCCGGCACCATCTGGAGTCTGGCCTGGCGAGAGAGCCGAACCGCGCGCCGGCGCCTGCTCCTCTACATGTCGTCGATCTCACTCGGCGTCGCGGCATTGGTCGCGATCGACTCATTCTCGACGAACATCGTGCAATCCGTAAAAGACCAATCGCGCGCGCTCATGGGCGGCGACGTCTCTTTCAACTCGTCCAAGCCCTTCCCTCCGGCGATGGACTCGCTATTCGATTCGCTCTCGCACAAGGGGCTGTCATTTGCGCGCGTAACGACGTTTCCCTCCATGGCCGTTGTCCCGCGCACCGCGGGCACCCGGTTCGCACAGGTGCGCGGCGTCACGGACAACTATCCATTCTACGGGAACATCGTCACTGAACCGGCCGGACGCTGGGCGATGCTGCAACGAGGCGCAAACGCCATCGTTGACCCGTCGCTGCTCACGTCGCTCAACGCAAAGGTCGGCGATACCCTCCGATTGGGTTTCGGCACCTTCACGATAATCGCTGCGATCGGCGACGTTCCGGCCGCCGCAGGAATCGCCGAGATGCTCGGTCCGCGCATTTTCATTCCCGCCAGATATATCGCGGAGACGCAGCTGCTCGTGTTCGGCAGCACAGCCGACCGGGCCATAATGGCGAAGCTGCCGCCCAACGTCGATCCCGACAAGTTCGTCAAGCCTCTGCGCAAGCGCATCGAGGATCAGCAGGTACGTGTGCGTACAGTGACGCAGACGGAGATGGCGACGTCGGACGCGATCGAGAACCTCTCGAGCTTCATCGGCATTGTCGGGCTGGTCGCGCTCCTCCTCGGCGGAATCGGCGTCGCGAGCGGAGTGCGCGCCTTTGTCGCGCGCAAGATAGACACGGTTGCCGTCCTTCGATGCCTTGGTGCTTCGAGCGGACAGGTGCTCGCCATTTATCTCGTGCAGGCCGCTGGAATGGGTCTCGCCGGAGCTGCCGCCGGAGCCGCGCTGGGTGTCGCGATTCAATTCATCTTGCCTCAAGTGCTGACTGGTTTTCTCCCGATCGACGTGAAGGTGAGCTTGGTCCCTGTTGCCGTGCTGACCGGGCTCGCGGTGGGCGGCTGGATCGCGCTCGTTTTCGCGGTCAGGCCTCTGCTCGCCCTTCGGAACGTGTCGCCGCTTCAGACTCTGCGTCGTGACACAGATGCCGAAGTCCTGCGGATGCGCTGGTCGGACCTGCCGAGGATCGCGGTCGACGTCGCGTTGGTATTGAGCGTGGTGGGCATAGCCTTTCTACGCGCGCGCACAACGAGACAGGCTCTATCGATGAGCGCCGCAACAGGGGTTGCGATTCTCGCGCTGGCGGCGAGCGCTGCACTCCTCTCGTGGGCCGCTCGCAGAGGACTTCGCACTGGCTGGCCGTACGTCGTCCGCCAGGGAGTCGCAAATCTCTACCGGCCGGGAAATCAGACGCGCGCCGTCGTCCTCGCACTCGGCTTCGGAGCGTTCCTCGTCAGCACTCTTTATCTCGTTCAGCACAATATCCTGCGACGATTCACGACCGCCGCGGCCGAGTCACGCGGAAACGTCGTGTTTTTCGACGTGCAGCAGGATCAGGCAGCCGGGCTGGACTCGATCATCCGTGCTCGAGGGAACGAGGTAGTGCAAACCGCGCCGGTGGTGACAATGCGCATCGCCTCGATCAACGGGAAAAGAATCACGGACATGCGGCCGGTTACTCGCGGCCGGAACGGGCGCGCTGGGTGGGCGTTCAGACGCGAGTTCCGCTCTACCTATCGCGACAAGCCCGCGGCGAGCGAAACGATAGTCAGCGGAAACTGGTTCGGATGGAGTGCGCTAAGGACACCACAGGACACCGGCGAGATCTCGCTCGAGGAAGGCATCGCGAAAGAGCTGGAGGTCAAGCTGGGTAACATCATAACCTGGAACGTCCAGAGCGTGGAGATTCCGACTCGCATAACGAGCCTGAGAAAAGTTGTCTGGACCCGGTTCGAGCCGAATTTCTTCGTCGTATTTGCGCCCCCGGTGCTCAAGGATGCGCCAAAGCAATACGTGTTGCTGGCGCAGGTGAAAGATCCGAACGGTGTCTCGCTCCTCCAGCGCGCAGTCGTGAATCGGTTTCCCAACATATCGAGCATCGACCTCACGTCTATCAAGCGCACGGTCGACCGCATCGTTGCAAGGGTATCGCTGGCGATTCGATTCATGGCGCTCTTCAGTCTCGCTGTGGCGATACCGGTTCTCTTCAGCGCCGT
>DASZZU010000162.1:0-11253 GCA_035544855.1 Gemmatimonadaceae bacterium | reverse complement strand
CTGTGGGGATTGGTACGCGTCGAGGTGGCTGAACGCGACCGGCCGTCGGACCGCGCCAATGAGATATCGAGATGGGTCATGGCGGAGACGACGCCGCTTTCACTCCCCGACGGACGTTGGGACAAGATGGCATATGGCGTCAGGGACTGCGAAGAATTCTTAAGAGCTATTTCATGAGCGAAGCACTGGGACGCGTAGTCGCGACGGAGCGGAAGCCCAACACTCCGCACGAATTTCATTTCTGGACGGCGATCGACTCGCCTGTCGGCATCGGCACGATCGTGCGCGTGGATGGAGCGCAACCGATGGATGGGCAGATTCCGCACATTTACGGGATCGTAGTCGAGGGATTCAGCTATACGGATCTACAGTCGCCAATGCACGACGTGCTCGGCCACGATGGATCGCCGACACAGGCGGGGTTCGCGTCGACCGAGAGAGCGGAGATCCGGCTCTATACCGCGGCGGTGCTGCGGCAGATTCCGGAGGAGCCGCTTCAGCCTGTGCCAATGGGACAGGTTTTCCTGGCAGAAGAGGCGGACGTGCATGTCGCGCTGAGGATGGACAGCTATCTGCGGGAGGGAGCCAACACCGGAATTCCGGTCGGGGTGTATCGTGCCGGAGGAACCGACGCGGTGATCTACCTCGACGCGGATTTTCTGCTTGGGCCCGAGGCGGCGCACCTCAACATCACTGGTGTGTCGGGGCTCGCGACCAAGACGAGCGCGGTCGAGTGGCTGCTCGCGTCGCTGTTCAAGCATTTCCCCGAGGAAAAGGGATCGATCGCCGCCGTCTGCTTCAATGTCAAAGGACCCGATCTCTGCTACCTCGACCAGCCCGGCAAGGTCGAGAAGACCGACGAAGCGCTCTACGAGAAGCTGGGTGTCGAGCCCAAGCCCTTCCAGAAAGTCGAATACTTCGCGCCCTACACGGCGAAAGGTCTCGCTCTCAACACCTTCAGGAACAACGAAGCGCTGCTCGACAATGTGACTCCGCTCACCTGGGGTTTGCGGGAAGTTCTTCAGTACGCGGAGGTTCTCCTCAACAAGGATGACATTGACGCCAAAGCCGACGCCTTGATCGACTTCATCACGGAGAACGTCGTCGACAAGGAATTCGCCGCCGACGGCGTGCTCCTGAAAAATCACAGGGTCGAATCATTTGCTGATCTCGACGCCTGGTTCCGGGACGTTCTGCAGGGGATGGAGAAAAGGAACGGGGAGAGCTGGCGCACCCACCACGTGGCGACGATCCGAAAGGTTCGGAACCGCTTGTCCAACATCTCCACCCGATGTGCCGGATTGGTGACCGATTCCGGAGCGGTAAGCGACCTTCCGTTCGGGAGCTTTGGCGACCGGACGGTGTATGTAGTGGACGTCGCGAACCTCGAGGAAGATGCGCAGGATCTCATCTTTGCCCGCATCGTCTCCAAGCTTCGCGAGCACCTGGAGCGGAGGGACCTGGGTGTCAAGCATCTCGTAGTGTTCGTCGACGAGCTCAACAAGTATGCACCGGGCGATGGACCAGAGACCTACGTCAGGAAGATGCTGCTCGATATCGCGGAGCGAGGGCGCTACCTGGGCCTGGTGCTCTTCAGCGCCCAGCAGTTCCGGTCGCAGGTGCATCGTCGCGTCGTGGGCAACTCCGGCACCGCGCTGTTCGGGAGAATGGACCCGGACGAGCTCTCGACACCGGGCTACGCCGTGCTGAGCCCGGCGACGAGAACCAAGCTTGCGACGCTGGAAAAGGGACAGCTGATGATTCGCCATCCACATTTCACGCAACCGATTTTCGTGCGCTTCCCGCGTCCATCAGTGATGCAGGGACGCGAAGGCTCCGAGCGTTATCCGCAGTCGAATGAGATCTCCCTCGAGGCGGCGATCCTTCGCGCGCTCCGGCCGCTCGATCCGACGATTACGCTGCCCTGGGTCCAGGAGATCACCGCGCTTTACACCGAGCAGGAGGTCATTCGCGCGCGCAACGCGACGCTCCTCGCCCGGCCGAAGGACGTAAAAGCGTACTTCAGCTCCCAGTTCCGGAAGATCATTCCCGCGCAGCCGGCCCAGCGTCCGATGGCGGGCAGCATTCGTTCCGTTCCCGAGAACGATCCGTATGGGTTTTAGGAAAAACCCACGGCGAGAAGAGCTAGGTACGGGGTGCGAGGTACTAGGCACGAGGTTGGAGGTGCCTCCTGCCTCGCCCCTAATGCCTCGCACCTCCTACCTAGCTCTTCTCGCTTTGGTTGTTTTCGCGAATGCAGCGCAAGGGCAGTCGGTACTGCTTCAGATCCGGCCGCACATCGGCGACACTCTGCGCATGCACCTGTCGCAGTCCGTGGAAATGACCGGCACTACGCGTGGTCCTAGGCACGATACCACCTCGATGACGACGTCGATCGAGGTATTCACTCGCGCGATCGCGGAGCAATGGACGTCCAGCGGCACGCTGATGCAGACCATCACCGACTCGGTCGCGATGACGCCGGCATCGCCAGCCTCGCTCGCGGATCTCAAGCGTCGAGCGATGCAGGCGAAGCCCGTATGGCTGCGCGTCTCGACAGATGGCGCCATGGAAATGGTCGACGACGGCGACCCGAACAGCGAGCTGCGTCACCTCTTCGGCGAGATGCCGGCGATGCTCGCGCGCAATGCTGTAGCCATCGGAGAGAAGTGGATGAGGGAAATGCAAATCCCGCTCAGCAGCGAGCCCGGCGCCGTAGGCTCGGTGCGCGCAACGTTTCGGCTGGATTCGGTGGGAAGAAATGGGGACATCGCCTACATCTCCATGCGAGGAACGATCTCGCGAATCAACACTCCGGGCGCCGCTCCCGCGGGGCCGGGTTACGGGACGTCAGGCCAGCTCGCGGGAACCATTCAGATCGATCGACGGCTCGGCTGGATTACTGACTCGAAGAGCAGCATCATCGTGAGGTCGACCATCGAGTCGGCTCCGGACCGGCGAGGTGAGCCAGCAACGGCGCCAATGGAGGTGCGGACGAAAATCACACAGTGGATACGGGCGATGCGAGTACGATGAGACTGGTTCACCTTTCCGACATACATCTTGGATTCCGGCAGTATCAGCGGCAGACGCCAACCGGAATCAATCAGCGGGAGGCCGACGTGGCGACGTCGTTGCGTCGGGTGATCGACGCGGTGATCGAGCTGCGTCCCGATCTCGTTCTCATTGCGGGCGATGTCTTTCACTCCGTTCGCCCGACGAATCCCGCGATCCTGCACGCATTCCGTCAGTTTTCGCGGCTGATGCAGATGCTTCCCGACACGACAGTCGTGATGATCGCGGGAAATCATGACACGCCCCGCACCGCGGAGACGGGCTGCATCCTTCGTTTGTTCACCCCTCTCGGGATCACGGTAATAGAGGGGGAGGCGAAGCGCATTCCGGTTGACAGGCACGACCTCATGATCCTGGCCGTTCCGGACATGCAGGGTAAGCGGCCTCTGCTCGAGCCGGATTCGAACGCGAAATACAACATCCTCCTTCTGCACGGCGAGGTCGAGGGTGTGCTGCCCAAATACGGACGCGAGCTCGATCGCTCGCCGATGGAGATCACTCAGGAAGAGCTGGCCGCCGACAAGTGGGACTACGTCGCGCTCGGGCATTATCACGTCTACCGCTCCGTCGCACCCAACGCGTTCTACTCCGGTTCGCTCGACTACACCAGCACCAATCCGTGGGGAGAGCTGGCAGAGGAGCGGGAGGCGGGGATCGCGGGGAAGGGGATCATCGAGCACGATCTTGCCAATAACACGCACACGTTCCATCCGATGCCGCCATCGCGGCCATGGGTGGATCTCACACCGCTCTCCGGCTCCGGACTTTCTCCCGCTGCTCTCGATGACGCGATTCGTGACGCGCTGGAGAGGTGCGACGGCGGAATCGACGAAAAGATCGTGCGGCTGGTTGTGCGCGACGTACCGCGGCACATCCTCCGCGAGCTGGATCACAAGGCAATCCGGGATTACAAGCGGAGGGCGCTGCATTTTCATCTCGATACGCGCCGTCCGGAGATCGTGCGCCCGGAGAAGGGGCAGGCGGCACCGGGGCGCCGCGCATCGCTCGCCGACACCGTACGCGACAAGCTGCGCTCACGTGTGCTGACCGAGAACATCAATCGCGAAGCTCTCGTCGAGCTGGGCCTGCACTACCTCCGCGAAGCCGACGCCGTTGCCGGTCCGACCGGAGAAGAGGAAGCGACCGCGTGAGACTGAACAGTCTCAGCCTCACCAACTTCCGTCAGCACGTGCGGACCGAGATCAACTTCGAGACTGGTCTTACCGGCATCATCGGCCCGAACGGCGCTGGCAAGACGACAATCCTCGAAGCGATCGCCTGGGCGCTCTATGGAAACCAGGCGATCCGTGGGAATCGCGATTCGATCCGCTTCATGGGCGCGGGCGCCCGCGCGCCCGTCGAGGTGCAGCTGGACTTCGAGCTCGGGCCGCACCGGTATCGCGTTATTCGCGGGCTCACCAATGCCGAGCTCTATCTGGATGGCGCCGAGACGCCGATAGCCAACTCCATTTCCGGGGTGACCGAGCTTCTGCAGCGCCGCCTCGGCATGTCGCTGTCCGAATTCTTCCACACCTATTTCACTGGGCAGAAGGAACTGAGCGTGATGGCGGCGATGACGCCGGCAAAGCGCGGTCAGTTCCTCTCCAGAGTTCTTGGCTACGAGAAGCTGCGCATCGCTCAGGAGCTTACACGCGAGAAGCGAAATCGTGTGCGAGCGTCGATTGACGGAATGCACCGCGGGATGCCGGATCCGGAAGCTGTCCTGCGCTCACTCGCCGAGGCGTCATCGCGAAAGGCAGATGCAGAGGCGCGCGCGCATCAGGCTGCTCATCGCGGCGCGGTTCGACAGCGGGAGATGATGGCTATAGAGCCGCGATGGGAGATGGTACAGCGGCAGCGCGAGCAGTCCGCGCAGCTCCTCACCCAGATCACCGTCGCTGAGGAGAAGGGGCGGCCCTGCACCGCGACGCGGAGCGCGTCATCCGCGAGCTCGAGAGCGTCCAGGCGGCGCGAGCGCAGCTCGACAATCTCCGCGAGAGCATCGAGCCGTTGTTCGCGCTGAACGTGGAGCTGCAGGCGCTCAACACGCTCTATCGGGAGGAAGGGCGCCGCAAGACGCTGCTCGAAGCCGAGGCCGCTTTGCGCGAAGAGATCGCGAGGCTCGAGGAGCGCCACTCTAAGATCGAGCGCGCACCCGCTCTCGAGGAAGAAGCGACGCTCGAGTTGGAGAAGAAGCGTTCCGAGCTCGAGGACGCTCAAGGACTCCTCGAGGCGCGGCGCACTGAATGGGTGCGGGACCGGCAGGAAGCGCAGACCAAGCGCGAAGCCCTCCGCTCCCAGTTCGCGGAGCTCAAACAGCAGCGCGATCGTGTCGTCTCGCTCGGCGAGAACGGGGAATGTCCGACTTGCAGCCGCCCGCTCGGCGGAAGCTTGCACACCGTGGTCGAGCACCTCGACGAGCTGATCGACACGGTGAACGTCGATGGCAACTACTACAAGGCACGCGTCGAGCAGCTCGAGCAGATGCCCGACGACGTACGCGAGCTGGACGAGACGCGTCGCGCGCTGATGCAGGAAGTGGGAACGCTCGAGCGTAGGCTCGCGAAGGTGCAGCTCGCGGTGCAGGAGCTCGGCACCATCGTACGTGAGATCGCCGCCAAGCAGCAGCGGCAGGTGCAGATGAAGCGGGATCTCTCGCGAATCCCACCAGGCTACGATCCGGCGCGCCACGCCGAGGTGATCGCGGAGGTCGATCGGCTGACGCCCATGGAAGCGGAGGTGGCTCGGTTCCAGGCCATGCTCGAGCGCGAGCCCCAGCTCAGGCTGGAGCAGACGCGGATCGCGCAGGAATTCATGCGCGTTCAATCCACGCTCGGTACGCTGCGCACCCGGCGCGCACAAATCTCCTTCACGGAAAAGGATTTCAACGAGCTCAAGGCGGAGTTTGAGCGCGTGCGCGGTGAGCTACAGGAGTCGAAGGTGGCGGCGGCGCGTGCGCAGGAGCAGGTATCGAGTGCGACCGCGGCCCTCGCCGCGGCGCAGGAAGCGGCAGAGGATTTGAAGAGAAAAGTTGCGGAGCTGGAAGTGCTGCAGGACGACCGGCGCATCCACGACGAGCTCGACCGCGCTTTTTCCGATCTGCGCACGGATCTCAATTTCCAATTGCGTCCGGAACTGTCGGAGCTGGCGAGCGCATTCCTGAGCGAGCTGACCGATGCGCGGTATGCGGAGCTCGAGCTGGACGATCAGTACAACATCGTGATTCTGGAGGACGGTGTTCCGAAGCCTGTGCTTTCGGGTGGAGAAGAGGATCTGGCGAATCTCGTGCTGCGTCTGGCGATCTCACAGATGATCGCCGAGCGCGCGGGCCAGAGCTTCTCGCTGCTCATTCTCGATGAGGTGTTCGGATCGCTCGACGAGGCTCGACGGTTCAACGTGGTCGAGCTGCTGCGCGGACTCCACGATCGCTTCGAGCAGGTAATTCTCATCACTCACATTGAGCCGGTGCGCGAAGGTCTGGATCGGGTGATATCGGTGAGCTACGACGCGGACCATGGCTGCTCCGTAGTGACTCAGAGCGAGAACGATAACGTCAGCAGCGTTGATGATTCGCGACCGCTCGTGTCCGAGTCCGGCTCCCGACAGCGCCCAAGGCCGGCGGAGGAGTTGGTCGAAAGCGCCGAGGCTGGCGCGGGAGGGGGAGCGTGATGGCGTTCGCCCGCAACTGGAGACACGCCTGGGTGTCGGAAACACCCGAGCGCGCAAGCATCCGGGAAATCCCCGCGCTCAACGCCGTCTTCAGCGAAGCGTTCACCGAGCGCTACCGCAAGGACGGGATGGTTGGCGTAAGAGTGCCGCACCTCAATCCGGCGGTATGGAAGTTCGCCATCACCGACGCGGAGGATGGCGCGATGATCTGGCGCAACGCGCGCGACGGGATCGCTGCGTTCAACATGGTGCATCGCTCGGGCGTCGAAGGCTGGATGGGCCCGCTCGCCGTGCATCCCGATTACCAGGGGCAGGGAATCGGCAAGATGATCGTCTCCTCTGGTGTTGAGTGGTTGAAGAAGGCGGGGGCGACGGTGATTGGTCTCGAGACGATGCCGCGCACCATGGACAACGTTGGCTTCTACTCATCGCTCGGCTTCACACCCGGACATCTCACGGTGACGGTAACGCTCGATGCGGCGAGAAGTGGAATACAATCCACTCCGATGTCGTCGCTCGCTCCGCACGAGCGCGAGCTGGCGCTCCGGCAGTGCCGGCAGATGCTGCAGCAGCTGATTCCGGGGTACGATTACACGCGCGAGATCGTTCTCACCGCTCAGCATGAGCTCGGCGACACGGTGTTCGTGAGGAAGGGGAACGCCCTCGTTTCGTTCGCGATCTGCCATTCGGTGCCTCTGGTCGAAGGGCGCGCGACGGAAGAGATGCGCGTCCTCAAGATGGTCGCGAGGAGCGAAGCAGATTTCGATCATCTGGTGACACAGCTTTGCACGCACGCCCGCGCTAAAGGGGGACGGCGCGTGGCCATCAGGGTTCAGGGACAGTACAGCGACGTCTATAGACGCCTGATGGCTCGCGGGGCGCGGGTGAGGTGGACGGACCTGAGAATGTCTGTGCACGAGCTCGCCGAGTCGCGTCCCGCAGGCGGCGGGATCGTATTGTCGAATTGGGAGATTTGAGGCTGTAGCGACTTCCGTCCTGCGGAAAGCGTACACATCTTGGCGTTGCGATCGGTTCGGGGGTCACATGGCGAAAACAACACGTAAACGGGCGTCACAGAAGACCCGGAGCAGTTCCTCGAAAAAATCTGGCAGTCGGCCATCGAAGAGGAGGCGAACAAGCTCCTCGAGAACCTCCGGCCGCGGCTCGTCCAACGGCCAGGAGGCACTTCTACTAGTCGGGACGATGAAAGGCGCGTTCGTGCTGCGCTCCGACAGGGCGCGGAAGAAGTGGCGCGTTGAAGGTCCGCACTTTCGTGGAGAAGCGGTATACGCGCTCCTCCACGACACCCGCGGTGAGCGGCCTCGTACATTCGCGGCGACCAACAGCATGCATTGGGGGCCAACTCTCAGAACGAGCGGCGATAACGGGGCTACGTGGAGCGAGCCGGGACCCCAGACTGTTCGCTTCCCGGCAGACTCTGGCCGCGCGCTCGCGCAGATCTGGCAGATCGCGTCCGGTCGAGCGACGGAGCCCGACGTTTTTTACTGTGGTGTCGAGCCCGCCGCGCTATTCGAGTCGCGCGATGGTGGAGAGAGCTGGCAGCCGAATCAGGGATTGCTCAATCACGAGCATCAGCCCAAGTGGCAGCCGGGCGGCGGAGGGCTCTGCCTGCATACGGTTGTCCTGGATCCCGACAATCCGCGGCGGATGCTGATCGCAATATCGAGCGGAGGAGTGTATCGCTCGGACGACGGAGGCAAGAGCTGGCGCGCGCGGAACGTCGGTGTCCGTGCCCAATTTCTGCCGGAGGAACATAGATATCCCGAGTTCGGGCAGTGCGTGCACAAGGTCGTGCACCATCCCGCGCGCCCCGAGCGACTTTTCCTTCAGAACCACTGGGGTTTATACCGGAGCGATGATTGGGGCGACAACTGGCGGGACATCGCCAACGGCGTGCCCTCGGACTTCGGGTTCGCGATGCAGATGCATCCCCACGACCCGGACACTGTGTATATAGTGCCGATCGAGGCAGACATATTTCGCGCCACGCCGGAAGCGAAGCTGCGCGTGTATCGAACCAGAAACGCGGGCGCGAGCTGGCAGCCGCTCACCAAGGGATTGCCGCAAAGCGGCGCGTACGAAAACGTGCTCCGTGATGCGCTCACCGCTGATTCATTCGACTCCGCGGGGATTTATTTCGGAACGAGAAGCGGGAAGCTGTACGGCTCTCGCGACGAAGGCGCGACGTGGACTGAGATTGCAGGCGGTCTTCCGCCGATCGTGTGCGTAAAGACGGGGACAGCGGGGGCAGCTTGATAACCGTCGAGCTGCCGAACGTCCTTTGCTCATACACGGCAGACAACCCGTCGCTAGTGCTCGACGAGCCGTGCAAGACCGTCGGAGACGCTCTCGCCGCGCTCGGCCGGAAATCGCCGGGAGCGCTCGATCGGATCATGGACGAGCGCGGAGACGTGCGGCGTCACGTCAACCTCTTCGTGAATGGTGAGAATGTTCGATTTCTCGACGGGCTGAGCACCCCCGTCCCGAACGGCGCCACGATATTCGTGCTCGCTGCGGTGAGCGGGGGATAGCGACACCAGGTGAAGCTCAAGCCCGTCAATCCCAAACGTTCGATCAAACTCGACGATGCGCATGCACGGGCTCATGGTCCACTCAAGAGTGGTAAGGCCCTGGAGCGCGCGACCGAAAAGCACGTCAAGCGGATCTCCGATCTCCAGCGCGTTCTTTATGCGGATGCCAGATACGCGCTCCTCATCGTCCTGCAGGGTCGAGACGCCTCGGGCAAGGACGGAACGATTCGCAGGGTCTTCACCGCGGTCAACCCGCAGGGCTGCAGCGTTGCGAGCTTCAAGGCCCCGACGGAGGTCGAGCAGCACCACGATTTCCTGTGGCGGGTGCACGCGCAGGTGCCGCAACGCGGGATGATCGGAATCTTCAACCGGTCCCAATACGAAGACGTGCTTGTCCCCCGGGTGCGGGGCTCGATCACGAAGAAAGAGTGGCTCGCGCGCTACGATGAAATCAACGACTTCGAGGAGATGTTGAATCGCAACGGTGTCGTCATCCTCAAGTTCATGCTACACGTATCGCGTGACGAGCAAAAGCGACGATTGATGGAGCGGCTCGCCGACGAGACCAAGAACTGGAAGTTTCGTGTGGGCGATATCGAGGACCGGGCCCAATGGGACGATTTCACCAGGGCATATGAGGGAGCACTCAAACAAACGAGCACGAAGTGGGCGCCGTGGTACATCGTGCCCGCCGATGACAAGGACGTTCGCGACTGGCTCGTCGCGCGCACGATCGCCGACGCTCTCGACAGGCTTGACCTGGGGTACCCTGCGGCTGACTCTTCAGTGCTGGGGCTTCGGTTCGATTGATTCCCGATGACTGATCAAATGCCGGAGAAGCAGATCGCGCGATTTCTCGCGAAGTACACTCCCGTCCCGTTCGTCTGCATACTCCTGGCGCTTGCTTGCAAGGGAGATTCGAACAACGGACCCTTCGATTACGGAGCCCGCATGTTCGTCGCCGATGAGGACAGCTCTGGTCTCTTTCTCTGCTTCGCGACCGAGACAGCGTTGGCGCCAGGGATGGCTGTTACAGTCGTCTTCACCGGGATGCCCCAACACTTCACCGCCGGGCGCCTCGCCACACGAAAAAGACTTCCTTGCATCCCTCCTTCGCAAACGCCGCCGATCGACAGCATGCAGTACGTGGTTGAGATTCCTCGCGATACCCTGGATCGCAGGGGAGTGCCGATCGTGATCCTGGGAGCAGTTCCGACTCCGGAGCAACGCGGCGACACTGTGACGATTGCGATCGCCAGAGGAGGGCCGCCGGTTCGCTTTCGCGTTTGCGCGAGTACTGAAGGACTTCACGCTACCGTGTGGGCGGGCGCCCCTCTCCTCTCACCGCGTGTATGGCACGGGTACTATTACCTGGGCTATGACGTAGACCCGACGTGCAATGAAGTCGAGTACACGGATAGCACCGGAAAACCCGGCGGAGGCTTGTAAGACGATTTTCTTGACGCATCCCTCCCCGCATCCTACGTTCGGGTTTCTAGGATTCAGCTCCACCACCGCTTCTCCGTCGCTATCCCGATATGCAAAGACGCGAAGTCGTACGCTTCCTCGGTGCCGCTCTCGCCCTGCCGTTCCTTCCTCGTGGCGCGGAAGCCGCGATCCAGTTGGGCGAGAGACTGCATGCGCGATTGGCGGATGTGCCCTTCAGGACACTAAACGCCGCTCAGCAGGCGCTCGTCACGAACATCGCGGAAATGATCATTCCAGAGACTGACACGCCGGGCGCGACGAGTGTGAAGGTGCCAGAGTTCATCGATCTCATACTGACCGAATGGGCTGGCGACGATGAAAAAGCCGTGTTCCTCGCAGGTCTGCGCGACATCGATACGCGTGCGGCGGCGATGGGCTCATCTCGATTTGTCGACCTGCCGGCAGCGAAGAAAGTCGAGCTCATGACGGCGCTCGATGGTGCGAGTGGTGACAAGACTGGGGGCGGGCT
>DASZZU010000161.1:0-9914 GCA_035544855.1 Gemmatimonadaceae bacterium | reverse complement strand
ACCTGGCTTGCTCGCGCGGGACCGCTCTCGCTGACAGCGCGACGAACTAGGTTGAAAGCATCCTCGCGCGTGAGCCGTAAGCCGCTCGACCCGATCCCATCTCCATTTGCCGAGGGAGCGGCGGCCACTGAAGTGTCGGCCGTCGATACCAGTTCCGGTTCGGTGTGTGGCTGGGAGGGAGCGGCGGCCGGGCGCTGTGCGCGTCCTTCGCGATCGCGGTCACGGCCTCTACCACCTCTTCGACTGCGTCGCGGCCGATCGCTGGTCTCGGCCTCCTCTGCGCGAGGAGCCGCAATTCTCGGAGCAGCGGACTCAGCGGCGGACTCGCCCGACGTTAGAGCGCCGGCGGTACGCGGTGGGCCGACCTCGAATTGCCCGTTCTCGAGTTTGGTAAGCGTCAGCAGCCCGCGGTGGGCGGCGTCCGTGACGAATCGTGAGAACTTCGACATCCCGAGATTCTTTTCATCGAAGGAGCTGTCGATTTGCTGCATCACCTGCTTGAGACGGTCGGCGCGCATCACATCGCCATTCCGCTTCATGCGCGTGATCGCTTCGGTTACGAGCTCCCACGGATCGCGCTTGATGACTTCTTCTTCGCTCGATTTCACCAGTCCCGCGAGCGCGTTGTAGCTGTAGTACTCGTCGCAATTCTGCACCAGCAGGTCGCTCGAGGACTCACGAATTCCGACGCCAATGACGTACTTGCCGTATTCCTTGAGCTTGATGACGAGGCTGGAAAAATCGGAGTCGCCGGATAGAAGAATGAAGGTGCCGATTTCGGGGCGGGTGAATACGAGCTCCATCGCATCGATCGCGAGCCGAATGTCCGTCGCGTTCTTCTTGGCCGAGCCGTAGGCGGTGGCGAAAATCAGGTCGATCGATGATTCGGTGAGGGGAACGACGTACTGCGGATAGCGTCGCCAGTCGGCGTAAGCGCGTTGTACCGCGACTTTTCCCTTTACGATGTCGGAGGAGAGAAGGTTTTTCAGCTCCGTTTGGAGGTCGGAGCGAATCCCCAGGGTGACGTTGTCAAAGTCGATGAGGAGACAGGCGTTGGGAGCGTGGTGGGGGCTGGCTAACGCGGTCTGGGACATTGCCTGCGGCCCGCGATGTATCGGGGCGACATGCCGGTGCGCGCTATGTACTGGCGCGGACCGATGTGGTCGTGGTGTCATGAATTGTTGGATTACGAGTGCGCGGCTGCGTACCGGCGAACCTTGCTTGGGCGGGTACACGCCATGTTGACCCTGCGACAGTCGCCGCAGGCGGTGCGTCTTCAGGTCAATGCGAGCGCGTCAACCTGCTGGTTGACCGGTCGCCAGATCCTCGAAGTCGCGCCGTACAGGTATAATTTATACTCGAATCCCCATGAATCAACTGCGATTCCGTACGCGCCTGGTACTGATCCTCTCATTGTTCGCGATCGTACCTGCGCTTTTGCTCACGCTTTTGTGGAGCGGAACCGTGAGCACCGCGCTTCCATTCGTGACCGGACGATCGGCATGGGACAGCGTGGCGGCCAGCGGTGAGAAGGCGATTGCGGCCGCGCGGCAGGTGCCGCTGACCGCATCGCAGAGGCGCGCAATCGACGCCCACGAGCGCGAGCTGCGGCTCTCCGTTGAACAGGCGCGGCGTTACAGCTTTCTCGCGGCTCGGACAGTGCGCGTAGTCGCGATCGCCGGTGTACTGGCGCTCCTCGTGCTGACCGGGGCGGCGTCCCGCGTGGCTGGGCATCTCAGCCGGCAATTGAGCAGGCCTCTCGACGAGCTGGTGCGATGGACCGAGCTGATCGGTCATGGCGAGCCGCTCCCGCCGCCGCCGGAGCCCACCGTGATCCCCACCGCTCGAAAGAACGGTGATGGTGGAACGACGATCGAGGTCACGACAAGTCGTGTGCGCGGGGCTCCGGAATTCGAGACGCTGCGGCGCAGCATGCGCGAGATGGTATCCGAGCTGGAGCACGGCCGGCGCCAGGCGGTGGAAGCGGAGAGGCTGCACGCTTTCAGAGAAAGCGCGCGAAGAGTGGCGCACGAGATCAAGAATCCGCTAACGCCGATCCGTTTCGCCCTCGCCAGGCTGCGGGGGCAGGCGCCAGTGGAGCTCCAGGAGGATGTCGGCGTAATTGAGGTGGAATCGGAGCGTCTCGACCGCATGGCCAGGAGCTTTGCCGAGTTCGGAAGGCTGCCCGAGGGCCCGCCGGCCGAAATCGACATCGGCGAGCTGGTTCGATACACGGCGCGCAGCAGCGTGCCTCCGACCATTGCCCTCGATCTTCAGATAGACGAGAATCTTCCCAGAGTGCATGGCCACAACGGAGCGCTCGCTGGGGCGTTGAGCAATGTTCTACTCAATGCCGTCGATGCATCTGGCGAGCATGGCCGCATCACGGTGAGCGCCAGGTCGGTATCGGCCGGCGGGCGGAGTGCCGTGCGGATCTCGGTCGCGGACAACGGCAAAGGTATCGCGCCGGAAAAGCTGGAGACGATCTGGGAGCCGTACGTCACGAACAAGCCGGGCGGAACAGGACTGGGCCTGGCGATCGCCCGGCAGGCCGTGTGGGCGCACGATGGAACCGTGAACGCGACGAGTACGTTGGGGAGAGGAACAGAGATTCAACTCACTATACCGGCTGACGGCGTCAACGCCGAGAGGAAGTCTTGATATGGGACCCGAAATAGCTGTTCCACTTGGCGCCTTCGTTACTGCGATCGTCCTCGCCGTGGGTGTGCCCGTGGCGAGAGCGTATTCGCGGCGGATGGATGCCGAATCCAGAAATCCGCAAATTCCGACCGAAATCACCAGCCGACTCGAGCGAATGGAGCAGGCGATCGATTCGGTCGCCCTGGAAGTGGAGCGGATCTCCGAGGGACAGCGATTCACGACGAAGCTTCTCTCCGAAGGCAAGAGCGCACCTGACCCGCGCCAGAACGCGCCAACCGGGACACCCGCGCGGGACCGCACGACGTAAGTGCCGATAGTCCTCATCGCCGACGACGAGCCGAACATTCGGCGCATGGTCGGCGCGCTGCTTACAGGCGAAGGATACGAAGTGATGGAGACTCCGAGCGGGGTCGAAGCAGTCGCGCGCGTGAAGGATGGTGAGCCGGATGTCGCGCTGGTCGACCTCATGATGCCGGGCGACCTCGACGGCATGGCAACACTCGCCAGACTGCGCGATGTTGCCCCCGATCTGCCCGTGATAATGATGAGCGGCCGCGCGGGACTCGCCGATGCCGTCAAGGCCACCAAGCTCGGCGCCTTCAACTTCCTCGAGAAGCCGCTCACTCCGGAGGGAGTGCTGCTCGCAGTTGCCTCCGCGCTGGAGCTGCGGCAGACGCGCCGAGTCGCGCGGGCGCTGCGGGCGGAACTGGGATTTACCGGGGAGATGGTGGGCAAGAGCGCGGGGATGGGAGCGGTGCGGCAGATGATCGCGCGCGTGGCGCCAACCGATGCTCGCGTGTTGATCACCGGTGAATCCGGCACCGGCAAGGAGCTTGTCGCGAGCGCGATCCACGATGCGAGCCCGCGTCGAGAGAAGCCGTTCGTGAGAGTGAACTGCGCGGCGATTCCGCGCGACCTCGTCGAGAGCGAGATGTTCGGCCACGAGCGCGGCGCATTTACCGGCGCTATACAGACGAGAATCGGGCGGTTCGAGCTGGCGCATCACGGGACGCTCTTCCTCGACGAGGTAGGAGACCTGGGTCCCGACGCCCAGGCGAAGCTGCTTCGCGCAATCGAGGCGAAGGAAATCCAGAGAGTCGGAGGAAACCGGGTCATTCGCACCGATGTCCGGATCATCGCGGCGACCAATCACGATCTTCAGCGTGCCGTGCGGGGAGGGACGTTTCGTGAGGATCTCTACTTCAGACTGAACGTCATTCCGTTGGCCATTCCCCCGTTGCGCGAGCGTAGCGAGGACATTGTCGAGCTGGTCGCGCATTTCTCCGAGCAGTTTCTTCAGCGAACAGGACAGTCCAAGCCAAGGTGGAGGAGCGACGCCCTTCAGCTGCTGCGGGACTATCCCTGGCCCGGCAACGTGCGCGAGCTCGCCAACATCATCGAACGGCTCGCGATTCTGCATCCAGGGGCGGAGATCACCGGTCAACATGTCGAGGATGTTCTGATCGTCGATCGCGACGACGAGGCGGGCTCCGCATCGATAACGCCCACGCGCGCGCAGGATAAAGTGATTGACCGGCGGCACGCTCCGTCCAACGCTGCCCCGATTTCGCTCGCGGACAAGCTCGACAGCTTCGAGCGAACGGTGATTGCGCGTGCGCTCGCGGAGGCAGGCGGCAACGTCGCCGACGCGGCGAGAAGACTTCAGACAGACCGGCCAAATCTTTATCGGCGAATGAAGCGGCTCGGACTCAACGCGACCAGGGTATAAGGGCGACATGACAAATACCGCACGAACGATTCGAGCGCTTTGCGTTTTGCTGGCGTTCACGGCGCCGGGACTCGCGCGCGCCCAACAGACGGACACGTTGGGAAGAGATACCACTGCGGAGCGACTCGGGTTGTGGGCGCGGTCGAGCCGGAGCAGCGGACTGATTTTGAGCTCGGGAAAGACCTACAATCGCGTCGAGGGGCTGCCTGTCCACATCGGCCCGGTATTTCACGACAGCTCCGGAAAGGCCGCGTTCAACGTTTCGGTTCTTGGAATAATTCGAAGCGCGGACACCTTCCATTGGGACCACGAGAATCTCGGTCACAGTGTTGGGGCGGGAATGCGTGTGGGCCGAGAGCGGGGTTATGCGGTGGATGTCTCGTCGTACGATGTGATTACTCCCGTGGAGACCTGGCAGCTCCCCGAACCGGATGCGGGGCTCGCCGCTTTCTTCGTTCGTCGCGATTTCCGTGATTACTTCAATCGGCACGGCGCCAAGGCGACTGGCACATTTCACATGAGCTCCCGCAGCAGCCTCTCGGTTGACTGGAGTGATGAACGGTGGGCGGCGTCGGGCGCGAGAAGTGTCTTTTCAGTTTTCAGAAATGGAAAACCCTGGCGCCCAAATCCTCTGGTAGACGCGGGGCGTTTTCACACCGCGGTCGCGCGCGCGAACATCGACACCAGAAACAGCGACCTCAATCCTTCCACCGGCTGGCTGATTCTCGCCGAGTACGAGCGTGGCTCGGGGCGAGTGATAGATCCAGGCCTTGCATCGCCGCTCGCACGACCCGCTCCGGTATCGCAGCTCACCTACGGGCGCGTGATGCTGGATCTGCGTCGCTACAACCGGCTGTCGCCGACGACATGGATCAACGCGAGGCTCGTGTTGGGGGGATGGCTGCACGGCGACGAGCTTCCGCTCGAGCGACGATTCTCGGTTGGCGGTGTCGGGACGGTACCGGGATTCGATTTCCGGAAGTATCGTCCGGGAACTGTCGATGTGTCGCAATGCAGCGACGGGGGCCAGCCGCCCCCGGGAAATCCGGCCCAGTGCGAGCGGGTCGCGCTTGCGCAGCTCGAGTACCGGAACGAGCTGCGCTCTTCGCTGCTCGATTTTCTGAACTGGCGACCGATCAGGCTGCGTGGAATCGGATTCACGGTGGAGCCGACGGCGGTCGCGTTCGTGGACGCGGGCAGAGGGTGGCTGGTGGGGCAGCCGTCGGGCACACTCGAATATTCGAGTCACAGCTTGCCGCGATTCGGGACGTTCAGAACGGACATCGGCCTAGGACTCGATCTCGGCATCTTCGGGATCTATGCAGCCAAGGCGGTGTCGAGCCCGAAGGAACCGGCGAATGTGTTCCTGCGTGTGCACCGGCGGTTCTAGCGATGCGGCGAGTGGAGATTTGGTCGCGTTGCGTCTGATGCGGAACGGACCTGTCGCGCGCCTTGGTGTCACTCGCGGCGCTGCAATTCTGCTCGCGTGTCTCGCCGTGGCTACTCCACTCGGCGCGCAGAAAAAGGTGCGCGTCGAGGTGCTTCCCCCGACGGAGAACGCGTGGGCTACGGAGCCGCCGGCGGTTTCATCATCCGGCTTGCTCTCGGATGGCTCGATGCGCGATCTGCTCTCCAACGGTTTTCCTGCGCGTCTGCACTACCGCCTGGAGCGGTGGACTTCAGGAGGATGGTTCGACGATCTGAAGGCCGCGTTCGCCTGGGACGTGATTCTCAAGTACGACGTGCTGGGGAAGAAGTACCAGGTGGTGCGCGTGGTCAACAAGAAGGTGGAATCGCTTGGGGAATTCCCGAGTGCCGACGAAGCGGAGAACGCGGCGGAAGGTCCGTACCGCCCCGCGATCTCACTACCGAAGAAGGGACAGCGCGGGTACTACAATCTGCTGCTCGATGTCGAGACGCTTTCGCTCAGCGATCTCGACGAAGTGGAACGCTGGCTACGCGGTGAGCTCAAGCCGGCCGTGAGAGGAAAAAAGAATCCGGGCACGGCGCTGGGGCGTGGAGTTCGGACTCTCGTGGTGCGCCTGCTGGGAGGCGAGAAGAGGCACTACGAGGCGAGGACGGGCACCTTCAGGCCTTAATGAACTGCGAACTTAGCTGTTGTAGTTAGCTGACCTTGTTTCCCGCGTGATGCAAATTGTGCGGGTGGCGATTCTCCAGGTCTTCGAGGTGGTGCAGCGTCTCTTCGCCGTAAAAGAGCCGGATGTACTTGGCCTGAGTCGCGGTCAGCCTTCTTACGGCCCAGCTCAGGTGCACGAAGTGCGGCTCGACCGGCGGGTGCACCGGGTGCATCCCGATCTCGTTCGGCAGGTTGTTCGCTTTCTTCGTGTTGCACGGACTGCATGCCGTCACGACGTTGGTCCAGTCGTTCGCGCCGCCGCGGGAGAGCGGGATCAGGTGATCGCGCGTCAAAGATTCGCGCGGCTTGAGCTCGATCTGAAGGCGGCCGCAGTACTGGCAGCGATAGCGATCGCGCGCAAAGAGAAAAGTGTTCGTCACCTGGCGTCGGAAACGACGAGGGACGTGAATGAAGCGCGTGAGGCGGATAACCACCGGGCGCGGAAGCGTCAACTTCTCGGAACGAACGACACGATCGGAATCCGCCTCGACGATCTCCGCCTTTCCATCAATCACCAGCCGCAAGGCGCGGCGCAGCGGAACCATCGTCAACGGCTCGAACGAAGCATTCAGTGCCAGACAACCAACGATCAAGCACTCCTCCTGGGCAAACCCACCAAAATATACAACTGCTACACCACTTCTATTGCGACGACGCCGGCGGTTGCCGGTAACAGTTTTTACACCTCAAAAACGAGCATTGCCGGACCCCTAAACTCGATCGCTGAATGGGGTTAGATCGGCGAAGCGGACATGTTGTCTACCCGCTCTCTCGCGGGCTTCCCGCGTGCGGTCGTCGACACCTTCCGGGCCGGCACCGGTGTCAGCCACCCGTAACGGTCCTCGATCGTACCGGTCGCAATACCCATGTACTCGCGCTGAATCTCGAGCGTTAGCGCGCCCGGCTTGCCGGTGCCCACCGGAATCCGATCGACCGAACGAATGGGAGTTATTTCCGCGGCCGTTCCGGTGAAGAACAACTCATCGGCGATGTAAAGCATCTCGCGAGGGATCGATCCCTCGACGACTTCGACTTCCATGTCGCGCGCGATGCGCATCACGCAATCACGAGTGATCCCATTGAGAATTCCGGAGCTGATGGTCGAGGTGAACAGTTTCCCGTCGCGAACGAGGAAGAGATTCTCGCCGCTTCCCTCAGATACCAGGCCGAACGAGTCGAGCATTATGCCTTCGACATAGTTGTCGATGCGCGCCTGCATCTTGGACAACTGTCCGTTCAGGTAGTTCCCGCCAGCTTTCGCCAGCGAAGGGAACGTGTCGGGAGCGGGACGCCTCCAGCTCGACACGCAGACATCGGCGCCATTCTTCAGAGCGTCGGCGCCGAGGTAGGTCCCCCATGTCCAGGGAATGATGAACACCTCGAGCGGGGTGTCCTGCGGTAGCACACCCATCTGCTCCCCTGTTCGAATAGCAATAGGCCGCAGATAACAGTGCGGCAACTCATTTTCGGCGACTGTTTCGACTGCGGCCCGGGATAGATCTTCGATCGAGTACGTAAGCGGCATCCGGTAGATTCGGCACGAATCCGCGAAGCGGCGCATGTGCGCGCCGAGTCGGAACACAGCCGGTCCGCCGGGCGTCTCGTAGCAGCGGATGCCCTCGAAAACGCTCGAGCCGTAGTGGACTACGTGGCTAATGACGTGAATCGTGGCGTCTTCCCAATCCACGAACTTCCCGTCGCGCCAGATACGGTGGTGGTTATCTACTGCCGCCATTGAGTCAGGCTTCCCGCTGAGAGGAGTGTTGAAGATATCAACCGGGCACCCATGAAGCGAGAGCAGTGCCAACTTCCCGGACCCTCTGGGCAAGCGCCGCGTCGCCCGATCGGGCGTGTCCGCGCTCCACGAGCACCCTGCCCTGCACTGTAACGAGCTCTGCCGACCGTCCCGGCAGGGCAAAGATTGCTGCGGAATAGGGATCACCGAGGGGCGTCGTGCGCGCGATATCGGTTCGGAAGGCGGCGAGATCAGCGTCCTTGCCCGGCTCCAGCGATCCAACACGCGACTCGATTCCCAGCGCGCGGGCGCCGCCAATCGTCGCGAGCTCGAGAGCCTGGTGCGCACCGAACGCATCGTGCCGCTGAGTCGCGGCGCGATGAATCAGGACCGCGAGACGCGCTTCGTCCAGAATGTCCATGCGGTTGTTGCTGGCGACCGAATCCGACCCGATGCCGACGCGAACTCCGGCCGCGACGAGTGGGAGAAGCGGAGCGATGCCATGACCGAACTTTGCGTTCGACGCGGGACAGTGCGCGACCGCGCAGCGGCGCCGAGCGATGATCTCGATGTCGGCATCGTCGACGCGCACGCAGTGAATGAGGAGCGGACCGCGGTCGAGCGCTCCCTGCCGCTCCAGTAGCTCAATCGGCGAGCGCGCGCGTCGCGCGACCGCTATGCCCCGACGCTGCCAGCGCTCGGCGAAATCGCCACGCGCGTTCGCGACGATGTCGTGCTCCGGCTCGCTCTCGGCAATGTGCATGGCCAACGGCAGGCGCCGCGAGTTCGCAAATTCCGCCGCCGCATGATAGAGACGGTCCGACACGGTGTACGGGGCGTGTGGCGAGACGCCGAGTGACACGAGCTCGGTCTGCTCGATCTGGAGCTTCTCGATCCGATCCTCGAGCTCGCGCATTGCAACATCCGCGTGCGAAGGGTCGGGCCCGAACACTTCCTGATACATGATGCCGCGCACACCCAGCTCGCGCATCGCGCGCATCACGACGCCGGTCGAGCAGGTGTCGGCATAGGTGGTGATTCCGGCCTCGAGTCCTTCGATGATTCCGAAGCGCGCGGAGTCGAGCAGCATCTCGTCGTTCATGACGTCGTTTCGGCTCTGCCGCAGCTTGTCGATCCACTCCGTGAATCGGCAATTCTCAAGGAAGCCCCGCATCGCGGTGAGCTCGAGGTGCGTGTGGGTGTTGATGAGGCCCGGCAGGAGGATCGCATCGCCGAGGTCGTAGTCGTCGCCCGGGGGTGCGGCGGAACGAGGCCCGACGTATGTGATCCGTCCGTCGCTCTCGACGACGGTTCCATTTTCAATCGGCGGCTGGGTAATTGGAAGCACCCAACGCGCGTGGTAGCGCATCAGCGCGGCGTCATTGCCGGCGGAGGAACGGCCGTCGGGCTCGCGTCAGTTCTCGGGCGCGTGGTGTCGCGGCGAATGATGTTGCCGCGGGTCGTGTCGCGCCGATTGATGTTGCCGCGCGTGGTATCGAACACCGTTGGGATTCGCGGCTGATTCCGCGACGGCACCGGCTGATATCCAGGTTGGATTGTCGGGGGTGTCACCCTGATTGGAGGCGGAGCGCCACCGGTAGACGGTGTCGGCGTCAGCGGAATCGTGCTGAAGGTGTCGATCGGCGTGAATC
>DASZZU010000160.1:0-15105 GCA_035544855.1 Gemmatimonadaceae bacterium | reverse complement strand
TCTCACGGTGGCCGCGGACACCGATCGTGAGGAAGCGGCGCGGTTGATCTCCAAATACAACCTGCTTGCCGTGCCGGTGATCGATGACCAGCGTCGCATCCTCGGTATCGTCACGGTCGACGACGTGATCGATACGCTGGTAGAGGAGCAGACCGAGGACGTCCAGCGCTTCGGCGGTATGGAGGCCCTGAACGCTCCTTACATGGAGATCAGCTTCCTCGACATGATCAGGAAGCGCGCCGGGTGGCTATGCGCGCTCTTTCTGAGCGAGATGCTCACCGCGACGGCAATGCAGCGCTTTCAGGGCGAGATCGAGAGGGCGGCCGTGCTCGCAATGTTCATCCCGCTCGTCATGAGCTCGGGCGGCAACTCGGGGTCCCAGGCGACATCGCTGGTGATTCGCGCGCTCGCGCTTCAGGAATTGAGACTTCGCGACTGGTGGCGTATCGCGCTCCGTGAGCTTCCCACCGGGCTTGTCCTCGGTGCAATCCTGGGCGTCATCGGCTTCATCCGGATCGTGCTCTGGCAGGACCTGCACATCTTCAACTACGGGCCTCACTACCTGCTGCTCGCGATCGCCGTGGGGTTCTCGCTGGTCGGGATCGTTGCGTTCGGATCTCTGGCTGGATCGATGCTGCCGTTCCTGCTAAAGCGTATCGGATTCGATCCAGCAAGCGCGTCGGCTCCTTTCGTAGCTACCCTCGTCGACGTTACTGGCTTGGTGATCTATTTCTCGGTGGCCTTCCTGGTGCTTCACGGCACGTTGCTATAGGCGCACCCGTGTCCCCGAGCTCGGCCACCAACGCCGTCGGCGGCGAAGCTTCATCGTGCTGCACGCAGCCATTCCGCCGGATCTACTGCGGGGCCGCCACGCCTGATCTCGAAGTGGAGATGGGACCCGAGCGCGGGATCGCTGATGCCGACAGTTCCGAGCGCCTGCCCTTTGATTACTCGCGTCCCTTTCCGGACATTTATCCGGTCGAGTGAGCCGTACACGGAATAGTCGCCGCCACCGTGCTCGAGAATGACAGTGTTTCCATAGGTACCCATCGGCCCCGCATAGGCGACGGTTCCCGCCGAGACGGATTTCACCGCGGTGCCGACGGGGGCGTTGATCCCGATCCCGTTCCACCGCGTCGTAGTGTTGTTCGGATTTACGTACCGGCCGAATCGATACAAAAATGCGCCGTTCACCGGCCAATCCAATCTTCCAATGTCCGTCGTACGGATAGAGCTGGGCGACAGCGTCACCGTTCCGCCTCGCCCGGATGCTCTTCTACGCTCAGCCTCGAACGAGGCGATGAAGTTGTTCAGGCGCGCCTCGCTCTTCTCGAGCTCGGCTAGGCGAGCCTTCGTGCGCTTCGCATCCTGCTGCACGCGCGACAGATTCCGCGCCTGGAGCTTCTCGAGCTCCGCGAGACGGGCCGCTTCCTGCTCCTTTGCCGAACGGTTCTCGATCACGCTGGATTGTAGCCGGACCAGCTGCACCCGCTGCGATTCGATCTTTTGGTGGAGCTCGTCGAGGTGGTGAACGAGACCCTTGTCCCTCAGAGCCAGCAGATGCAGATACTTGTACCGTGCGACGAGCTGGCCGACCGACTGCGCGGAGAACAATACTTCCGCCGAGTAGAGAGGACCCCTCTTGTAGATCTCGATAAGTCGTCGCTGGAGGACCGTGCGCTTCATCGTCGCCTCGCGCTCCGACTTCTGAAGGTCGCTGGTAGCTGTCTTGACTTCGTCGGTAATCGCGACGAGCTGCTGGTCGAGGGAGATCACCATGCGTGAGGTCGCATCGTGCTGCTTGTCGAGAAGATTCACTTCGTCGCGGAGCTCGTGGGCGGTGTTCTGGAGTCCGCTCATCTTCTTCTCCAGCTCGTCGCGCTCTGCTTTTATCCGCGCCAGCTCGTCTCGCTGCGCGTTGACCCGCGCTTCAGCGTTCTCGGGCTGCTGAGCGGGGAGGTAGGAAGAGAAGAGCAGGGTGCAGCAGAGGGCCACGCACCGCGCGCGAATCAGACTCGACGTAGGTGTCTCCCAACCGAGACGAGCGATCCGAGCACGCCCATGAAAGCGCCGCCTACGACCCCGAGAAAGATCATCTCTCGATTGAAGAATATCGTCTGGATGAAATATTCGTTGACCACCCTGTTCGCGACCCAGACGAACACCAGCGCGAGCAAGCCACCCAACACTCCCTTCACCAGCCCGTCGATAAGGAAAGGAAGGCGGATAAACATGTCCGTCGCGCCGACCAGCCTCATTATCGATATCTCCTTCGCGCGGGCAAGGACCGTCATGCGGATCGTGGCACCGATGATGATGATCGCGACAGCCGCGAACGCTACTCCGAGCGCGAGGCCCGCGACTGTGGCGATGTTCCGCAGGCGGTAAAGTTTCGCGACCCACTCCTCTCCGTAACGGACGTCATCGATGAAGTGATATGTCCTGATGCGATCCGCAACGGATTTCACCGTCGTGGGATCCCGCATGCCGGACCTGAGGTACACTTCAATCGAAGCCGGTAGCACGCCCGCCTCGAAGACGTCGGCGAACTCACCCATTTCCTTTCTGGCGCGCTCCAGCGCCTGCTCCTTCGAGACATAATCGACGCGCGCTACTTCCGGGAATTCGCCGATGTCCTTCATCGCCGCGGCGACCGACTCGATCTCGGTGCTGTCGCTGACGAACGCGCGGACCTCGACCCGCTCCTCTACCTGCTCCAGCGCCTTTCGGATATTGATCGCCACGAGGCCGAACAATCCGAACGCAAAGAGCGAGAACGCGATCGTCACGACGCCGAGGATGCTGAGCAGGGGCGCGCGCCGGGATGCGGTCAGCGCTTCTCGAACCGACCGCACTATACGCTCTCTCGTGTATCGCTGGCTGCCTCGACATCCTCGAGCGTCTCGTCGGAGGGGCGAGCCGATAGAGGAGATTCCGCGGAGTCGAACACGAGCCGGCCGTGATTCAGCTCGATCGTCCGATAATTGGATCTGCGCACCAGATCGAGGTCGTGGGTCGCCATGATGACCGCCGTCCCCGATGCATTGATGTCGCGCAGCAGCTGGAAGACTCCGCGCGTCGCGCGCTCATCGAGATTGCCGGTCGGCTCGTCGGCGATAAGGACGAATGGATCGTTGATGAGAGAGCGGGCGATCGCGACCCGCTGTTGCTCGCCTCCCGACAGCTCGGGGGGATAGCTGGTGGCCTTCGACGCGAGGCCCACCTGAGTGAGCGCGCGCGACACCTTGGCTCGGATGGTCGCCTTGGGAGCGCCCGTCACTTCCAGGGCAAACCTCACATTCGCTTCGGCCGTTCGATCTTCGAGGAGCCGGAAATCCTGGAACACGATCCCGAGCCTGCGCCGCAGCCGTGAGATCTCGCGGCCGCTCGCGGTCATGGAGCTTACGCCGTTGACCCAGACCTCGCCCTGGTTGGGCTTGTCATCCATGTACAGCAGCTTGAGGATCGTCGTCTTCCCCGAGCCGCTTGGTCCGGTGAGGAAAACGAACTCGCCCTTTTTCACCTGAAAGCTTATCTGAGCGAGCGCGGTACCCGAGCGAGGATATTCCTTGGCGACATCGGTGAGACGGATCATCGCTACTGCTGAAGCGCCTGCTCTATGTCCGCGATCAGATCTTCCGCGTTTTCGAGGCCGATGCTCATTCTGAGGAAGCCGTCCGGGATTCCGATTCTCTGGCGCTCCTCGGGTGTCATGTGCTCGTGCGAGCTGTAGCGGGGCTCGATGACGAGCGAGTCGGCGCCGCCCAGACTGGCGGCATAAGCGAAGAGCTGGAGCTTCCTGACGAACTTGAGCGTTGCCGCTCCTCCGCCCATGAGCTCGATCGCCATCATTCCGCCGAATCCGTCGAGAATGCTCTTCGCGATCTCGTGGTCGGGATGGTCGGGCAGGCCGGGGTAGTGCACCTTCGCGATCTCGGGCCGCGTCGAGCACCACTGCGCGACCCGCATGGCGTTCTCGTTCTGGCGCTTGACTCGGACATCGAGCGTCTTAAGACTGCGCTCGAGAAGCCAGCATGCGAACGGATCAGGAGCCTGGCCCCACACCGTCATCTTGCGCCTGACTTCGTCAATGAACGGTTCGTTCCCACATACCACGCCGGCCAGGATGTCGTGGTGGCCGTTCAGATACTTCGTAGCGGAGTGAATCACGACATCGACTCCGTGCTCGATCGGCCGGAAGTTGACCGGGCTGGCAAATGTCGAGTCTACGACGAGCGCGATTCCCTGCGCGTGCGCAAGCGACTGGAGTGAGCTCAGCTCCAGCACTCTGCAAGTGGGATTTACCGGGGATTCGAGGAATATCACCCGGGTGTTCTTCTTGAGCCCCTTTCGCCACGCGCGCGGCTCCAGCGGATTCACGAAAGAGACTTCGATGCCCATCCCCATCAGATCTTCCGTGAACAGCTTGCGAGTGCCACCGTAGACCCATGAGCTCGAGATCAGGTGATCACCGGGCCTGAGGAGGGCGAGCATCGCGCATGCGGTAGCGCCCATTCCACTGGAGAGCACGAGCGCCGCCTCCGCTCCTTCCAGCAGCGCGAGACGCTTCTGCACCCGCTCCGCGTTGGGTGTGTTGCCGTACCGCGTGTAGAGAAGCCCCTCACTCGTGCCGGTGTCCTGGACGTAGTTGACGGATTGCACCAGCGGGGCGGTGACGCCCATTCCCGGAGTTGGTCGCGTCTCGCCGCCGTGAATTGCGGTTGTTGAGAGGCCCATCTTCCGTGTTGGTTCCGCCAAGATCTCTCCTAGCCCAGGTTGCGGGTGCTGCGACCGGCGTCGAAGTCGTGCTTGACTACGCGAACGATTTCGGCCGGAGCGATCCCCAGAACGTCGCGGGCGACTACGGTGCCCGGACTGACCGTATCATCGACGACGAGCACCGCCATCTCGTGACGTCGCGGGCCGTACACCCATACGAGCTCTCCGTCCTCCAGCAGCCGCTTGCGCGCGTCCGACGGATGCAGCTTCACGAGAGGCCCGCGCTCGGGATCGCCTGGGCGCGTCGCGAGGTAGCGCGAGACCATCAGCCACGGTTGAAATCCTTCCATCATGCATCGAGTCTCATCGGCTCCACCGGAGCCGTGGCGCTGCCAACTGCGACGTAGCTGTTGTCGTGTCTGATCACGAGACGTCTCCGCCACAGAGTATCAAGCATGCGCTCTGCATGTTCGCGCGAGAGTCCCGTGGCGTCGGCGACGTCGGCGCTGGCGCCGGCACCGAGCTGCGAGACGATCTCCCATGCCCTTCTCTCGTCGACATCGACGATGCCGACCAGCCGCGACCCGCCGTCGGCGTGCTGGGTCACGAGTGCCAGCTTGTGCCGCTCGAGCACGGCCTCGATCGCGTCCATGTGGGACTCGCTGATCCCGCGAAACAGGAAATAGACCTCGCGCCGAGGAGCATCCAGGCTCACGTACTGCAGCAGCAGCTTGGCGACGATCTCATCGGCGCAGGAGAAATCCAGCAGCCCGACGTGCGAGAAGTCGATCACGGTGAGCGCCCGATCCCCGATCCGATCCAGCTCGTGCTCGATCTCGCACCTCACCGCCGCGCCCGTGGGACGGGTGACGAGATTCGAGTAGAGCTCACACACGCTCTTCCTGAGCATCGAGCTGACATCGATGTGGTTGATCACGCCACTCGCTCCGGAATCGTTATCTGCACCTGTGCACCTGGAAAATAAGAAAGGTCTTCGAGGAGAGGCTCGTCCTCGTCCCAGTCTCCTTTCGGAAGCACCGCAATGCGAGCAGTGCCGCTCCGGACGGAGAGTTTGCCATCCCACGTTCCCACAAACTTGCGCACTCCCGCAAGCCCTTGACCGCGGCCGGGGTCCCTGAACCGGGACGCGCCGCGCATTACGGTTTCTTCGAGCGCCTGCCCGTCGTCCCAGCGATCGCGCTTCTGAAATCCCGGCGCCGACTCGAGTGATTCCTTGAATCCGATTCCCGGGTCGCAAACAGCGATGACGACCACTTTTCTTCCGCCCAACCGAACGCGCCACGTATAAGTCTGCACCGCGACCCACCCGCCTCGACCCGCGTGCTCGACGATGTTCTGGCAGACTTCGGAGAGCGCCATCGTGAACCGCATTGTGATCTTCGCGTCGAGATTCAGATTCTTGACCAGCGCGTCCTGTGCCCGCTGCTGGATCTTGTCTACGACGTCATGGACGTCGTCGCTCTTGGAGATCGACGTAACCTCGAGCAGTACGCTGGTCTCGGCCGCCTTCGTAGTTTTCACGCGGCCCTGAAGCTCGTATAGCTCAGCTGCGTGCTTGAAGAAATCCATTCGCGACCAGTAGCTGCTGACGTTCTCGGCTTCCGGAACGTAGAGCACCGGACGCTCCGCGCGCGACTGGGCCAGCGCGAGCAGCGCCGTCAATCCATATGGTGATGCCCACCGGGCGTGCCTTGTATCGACGATGATCTTCTCGTCCAACGGCAACGGTGCGACCTGATCCAGCACCTGCTCGAACGATTTGTCCTCGAGCGAATGTGGAACGTTGATGATTGTCGTCACTTGATGCTCAGCTCTCCGCGCAGGTAATCGGCGAGACCGGTGGCGCCGCGATGGTCCACATTCCGGGCAGCCGCGTCCAGAGCGCGGTCCATTGCCGCGTCTAACTTATCACCCGCGAGCAGTCGCGAGAAATGGGTCGCACCCCAGACGTCGCCGCATCCGGTTGGATCTCCCCGACCGCCGTGTCTGGAGGGCTTCGCCGGCAATTTTGCGGTACGGATGGCGCCCGACACCGCCGCCAAAGCGGGGCGGCGGACATCGGAGAGACGCTCGAAGCCGGGCGCGGCGAAATAGATAATACCACGGCTGCCCAGAGTCACCGTCAACGAGCTGACACCGTTGGCGAACGCGATCGCGGCCAGCGCCATCGGATCGGTCGCCATCATGTTCATCTCGTCCTCGTTCACCTGTATGAGATCGAAACAGCGGCACCACGCACCGGGATTCGGAAGAGGCCGGAGAGTTCTCGTCCCGTTCGGCTGCACGGCGAGAAGCAGCGAGTGAATGTCGCAGTAGATGGGACCGCCGAAGTGCTGTCGAATCAGCTGCGCCGTCTCCAGATCGAGCTCGAACCCACTGATCAGATTTATATAGAGTGCGTCCAGATCTGCGAGCAGCGGCTTGAGGCCGAGCCAGCTCCATCCCGGCACGCCTCCGCTGAGACGCTCGCAACGGCGCTCGTCACTCTGGTAGTGCATCACCACTCTGTTGTTGGGATGCGGAACTTCGATCGGCGCCGCTCCGGGGGCCGCTCGCTCGAAGCCGGCGACAAACTGCCGCGCCGATTGCGCGAAATCGCTTCCCACCTTGAGTATCGGAACGAACTCCCAATCCGAAGGTAGCGCGGCCTCGAGCGCGCCGAGCGCGTAGGTGATGCCGCCCCATTCCTCCACCGGCGCGTCGCGCGGGTCCCGCCCGTGAATCACGTCCCAGACGAAGCTCCCCATTACGCCAACCCTTCGCTTGCGCGTCATCGACCCTCGACGTGCGTCATCTTAGAGCTCACCCAGTGTTTGCATCTTGAACGTGGCGATGGCTCCGACGACGCCGGCGGAAAGGAGAAGCGCGCCCGGCACGATGCGACACGCCTGCACCGCCGGCTTGAACGCGCGGCGTTTTACTTCAGCGCGAAGAGGCTGGAACAAAGCGTCGCCTGCCTGGGTGACGCCGCCCGCGAGGACGACGACGTCGGGATTGAAGATGTTAAGGAGATTCGACACGCCCGCTCCGAGGAAGCGGGCCGTCTCGCGAACGACTTCCCTCGCGATCGCATCGCCCCGCTTCGATGCCTCGTACACCGTCTGCGCCGTGATTTGTTTCGGATCGCCACCCACCATGCCGGCGAGAATCGACTCGCCTTCGTCTCCGCACAGCGCCTCACGTGCCCGTTCGGCGATTGCGGGACCGGACGCATACGCCTCGAGGCATCCGTAGTTGCCGCACTTGCAACGTCTCCCGGTGGAATCGATCGTCGTGTGGCCGATCTCGCCGGCCACGTCGGACGCGCCGTGATAAAGCTTTCCTTCGAGGATCAGTCCTCCGCCGATTCCGGTTCCCAGCGTCATCCCAATGACATTGCGCCCGCCGACAGCCGCACCGCACCAGAACTCGCCAAGAGTGGCGCAGTTTGCGTCGTTGTCCAGCGTAGCATCGAGGTGAACCCGCCTGGAGATCTCGTCGCGAAGTGGGAAGTTCTTCCAGCCGAGATTTGGAGTCACTATGACGATGCCATTCGCGCGATCCAGCGGGCCCGGTGATCCGATCCCGACACCAAGGAAATCCGATCGCTCCGCGCTGGTCTCCGCGATCGTTTGCGCGATCACCTGCTCGATCATCTCCGCGATCCGCTCGACTACCGCGCCCGCACCGCCTTCGGCGAGAGTCGGCCGCGTCTGCATCGCGATCTCGCGGCTGCCGTCGAGCGGCATCGCGCCCGCAACGATGTTGGTGCCGCCCAGGTCAACTCCGATGATGTAACGCTCCTTGACGCTCATACGGGCACCGGTGGGTTGAGGACTTCGGTGAGCAAGCTGGAGATGTATTCGGGGCCGAGCTCGCGCATGCAACGCCAGTGTCCGAGAGGACACCGTTGTGGACCATGGCGATGACATGGACGACACGAAAGCCCATCGAGGCCGGCTACCGCGTGCCGCTCAGCGAGAGGGCCGAACCCGAACTCCGGAACGGTAGGTCCAAAAATCGTGAGCGTCGGCGTCCCCATCGCTGACGCAAGATGCTGTGGCGCCGAGTCATTTGTAACTATCGCCTGGGCGCGACCAATCAACTCCGCGGACGCGAGAAGCGAAAGCTCGCCAACGGCGTTGATCACGCAACCAGGCGGAAGGGCCGCGGCAATTTCCTCTGCGATGGGCGCGTCCGACTTCGACCCGATGACCGCGATTCGGACGTCGTCGCCGAGCCTCTTTGCAAGCTCGACGTAATAGGGCCAGCGCTTCGTCCCCCACGCGCTTCCAGGAGCAAGCGCTACAAACGGCTCGTCGAGGCTGCCACCTCGCCTGAGCATCCGGTCGACGATCTGACGCTCTTCGTCCGAAGGATACAGGCGCGGCCGGATCTGATCGCGCGTGGGTGGATCAGCGCACTCCGACATCGATAGCGACCACAATCGCTCCGCGTGATGACGATCCGGTCTGTACGGAATCTGCTCGGTGTAAAGCGCCCGACCTGTGGAGCTGGCGAAGCCGATTAGTTGCTTCGCGCCCGTCATCATCGCGAGCAGGCCGCTGCGAAACGATCCCTGCGCCAGATACGCGACATCGTACGGCCGGCGGCTGCGCAGCTCCCGAACCGTCTGCCACAGGCTGAGGGCCGAGCCGTATGTCCGGCGCTTGTCGTAGCGGATGACGGTCCGGATGTTGGGATTATTCGCGAGGACCGCCGCTCCCTCGGGGGTCACGAGCACGTCCACCGGGCCCCGCTTGGCAAGCTCCCTGATGAGCGGCGTCGTGAGTATGACGTCGCCAAGAAAGCTCGTTTGGATAACGAGCGATCCGTTCACTCAGTCTCCACTGAGCCAACCCGCATCCGTTCTAATCGACCTGCAGGACAGCGAGAAACGCTTCCTGCGGTATCTCAACTGAACCGACTTGCTTCATGCGCTTCTTGCCCTCCTTCTGCTTCTCGAGAAGCTTCCGCTTGCGCGAGATGTCCCCGCCATAGCACTTGGCGAGCACGTCCTTCCGCAAGGGTTTCACGCTCGTGCGCGCGATGACCTTCGTTCCGATCGCCGCCTGAATCGCGACCTCGAACAGCTGTCGTGGAATGAGCTCTTTCAGCTTGTCGGCGATCTTTCGCCCCCACTCGTAAGCCTTGTCTTCGTGGATGATGACACTGAACGCATCTACCGGATCGCCGTTGATCAGCATGTCGAGCCTCACCAGATCACTGCGACGGTATTCGAGCATCTCGTAGTCGAGCGACGCGTAGCCGCGGCTTACGGTCTTGAGCTTGTCGAAGAAATCGAGAATTATCTCGCCCAGTGGGAATTCCCAATCGAGCTCAACACGCTGGGTGTCGAGGTAGGTCATGTTCTTGTACACGCCGCGGCGCTCTGTTCCAAGCGCCATGATAGGTCCGATGTACTCGGCGGGTACCATAATGCGCGCCTTGACGTACGGCTCCTCGACGTAGTGGACGACCTGTGCCGACGGCATGAGCGAGGGATTCTCTATCAGAGTCATCGTCCCGTCTGTCTTATAGACTTTGTATTCGACTGAAGGAACTGTGGTGACGAGCTCGAGGTCGAACTCGCGGCTCAGTCGCTCCTGTACGATCTCCATGTGGAGCAGGCCGAGGAACCCGGCGCGGAACCCGAACCCGAGCGCGGTCGATGTTTCCGGCTCATAGTTGAGCGAAGCGTCGTTGAGCTTGAGCTTCTCGAGGGCATCGCGCAGCGTCTCGTACTGGGTCGTATCCGTCGGATAGAGGCCAGCGAAGACGAAGGATCGAACGGCCTGATAGCCCGGCAGCGCCTCGGTAGCGTGATTTTCGGCGTCGAAGATCGTGTCGCCCGCACGCGTCTCACTCACTGAGCGCACGCTTGCGACGACATAACCGACTTCGCCCGGGCCGAGCTGCCCGGTAGGAACCTGACGTAGCTGGTTGTACCCGACTTCATCGACCTCGTAGACCGATTCGCTCGCGCCGAAAGTGATGTGGGTGCCTTTCCTGATCACCCCGTCGACTACTCGAACGCTGGGAATCGCGCCCCGATAACGGTCGTAATACGAGTCGTAGATCAGCGCACGGAGCGGAGCGTTCTCGTCGCCCTCAGGCGGAGGCACCTTCCGCACGATCTCCTCGAGCAGCTCGGGGATGCCGATTCCTTCTTTTGCGCTCACGAGGAGAATCCCGTCGGGGTCGACGCCGAGGAGATCGCTGAGCTCCTGCTTGCGCTGTTCCGGCTCCGCGCTCGGCAGATCGATCTTGTTCAGGATCGGGATGATCTCCAGGCCAGCGTCCATCGCCAGAAAAAGATTGGAGAGCGTCTGCGCCTGAATCCCTTGCGACGCGTCGACGACGAGTATCGCGCCCTCGCAGGCGGCGAGTGATCGCGAGACCTCGTAGGTGAAGTCGACGTGTCCTGGCGTGTCGATCAGATTGAGCTCGTATTCCTGGCCGCCACGGGCCGTGTAGGTCATCCGCACCGCGTTCAGCTTGATGGTTATCCCGCGCTCACGCTCCAGGTCGAGCGTATCCAGCACCTGAGCCTTCATCTCCCGCTTCTGCAGCATGCCAGTGGCTTCGATCAGCCGATCGGCGAGCGTCGATTTGCCGTGGTCGATATGTGCGACGATGCAGAAGTTGCGAATGTGCTCGAGCTTCAAGGGGTGTCTCTGGGTTGTGCGGGATGCCTAGGCAGGAACCACGAAATATAACCGCCAGACGTCATTCACCCTCGATGGCATGAAAGAAAAAAGGGGCTGCAAAAGCAGCCCCTTTCTCATGAAACTCACGCTCGTCGTCGCGACGTCAGCGCCTAGGCGGAGGAGGATCCTCCACTGGCTTCGAATGAGGTTCCGACACTCTGGGAGGGGCCGGTGGCGGGCTCGACGGCCGCTCCTGCACGACCGGAGGGGGAGGCGGCGAGCGGTCCGGGCCACGCGTGGGTTCCGACCGCGGCGCCGGTGGTGCTTCACGGAGCACGGGTCTCGAGTATTCGCGAACGGGCTGAGTCCCGATGACCGTCGTCTCGGTGCGTGTCGGAGCGGTGCGGTCGACCGGAACGCGAGTCCTCTCGGGCAGTCCGCCGCCACGGGCCTCGTTGCGAAGATCGATGAGTACCTCGCGCTGGTCTCTTCTGCTCCGGCTCGGCGCCGTGATCGTTACATCGCCCATCTGCGGCGGCTCGGCGCGTCGCGTTATCGGGAAATATCCGATGGCAGCTGCTCTGGGCGTATTTCCAGCCTGGGGACCTGATCGCGGTATTGGATGCGGAAGGCGATTTCTCGCGCCTGTGTCACCGGGATTTCTTGGTGGCGTGGGCGGGCGGAATCCCGTGATCGACCTCGACGGTCCGTAGATCACTATCGGCATCCCGCAGAAATCGTAGCCAAGAATGCTCACGCTTTGTCCACCGTGCCGCAGCTGTGAAACTCGATTGAGCACTGCGAGACGACTGAAGGCGAGACTCGGGCTGTAGCCGCCGTAGTACAGATCACACGCATACAACGCATTCGAGGCGTAGTAAGAGCGCCGGGCGGAAGCGAAGCGCATATAGTCGCGTCCGATTGGCTCGCCTTTCGCCCCCAGGTACGACGCGAGCGCCTGAGCGGCCGAACCAGGGGTGCGGTGCTCGATGAGGCGCCGTATCGCGGAAATGTTCCAGTCACCGTCGCTTTCCACCAGCTCGGTGTTGAACGGAGCACGCGAGGCGAGCGCAATGACGGTCCCGCGGCTGTCGTTCCCTTCACCGGCATAGTCGGAATAACTGGCGTAGCGTCCGGAGGCATCGAACGTGCCGCCCGACTGGGAGAATCCAGCGAAGAAATTCGGGAGACGGAGCTGCTTGTGCTGGAGGATCCTGACCGATATTCCAGGGAAATCCGGATGGAGAATCTGGATCTGTCCGTCGAGATCCATCGAAACAGCGAAGACGTAGGCGTCCTCGGATACTTCGATCGCTGGCGTAACGTAGTTCGACTCGACGCCCGGACCGTTCTGGGAGTAGACGCGAACGTTGGGCGCTCCCCGCCTCACCCGATCCTGGGCAGAGGAAGGTGACGCCAATAGAGCAATAAGAAGTGCCGCGACCCCCGCCGTTGATGCCGATCTCGTCGCCAGCATGCCGGACCTCCTGTCCTTTGTATACAATTTGGCTGGATGTCCCGGCAGGAGTCAATCCCCAAATCAGGCCACGATCGAGTGCCGGGCGCGCCTACCTGTAGATAGCTGACCGATTTACCTTGCGCCATGCCGCTCCCGCAATTGCTCTCCATCATCGAATCGCTGGGAGAGTTCAGAGAGCTTCTTGATGAGTTGCCCTCGCCGGCCATTCGGCGCGAGGTCGGCGGCTTGCACGGATCCAGCGACGCCGTTGTGCTCGCGGCCCTTGCCGCGAATGCCACCCAGAGGTTCTTCGTCGTCGTAAATGACGACGTTGCAGGCGCCGAGCGCTGGCTCGCGGACATGACGACGCTCGTCGAGACCGACGCCGTTGCGTTCTACCCGCCACGCGAAAGCTTCGGCGAAGCCGAGGCCCACGCCGAGATTGCCGGAGAAAGAGTCGAGACTCTGGAGCGAATAGGTCAAGGGGATCTCCGGATTCTGATCACCACCAGCCGCGCCATTCTCGAGCGCACCCAGCTTCCGCGCGCGCTCGCTACGGCGAGGGTTGAGCTGCGAAAGGGCGACACTCGTCGGCCCGAAGATCTGGCGTCACACCTCGAAGCCATAGGCTTCGAGCGGGTACCCATGGTGGAGGACGTCGCCCAGTTCAGCGTGCGCGGCGGAATCTTCGACATCTACAGCTTCGGAATGGCGGAGCCAGTCCGCCTCGAGTTCTGGGGCGATGACATCTCGGAGCTCCGTCACTTCGACCTGGTGACGCAGCGCTCGACTCGCGACGCGGAGTTGGCGCTCGTACTTCCGGTCGATGGGCAAATCGATGCCGGTGACCGGGAACCCGAGCGAAGCTCCATCCGCGCCATTTTTCCGCCGGACACTTTGCTCGTCGTCCCGAGCGGCACGCACCCGGTTCCCGAGTTGGAGAGAACGTGGACCGAAGCCCAGCACCACATCGATCTGGCTCGGCGAAGGGGAGAGGACGCTCCGAGCAGAGACGAGCTGTTTGAATCGCCGGAGACCACGCTGGCCGCGCTGAGCATGTTCGGGACGATTGGGCTCTCCGGCGAGAATGCACAGCTCGTCTTCCCGTTTCGCGAGCCCGAGGAGATTCAACGCGACATCAAGCGATTGAAGCAGGTCGCCGCCGACGGAATCCCGACGATCATCCTCTGCGATAACGCCGGCCAGGCCGAGCGCCTGGACGAGCTCCTGAACGACGACCGGGTCTCGCCGGCGAGTCTCGCCATTGGAGTTCTGCATGGCGGCTTCGTCATCCCGCCAAGGGGGGAGAGCTTCCCGGGATATCGGGTACTGACCGACCACGAGATTTTCCGCCGCGAGCGCAGGTTCCGCCGAGCGCGGCGCTACGCCGCCGGCAGCGCTCTCGAGAGTCTGACCGCGCTCAAACCGGGCGATTACGTCGTGCATCTCGAGCACGGCGTAGGGATTTACCGCGGCATGGAGAAGATGTTCGTCCGCGAGAGCACCGTCGAAGTGGCGGTGATCGAATACGAGGGCGGGGACCGGCTCAACGTCCCGCTCTATCGCATCGATCAGATCGAGCGTTACCGATCTGCGGCGGACATGACCGCGGACGCGCCTCCACCGAGGCTTCACGCGCTTGGCGGAAAGCGCTGGGCATCGCAGCGCGACAAGACCCGCGCCGCCATTCAGGAGATGACGGTCGAGCTGTTGGATCTTTACGCTCGACGCAAAGTGGCCACGAGACCGCCGCATCTTCCCGATACGGTCTGGCAGCGTCAGCTCGAGTCTTCGTTCCTCTTCGAAGACACGCCCGATCAGCGCACCGCGACCAGCGATGTGAAGAGCGATATGGAGCGTCCGCGACCAATGGACCGGCTCCTCGTCGGCGATGTCGGTTACGGAAAAACGGAGATCGCCGTGCGGGCCGCGTTCAAGGCTGTCCAGTCGGGTCGCCAGGTTGTCGTTCTCGTGCCGACGACGATTCTGGCTGATCAGCACGCAAGAACTTTCAGCGAGCGGCTCGCCGATTTTCCCGTGAACGTGAAGACGATGAGCCGTTTTCAGACGGCGAAGGAGCAGACGCGGGTGCTGGCCGACCTGAAAGCCGGAAAGATCGACATAGTCATCGGCACGCATCGTCTCCTCAGCGGGGACGTGGCATTCTCCCAGCTCGGATTGATTGTCGTTGACGAGGAGCATCGCTTCGGTGTCAAACACAAGGAGCGCCTCAAACGACTTCGACTCGACACTGACGTATTGACTCTCACCGCGACG